>NZ_CP051625.1:3600000-3900000 GCF_012844345.1 Pseudomonas sp. gcc21 | reverse complement strand
CCGGGACCGGCACCAATCTGTATCCGCCGGGCAATATCTCCGATATGGTCGCGCTCGTAATCGAGACTGGTCTGCCAGAACCATTGTTCGCCGAAGAACCAGCTCAGATCATATTCGGTCTGCAGCAGGTGACGACTCCGGATATCATCCCGATAGTCACGCTCGAAGTTAGCGGCTAGATCGTGACGCCAGTCGCCATGTCGCGCCCGGGTATTGAAGCGCAGCGCCAGGTCTTCCTCTTCCTGCGAGGCATCTTTCATATCGAAGGAAAGATCCGCGTTGCCCTCAAGCAGCCAGTCCTGAATGAACGGCTGCGGCTCCATGAGTTGGCTGATATCAGCCAATGGCATGTCGACCGGTTCCGGCAGACCGTTGAAGACCAACACGTTTCCTTCAGTATCGGAGCTTTTGATCGCCAGCGCCTGCTCGGCGTGATCCTCGGTCTTGACCAGCATTGGCGTTGTGGTTTCCATCGTGCGAATGCGACCGACCTTGACGGTTACCTCACCTGCAAATTCGGTTCTAATAACGAGACGCCCACGGTCCAGCAGCTCGATCTTTCCGGTCAAACGATCACCGTTATCCAGCCAGACAGTGTCAGCGATTGAAACCATGGGGAAACACAACAGAAAAGCAGCGGTATAGCGGCAGAATAACATCACAATAGCCTTAAAATAGGGCGTAAAAAGGCGCCATTATCCATGAATGAGAACCGATTGCCAGCGAACTCGATCAACGGAAATCCCGCTGAGGAGTTCCTCACAGCCCGTCAAAATTTCTGGCAGATACTTGCCACAGTCCCGCCTGGGCGCGTCACCAGCTATGGACGACTGGCCCAGCTTGCCGGCCTGGGTCGAGGAGCCCGTGTGGTCGCCCGCTGGCTGGCGCAACTGCCGGAAGGCAGCAGTCTGCCGTGGCACAGGGTAGTCAACAGTCGAGGCCAACTGTCACTATCGCCCGAGTCTGCGGCGGGCGCCGAGCAACGACGACGTTTGCTCGGTGAAGGCGTGCTGATCGTCAATCACAGGGTTAACATGGCACACTTTGGCTGGCCTGGGTCACCTGAACAGCCACCCGACCAATCACAGGAATTGCATGAGTAATCACCCGGCTGAGCATACCGAGCCCGCACGCGAAGGTTTGCGCGTTTACCTCAAACCACGCGTCATTGGCATGTTGTTCCTCGGCTTCTCCGCCGGCCTCCCCTTACTGCTGGTCGGTGGCACCTTCAGCGCCTGGCTGAAAGACATCGGCGTGGAGCTGGCGGCCATCGGCTTTCTGAGCTGGGTCGGCATGGCCCACTCCATCAAGGTGCTCTGGGCGCCTTTTATAGACCGCGCTGCGATCCCGTTGCTGACGGATTGGTTCGGCCGGCGCCGCGCGTGGATGCTACTGGCGCAGTGCATCATTGCCGCCGGATTGTTCGGCATGGCCATCACCGACCCGCGCGAGAACCTGCAGTTCGTTGCGCTTTGCGCGGTATTGGTCGCGTTCGGCTCGGCTACTCAGGACGTCGCCATCGATGCTTACCGCGTCGAGGCCGAAGCCAAACATCGCCAGGCAGCAATGGCGGCGACATACGTGACCGGGTATCGCGTTGCGCTGTTGATCGCCGGCGCCGGCGCCCTGCATCTGGCCAATCTGGATAGCTGGACGCTCGCCTATGGCGGAATGGCCTTACTGATGGGCGTCGGGATGATCACTACGCTGGTGATCGCCGAGCCTGATGTCGAGGTTACGCAAAGCACTTATGCACTGGAGCAACGCGTGCAGGATTACTTGGCCAGCACCGGACATCAGGGCTGGCGACGCGACCTGACAGCCTGGTTCATAGGCGCGATGGTTTGCCCTTTCGCTGAGTTTTTCCAGCGCTACGGGAAGGTCGCCTTATTGATATTGGCGTTCATCGCCACCTTTCGCATCAGCGATATATTCATGGGTGTCATGGCGAACCCGTTCTATCTGGATCTGGGGTTCAGCAAGGCGGAAATAGCCAATATTGCCGCCGCCTTCGGCCTGGGCATGACGTTACTGGGCGCAGCTCTGGGTGGCTTGCTGGTCGCTCGCTATGGCATAGCTCCGATCATGCTGTTGACTGCATTCATGGCGCCAGCGACCAATCTGACCTTTGCCTGGCTGGCATTCATCGGGCCGGAGACCTATGGGCTGGTGTTGGCGATCATCGCCGACAATATTACGGGAGGGCTGGCTGTGTCGGTATTCATCGCGTATCTGTCGAGCCTGACCAACACTGCCTATACGGCTACACAATACGCGCTGTTCAGCTCGCTGATGACACTGCCCGGGCAGTTCGCGGCAGGTTTTACCGGCTTGCTGGCGGCAAACGTCGGCTGGGTGAGCTTCTTCGTATTGACCGCATTCACAGGCGTACCGGCGATTATTTTGGCTGCATTACTGATCAGAAAAGCACACCCGGACAAGCTCCGCCGCCCCGGAATTGATTAAGACGATCTGGAATCAGATATCAACTGAGCATTCGGGGACTAAATACGAAAAAAACAAGCGGCGCCTGGACAGGCGCCGCTTAAGCGGTCGATCAGAAGTTGTAACCCAGACCTACACTGTAGAAAAACGCGCCGTCATCGTACGTGTCATCAACATCCGAAGCGCTTTCAAACAGGAACTGATACTCCACCAGGCCTGTGACGAAGGTGTTTTCGTTCAGCCAGTGTTTGTAGCCGATCTCCGGCCCGCCCATGAAGGTTTCGTCCACGCCATCACCGTAGATACCGCCGGCGCTCAGACCGATAAACGGGCGGCTGTTGCCGCTGCCGAAGTGATAGTCGTAGAACACACGAGTCGAACCGCTCCACTGCACGCTCTCGCCCTCAGTATCAAAGGCGTTCACGGTTTGGCGAACACCCCAGAGAGAGGAATCGCTCAGATACTGACCCCAGCTACCCTGAACGGACAGACCGGAGGAATCAAAATCTTTATCGCTGCTACCGGCACCACCCAAGGTGATTTCCTGATCCCCGGCCGACGGCTGGGCGAGCGCAACTGCTGGCACCATCGCAGCAAGAAGCATTGAGGTTTTGAAGAGTTTTTTCATGTCTCAGCCCTATGTTCAGTTAAGTCGAATTTCGCAGCGAAATTCACTGCGTGTACTAACTGACAAGCAGACCAGCGACCTGTTCATATTTTTTTGAGGATTGACACGTCTGGTCATCGGGTTAGCCATCACTCCTCAGGTGAAGTATGAAGAACCGGCGCTCAAGAAACGGGGGCAACGCAGGAAGCAAATTGGCAACACGGAGATTTCTAAGCAAACAAAAGCCCGGACAAGCCGGGCTTTTGTTCATCTTAGACTACAACCGGATAAGGATCAGTCTGCTGCGCCTGTAGGCGCTGCAGCAGGCGTCATGACGTGCAAAGTCCGCTGAGGGAATGGAATAGTGATGCCTTCACGTTCGAAATGTTCCTTGGCAAGCTCCTGGATGTCCCAGAACACACCCCAGTAATCGGCATTGTTCGTCCACATACGCAGCGACAGATTCACCGAACTTTCGCCCAGAGAAACCAGCCAGACCGCTGCCGCAGGGTCCTTGTGAACACGTTCGTCAGCAGCGGCCAAATCCAGCAGGATCTTCCTGGCTTTTTTCACGTCGTCGTTATAACCAATGCCCATATTCAGATCGACCCGGCGCGTCGGCTGACGGGAATAGTTGACGATATTACCGTTGGAAAGACTGCCGTTCGGTATGATGATCGTCTTGTTGTCAGCCGTTTTGAGTACGGTGTGGAAAATCTGAATGCTGTCCACGGTGCCCATGACGCCCTGGGCTTCGATGAACTCACCTGCTCGGAAGGGTCTCAGGATAATAATCAGCATGCCGCCGGCAAAGTTAGCCAGACTCCCCTGCAACGCCAGCCCCACTGCCAGACCCGCCGCACCGATCATCGCAATGAAGGATGTTGTTTCGATACCTATCATCCCGGCTACGCTGATGACCAACAGTACCTTCAAACCGATACCGACCAGCGCACCGACGAAGCCGTGTAGCGTCCGGTCGATCTTCCGTTTTTCCATCATCGCCTGAATACCGGCAGTCACCCGACCGATAATCCACCAGCCAATCAGCAGGGTTACCAGCGCGAGCAAAACCTGGCTGCCGTATTGCACGACCAGCGGTAGCCAGGCGTCCTGAAGCTCTTCGAGCTGAATAATTACATCATCCATTGAAACGGATCCTTAGGTGGGATAATCAATCGCGAAAGTTATTGAACTGCAGCGGGAGGTCCAGCGAGGTGCCCTTGAGCATAGCCATGGTTTGCTGGAGGTCATCTCGTTTCTTACCGGTGATGCGCACTTGTTCGCCCTGGATGGCAGCCTGAACCTTGATTTTCGATTCTTTCACCAACGCGACAATCTTTTTCGCCATTTCCTTATCGATACCCTCTCGCAGTACAACGTCCTGCTTGACCTGCTTGCCTGAGGCAAAGTGCGGTTTGATTTCCATGCACTTGATATCGATCTTGCGCTTGGTGAGGTTCATTTTGAGGATCTCGAGCATTTGTTCCAACTGGAACTCTGCGTCGGCGGTGATGGTAACCGTCAGATCCTTTTCGCGGAACTCGAAATCCCCTTTGCCACGCAGGTCGTAGCGGCGGTCAAGCTCTTTCATGGCGTTGTCTATAGCATTGGTGACCTCATGCTTGTCCAATTCGGACACGACATCAAAAGATGGCATTTTTACCTCGAATAAATGTGATTTTTATGACATAACGGGCCGAACAACGGATATGCTCTCATGGCATTATAACGAGACGTAGTCAGCTGCAGGGAGCACAAACACACATGCCCAATCCGCAACTCAGCATTATGGTGGTGGACGATACCAAGTTCAGCAGTGCCGTCATAGGCCACGCCCTCACCCAGGCCGGGTATGTCGATATTCGCTACGCCAATTCAGCAGTGGACGCGCTGGCAATGCATGAACAAACCCCTGCAAGCGTCATGATTGCGGATTGGCTGATGCCGCAGATGGACGGGCTGGAGCTGACTACCCGTATCCGCCAGGTTGATGAACAGACCAGCCACTACACCTATGTGATTCTGCTGACTGCGCGCGAAGGCGATAATGTTCTGGGCCAGGCCTTTGACCGCGGCGTGGACGATTTCATTAGCAAGTCCGCCATGAACGAGCAACTTCTGCCACGCATCTACGCCGCTGACCGTATCTCGCAGTTGATCAACCGTCTGCTCGAAGAAAACCGGTTGATGGCAGACAACAACGCTGAACTGGAAGCACATAACCTTATCGATCCCCAGACCGCGCTGGGTAACCGCCGCTATCTGCTGCGCCGTCTGACCGATGCCATTCGCAACGTCGATTCGCGTGGCGGGGCCTGCTGCCTGGTCATTCTTGGCGTGCAGAATCTTGAAGAGATGCACAAACAGCACGGTGAGACCGTCAAGCACGAACTGCTCAAGGGAATCGCCAGACGATTACAGCAACTGGTCCGGCCGGCGGATGTTATCGCGCGGGTAGGCGATAACACTTTTGCCGTGGTTACGCTGGTTGACGATCCAAGCGAATGCAAACCCAACAGCTTCAGACGGCTGCACGACGGGCTCAATCTCAAGGCATTCAAAACAACCGAAGGTTACCTCAGTGTACGCGCCGGTATGGCCCTGGGATCGGTTACAGCTGATCAGGCCATGCCTGAACCGGAACAGCTCTTCGAGACCGTCGAGCAGCATCTGGACGATGCTTACGCCACCAACCTGATCACGGAAGTCAGACGTACCACGCCGATCTAGGCCTCATTGATGATTCACCTGCTAGGTGCTGGAAGCCTCGGCCTGTTATGGGCCGCTCGCCTGGCCCGGGCCGACAAGCCCTGCCGCCTGATTCTGCGAGATGCCGCTGCACTGAATGCGTGGCAAACACGGCACCAGATGGTCGGGCTCACCGACGGAGCGCAGCATTACGAGCTCAAGGTACCGGCCGAGCTGGCCACGGCTGGCGAACTGATAGACCTCCTCATCGTCGCAACCAAAGCCTATTCCGCGCAGACAGCGCTGGCCAGTGTCGCTCCACGCCTCAAGCCCGGCGCACAGATCCTCATGCTGCAAAATGGACTCGGTAGCCAACAGGCCGCCCGCCAGGCCTATCCAGCACAGCGTGTTCTTTACGCAAGCGTCACCGATGGAGCCTTGATTGCCAGCCCCGCTCAGGTTGTCTGGGCCGGCAAAGGCGTTAACCGGATTGGCGATCCCGCCGGCGGGGCTGCGCCGAGCTGGCTGGTGGATCTGAACGCGGCGGCGATTGAATCGCAGTGGGAGCCTGACATCGAGCAAGTACTCTGGCAGAAGCTTGCAATCAACTGCGCAATCAACCCTTTCACAGTGCTGTACGACTGCCCCAACGGCGAGGTACCGCTCCATGCAGGCGCGCAGCTCGACCAGCTCATTCCCGAATTACAGCAGTTGCTGGCTGTCTACAGCGCACGTGTTGAGCTCGATCAGCTGGAGACTACAATTCGCCAGGTAATAAACAGCACTGCAGCCAACAGCTCATCCATGCGACAGGACGTCCATAACGGTCGACGAACCGAGATCGATTTCATCCTTGGCTACGCCGTGCGCCAGGCCCGCAAGGCCGGTCTGCAGCTGCCCACCCTTGAACGGCTCCACACCAACTTGCGCACCCGACTGATTGCGCTCGGCTTGCCGCCGGATTGATCCGGGCCTGCTGACAACCGACCCCAGGGTGTTGCCCCAACGTAAATCACGCTAGGCTGAATACTCCGACGCCGCTCGTTCGCGGGTGCAGCGCTATATCAGAGGCAATTAAACATGGGCTTTCGCCTGAGCAAACTCTATACACGAACCGGCGACGCCGGAAAAACCGGACTGGCAGATGGCCGTCGCGTGGAAAAGGATCACCCACGGATCGAGGCGATCGGCTGCGTTGATGAACTGAACAGCCAACTGGGATTGTTACTGGCAGACCTGGGAACCGAAAGACTGGTCGAGCTGCGCGACACGCTTGCACCCATCCAGCATCGTTTGTTTGATCTCGGAGGAGAGCTCGCCGTGCCCGGCTGCAATATCATTGACGCAGCCGACGTCACACGGCTTGAGGAGCTGATCGACGGATTCAACGAAACGCTCGACCCTCTGACCAACTTCATTCTGCCCGGCGGCTCCCGCGCTATAGCCCAGGCACACCAGACTCGCAGTGTCTGTCGCCGGGCCGAACGACGCAATATCACCCTGGCGGCAGAAGAAACCATCAATGAGCAGGCGCTGATCTACCTCAACCGCCTTTCAGATCTGTTGTTCGTGGTCGCCAGGATCATCGGCAAGCTTGAAACCACACCGGAAGTACTCTGGGAACCAAAGCCGAAGCCCGAGTAACCAGACGCCGCCGAGCTGCAGCACAACGTCAGCGCGTCTGATACAGACTGTCAGACGCGAAACGCGCCCAGCATGTCCTGCAGCTCCTTGACCAGACCTCCCATGCGCTTGCTGGACTCCTCGGTGCGCGTCGCTCCCTCCGCTGTGCGCTCGCCGGTTTGATTGATCTGCACAATGTTCTGATCGATATCATGGCTGACCGCAGTCTGCTCTTCTGCTGCAGCGGCAATCTGCTGGCTCTGATCGACGATCTGGGTTACCGCCCGGGCAATGTTATCCAGCGCCGCCTGCACTTGCAGCGAAGCATCCACAGCTGTAGCAGTCTTGCTATGGCTGGCATCCATCGCGCTGACGGCTGCCGAGACGCCATTCTGCAAGCGACCGATCATCTGCTCGATCTCTTCAGTCGACTGGTGTGTACGCTGCGCCAGAGTGCGCACCTCATCGGCGACAACGGCGAACCCGCGGCCTTGCTCGCCGGCACGTGCCGCTTCAATAGCCGCATTCAATGCCAGCAGGTTGGTCTGTTCGGCGACACCCTTGATCACATCCAGGACGCGGCTGATGGAAACGCTGTCTTCAGCCAGGCGATTGATGACCGCAACCGATTTCTCGATTTCCCCGGCCAGACTCTCGATTCCGTCCACGGAGCTTTCCACCAGGCGACGGCCGCTGAGTGTTTCGGTATTCACCTGTTCGGCATTCACCACCGCAGAGGCCGCACTGCGCGCTACTTCCTGCGAGGTCGCAGCCATCTCGTTCATTGCGGTAGCCACCTGCTCTATCTGGCTACGCTGGTCCATCGCCGCCTGGCTGCTCTGAGCCGAAATGGTCTCAACCTGTTGCGACTGTTCTTGCACCAGACCGGAGGTGGCGCTGACCCGCTGGATCAGCTCGCGGATCCGCGCGATCGTTTCATTGAAGTCCCGGGTCAGCGCGCCCAGCTCGTCGCGACTGCCTACCGCCGTGCTGACTGTCATATCGCCGCCAGCCACGCGGGTCATCAGCTCAGACAGGCGTCCGATAGTCTGTCGGGTGGAGATGTAAAAGCCCGCATACAGGTAGGTGATGACGACGAACAAAGCGAGCATGGTGCCGATCAGCAGCAACATCGTCCGCCAGTTACTGCCAAGACGTTGATCGAGCTTGTCATGCAATACGCTGACTATGGCGTCACCCAGCGCGTAGGTGTGGTTGATCTCGCCGCTGACTTCGTCGAAGTACGCATTCCAGTCGCCCGAGAGATCGCTGGCGAAAATGATTTTATCTTCGAACAGCAAGACGCTATCGCCAATACTCGCTACGCTGGCCTCGACGTTCATTCCAAGCTCGGTAACTATCTGCTGGTCGATCATCCCGAGAGCCTGTTTGTAATCGGTGGTGAGCCGGTCGATGTCGTCGAGCAGGCTGTCCATGGCGCGGCTGCCATCAGAATTCAGATATCCCTGGCCCAACGCGACCGCCCCCAGCCTGCGCCCTTCAGCAAGGGTGCCGGTAATGTCAGGTACCTCATCCACCAACACAGACGTCATGTGACGAACCGCCGGATCGAAGTCCTGCGACAAGCCTGCATAGCCAGCGATCATGGAAAGAAGCGAACGCGCATTACCGTACGCCTGAGACGACATGTCAGCGCGATTGCGTGACGAGGCGTCCGCGATGCGCCCATAGAGATCGACCAGTTTATCGCGGGCGCTGATCAGGTCTGCAGCGAGCGGGTCAGCGTTATCAATCTGTAGCCCCTCCAGCCCCTCTATAATCCTGCTACGAAGCACTTGAGTGCGCTGATCCAGCGCCTGCGCCTGATCGCCCGGACCAAACTGGAAATGCACCTCATCCAGATCGTGCAGTATTTCGGCATTCTGCACGACCACCACCATCTCACGCATGAGGCCAATTGAATCGAGCCCGCGCTCCGTCAATTGCACGCGCTCATATTGCTGCAACCCCAGGAAACCGACCATAACGCCGAGGGGAACAAAACACAGAAGACTGATCAGGCAGAACTTCATGCCGTAGCGGAGTCTGTTCATAAGCGCTATGGCAGGAGCCAAGAGGGTATTCACAGTGATGTCTCCCTGGGGCAAATGATGGTGGGGTCAGGCAAACCCTGAATTAACCCCTACTATCGGCCTTGCGCCGGGAGTCTTTAGCCCATCAGGGAGATAAAGGCGATGACCACCGCCCACACCAGTACTGCACGCAGCAGGAAGGTACGCATCACATCCAGAGGCTGAGCGACCGGTACGGCGGAACTCTCAGTCAAGGCGGCGGCGGTAAACCACTGAGCCAGCTGTACCGTCTGCGGCTCCCATTGCAGCACGACCCGGCGGAGCACAGCCAGAGTCGCATCGAAATGCCCTACCAGCGCAAAGCTGAGCCCCATCAGACGCACCGGCAGCCACTCGAGCGCGTGGGCCAGGGCTCCGGCAAACGCGTTACCGCCAGCATCGCTGCGCTGACTGGCAAGCCATGCCAGGCGATACCCCACCGCTACGATCGGCCCCAGGAGCACATACCAGAACGCCGGAACGAAATAACCATGACAGGCCTCCGCTGCCATGCGGCCGCGCAGGCCCTGTAGCAGCACTGCTGCGTCATCCCCCACCACGCCGAAGTCGCGCTCCGCCAGCACGCTGGCCGCCTCCTGATCGCCACGCTGCCAGGCCTCGCCTACGGCGCTGGTCATGGTGCCAAGCGGATCGGAGCGGCCCACGCATAGGAGCACCAGCAAGGTATGGATGATCAGCGTCAGCACGCCGTAGGCTACGCCCGTGGCCAGCCACAGAACCACTGCCAGCAGTGGTAGCGGCAACAACAGCATTATCAGGAACAACCAGCTCGAACGCCCGCGGGTGACGCGGCCCACCCAGTCTGACCAATAGCCCAGGACGTCAATCGGAAAGCCGCCGCGCCAAGGGGTAAACCGTAGAATAACGGCCACCAGTAGCAAAACCAGAAAATTCATGCAGAGCTCCGTTGATCAGGCGAGGCGAGATGCGGCATATCGGCATGACCGGTCACCGCGCGCAGATAACCTTGCCAGTCAAATGCAGGCCCAGGGTCGGTCTTGCGCCCGGGTGCGATGAATTCGTGGCCAGTGATGCGATGGGGAGTGATCGCCGGATAGGCTTCCTGCAAGGCGCGAGTCAGATCAATCAGCGTAGCGTACTGTGCCGGGGTATAGGGGGTGGTGTCGGCACCCTCCAGCTCCACGCCTATGGAATAGTCGTTGCAATCTGCCCGGCCGCCAAAGCGAGACGCACCCGCATGCCAGGCACGGTCCAGGCAGGATACAAACTGGAATAAGGATCCGTCCCGCTCAATGAGAAAATGCGCTGAAACGCGCATGGAGGCAATCAGGGCAAAATAGGGATGCTGGTCGGGATCCAGCTGGCCGGCAAAGAACGGTTGCACAAAACCGCCACCAAACTGGCCCGGCGGGAGGCTGATGTTGTGGATGACCAGTAGCGAGATATTCTCCCCCGCCGGCCTTGCATTGCAATGCGGGGACGGGCAGGCACGCGCGTCCGTCAGCCAACCATCCTGCGCAACTCTGAGCATGCTATCCCACCGGCAAAAAAAGCCATGCTAGCAGGCATGCGGCTCAAAGCACTAGGGTCTGTTGTCGTTTCATCGCGGCTCGCAATGAAACGGCAACAGACCCTAGTTCAGGATCGGCCGGATTGCAGCTGTCGTAGATTACCGATAACCGATTCCAGAGCTCGATCAAACAACTGGTTGTCATCCACAAGATGGATCAGACCACTGTCAAAGTGCCGCTGCAGCGCCTGCGTCCTGAACTCCGCGACCTTGACCCCGCTGCGGTTTACGAAGATATGATTGCCACTGAAGCTGATTATCGCCGCCAGTTTGCACCGCTGGGCTGGCTGCCCCTCGCTGGGCGTCAGCTCGAACCAGCTGCCCGCGTGCAAGCGCGAGACCCAGCTGATCGATTCTGCACTGGGCAGATCGATAACCAGTTCCGCCTCTTCTTCAACGGCTACTGATTCGATCACCTGCTCTGCAATATGTACCGCCTCGATATCCGCCAGCGCGGCTGGTTGTACCGCAAGCGCTTCCTGCGTAGCGGCGGGAATCAGCGTACTGTCCGTAGGTGCTGCCGCTTCTTCCGGTCGAGCAATGGGCTCGGCGGGCGAGATCAACGCCTCGCTGGCAGCTTTCTGCAAAGCGGCCAGAGCAGCCAGCAGGGGTGCGCTCTGCTGTTCGTCCTGACCAATGAGCTCTAGCCCTTCGGCGACCTCGCTCAACACTTTCTGATTGGCAGCATCCCGCTCCGGAAGCGTCTGGCCTTGCGCCGGGCCTTCCATACTGATGATCAGACGCTCAGCGGTATCGACAACACCTCGCCACGCCTCGGATTCAGCGCCCTGGCGAAGCCAGGTCATTTGCATGACCTGGCTCCAGGTATCGCGCAACGTGGCGACCAGGCGTACGGGCACAGTTCGACCGAGCAATAGCGCATTCAGGCTGTCGGCGACCTGGGCGCGTGCCGCTTCGACCTTCGCCTTACCCTCCTCCGCATCGCGCGTGCGCTGCTCGAGACGACCAGACCGGCGCTGCTCAATCCTGACGAAGCTGGACAACTCGGCGTGCAGCTCATCAAACAGCTCGGCCGAAGGGCTGGGCTCGATCAGCAGACGGCCAACCATATTCTCCAGGAGGATATAGAGTTGATCGCGGCGCAGGTCGTCCTGATCATTCCAGCCCACCGTTGCGCGCGCGAGTTCATTGAGCAGACGGCGTGCCGGGTGACGTGACAGGCTGAAGAACGCCTTATCCGCGATCGCCACGCGCAGCACCGGAAGCTGAAGCCGTGCCACCAGCGCCTTGACGGTCGTCGGCAGATGCTCATCATCGAGAATAAACTCGAACAACATCGACACCAGACTGATCACATCATCATCGACGCGATCCAGACTTTGCGCCTTGCCTGTGGCATGCCGGCGGTTATCCAGCTGCTGATATACATTCTTGCGGAGGTTACGCGTATCGCTTTGCGTCGGGGCAGCAGGCAGATGAGCGAGCAACTCGAGCAGCTCGTCGCTCTGCATGGGTTCAGCACCAATCACGCCCGGGTTGGACAGTGCCGTATCCCCGCTGGCATGCCGCCAGCTACCAATCAGCTGGCTGAACACCGAAAGCACTTCCTGATCGCGCTGATCGCGCGCGCCTGTATCACCAGCAAACGCATCCGATACGGTGCCACTGGGGGGACGGGCATGCTGTCCTCTGGGCGCAGCTGAACGCGCCTGCGGCACGCTGCCGAGTTTCAGATCCGGCAGGATTCCCGCCTGGATCAGTAGGGAATTCGCCTCGCCGTAGAGATCATCCAGACGGTTACAGAGATAACGCTCGAACAGCTTGAGAAGGATCAGCCGTACTTTTATATCCAGATCGAGCGCAGCGAAGCTGTCTACAAACACCTCAGCCAGGATTGCGGGGCTTAGAGGATTGCTGTGCTCGTCGACAGGCTGCTTGGAGAGACTATTGATACGCAGAGCCAGATGCTGCAACGCAAGCCGATTGCGCTCATTACAGCGTCCCACCATCCCGTCCAGCGCAACCGACTGCTCAAGTTCGTCAGGCTGAACCAGGCTGAGGCTGTCTACCGCGAAGGGTTGAGGCGCCTCTTCTGCTGCGGGCGTGATTCGGCCGAGATCGTCAAACTTCTCTATCAGGCCGCCAGCACAGCTACTGATCAGCTCGCCGCGCTTGAGGCGTAACGCCCGCATGACTTCGAAAAACATGCCCTGTTCGGCATTGCTGGCCGCTTTGTCAGCCAACACGAACAAGCTGTCGTCGGCCTGATCGTACAGCTCAGCGAGCGCCGACTTATAGAAGACAACAGCCTGGTCACGGATGCTCTGTAATAACGAAGGAAGATGAGAGGGGCGCGCAACGGGCCGTGCGACTCGCCGGGAATCCGTACCGATCGGGATGACGTTGCGATCCTTGGACATCTCAAAACTCCTGGCGGCCAGCATGTGGGGAACTCATCACAGCCGCATTGCTTTGTGAAAGACGCCGATTCGGACACATGCCCTATCCCGGCTGGCCTGTCGCGCGCGTGCTACCGAAACCAAAAGCATGCAAGCCGCGCACCGACCATCGCGACACTGGCAAAAATTGTATGGCATTAAATTGGCGTCAATTAATTCTATGCGCTTCCCGGCGAACTTCAACCTCTTTTTCCAGAACCGCGACGTCCTTGGCTAAAAGCAAATATTCCTGCCTGACTGAAATCGGTTCGAAAACTCACTCGCGCTGGCGCGGCGTTTGCAGCGGTTATCGTTTTTCTGGTTTATGCTCAGACTGCTGGCACTTTTCTGCAGTGTCTGAAAGGGTGGCAGGAATATCGATCAAACAGGCAGTGCCATGAAAGCCAATAACTAGAATCCTCTGGAGAGTCCAAGAAATGGAATCACTCATATCCATCATTAACGCCATAAACGGCGTGGTCTGGGGGCCGGCCATGCTGGCCTTGCTTGCGGGAACCGGCCTGTATCTGACCTTAGGCCTGAAGCTCCTGCCGCAGCGCAAGCTGTTCTACGGCTTCAGCATGTTGTGGCAGGGTCGGAAGAAGACCGCCGAGGAAGGCGACATCAGTCCCTTCAACGCCCTGATGACAGCCCTGTCTGCGACGGTGGGCACAGGCAATATCGCTGGTGTTGCAACCGCGGTGTTCTTTGGCGGCCCCGGCGCGCTGTTCTGGATGTGGCTCATCGCGATCGTCGGCATGGCCACCAAGTTCTGTGAAGCGGTGCTTGCGGTGCATTACCGTGAAAAAGACGCCCTGGGTAACCATGTCGGCGGTCCGATGTATTACATCCGCAACGGCCTGGGCGAGAAGTGGAAATGGCTTGGCGTGCTGTTCGCGATATTCGGCATGCTGGCCGGCTTCGGCATCGGCAACACGATTCAGTCCAACTCGGTCTCCGATGCTCTGGAAAGCACCTTCGGCATCCAGCCAGTGATTACCGGGGTGGTTATCGCCGTACTGGTCGCGCTGGTACTGATCGGCGGCATCAAGCGTATCGGCGAGGTTGCCGGCAAGCTGGTTCCCATCATGGCGCTGTTCTACGTCGGTGGCGGCCTGATTATCCTCGTTACCCACGCCAGCGAGATCCCGGATGCAATCGGCCTGATCTTCTACCACGCGTTCAATCCGGCCGCTGCAGCCGGCGGCTTTGCCGGCGCAACTATCTGGGCAGCCATGCGCTTCGGTATTGCCCGTGGTGTGTTCTCCAACGAAGCCGGCCTGGGCAGCGCGCCCATTGCCCATGCTGCGGCAAAAACCAACAACCCGATCCGTCAGGGCACAGTTGCGATGCTCGGTACCTTCATCGACACCATCATTATCTGCTCGATTACCGGCCTGGTGATCATGGTGACCGGCGCCTGGCAGAGCGGCGAAAATGGTGCATCGCTATCAGCGCATGCCTTCAATCTGGGCCTTCCGGGGGGCTGGGGTCAGTACATCGTGAGTATCGGCCTGGCAATCTTTGCCTTCACTACCATCATCGGTTGGAGCTTCTATAGCGAAAAATGCACCCAGTTCCTGTTCGGTGAGCGCTCCAATACGCCGTTCCGCGTACTCTGGATTATCGCCATTCCGCTCGGCACCCTGCCGATGATCGACCTGGGCACCATCTGGCTGGTGGCCGATACACTGAACGCGATGATGGCGATCCCCAACCTGCTGGCGCTGTTGTTGCTCAGCCCGGTGGTATTCCGTCTGACCCAGGATTACTTCAACAACCCGCTTGCAGTAAGCAATACGCAGTAACCCCGGAAGCACCAAGCCCGCCCTGCCCGGGGCGGGCTTTTCCTTTCAATCGGGTATACTCGCCGCCATCACTCACGTGCGACGGAGCCCCTTCCCCATGCCCAACCTGACTCTCGAAAGCCTGCAGACGATCATTCCCGAGGACGTGCGCCGGGCCTTGGCCGAGGATGTGGGTGATGGCGACATTACCGCCGCCCTGATTCCAGCTGACCGGCAAGCCAGCGCAACGATCATTACGCGAGAGCCAGCGACACTTTGCGGCACGGCCTGGGCTGACGAAGTGTTCCGGCAGATCGATCCAGCTATCCGGGTCGAATGGCTCGCACAGGACGGAGACCGGATCGAAGCCAACCAGGTCTTTTGCAAGCTTGATGGCCCCGCACGCGGATTGCTGACCGGCGAACGCGCCGCTTTGAATTTCATCCAGACGCTTTCGGCTACCGCCACCAGTAGCCGCTACTACGCCGATCTCGTGAAGGGCACCGGCGTTCGCCTGCTGGACACGCGCAAAACACTGCCAGGGCTACGCATGGCGCAGAAGTATGCGGTGACCTGTGGTGGATGCGATAACCACCGGATCGGGCTGTTCGACGCATTTTTGATAAAGGAAAACCACATCGCCGCCTGCGGCGGGATCAGCGCGACCATTAGCCAGGCACGTAGCCTCGCCCCGAACAAGCCAATAGAAGTTGAAGTGGAGAACCTCGAGGAACTGGAAGAGGCACTCACGGGCGGCGCAGATATCATCATGCTCGATGAAATGAGCCATGAGGACATGCGCACGGCGGTAGGTCTTGTGGCGGGGAAAGCCAAGCTTGAGGCATCCGGCGGCATAACCGAGGCAACGCTGCGCAGCATTGCCGAAACCGGTGTGGATTTCATCTCCATCGGCGGCATCACCAAGCACGTGCGCGCCGTTGATCTGTCAATGCGTTTGACCATGTAATGCACAGGCCGGCTTCGCGCCGGCCGCTGATCTCAGTCGCGCACGTTCTCGTACAGCATATAACGCGCGGTTTCGTACAGCCCGCGGGTCAGCGGCAGCAGCCGCTGATATTCCTCGGGGTAGCGTTCAGCAACATTGTCCAATGGCGTGTCCGAGTCCAGATCATGCAGGCTGGGCTCGCTGCCGTCGTAGTTCATCTGCAGCAGGAAATCCTTGGTCACCGCTCCAATTAATGGAAAGGAACCTTCACGCAGCACCAATGGCACAACCCTTTCCCCTTCTGGTGCAGGCATCTGCAGATCACGCCCAAGCGTACGGTTCTCGTAGTCCAGGCCGAGCAACCCCGCCATGGTGGGCAGCAAATCGGTTAAACCTACGGCCTCTTCGAACTCCCGTGGTTTCAGCAACTCGGGGGCGTAAATCAGCATCGGCACGTGATTGCTTTCCAGACCCAGCTTGTCGAAGGCCGGCTTCATGTAATCGATGTTGGCGATACGCGTATTGTGGTCGCCGAACAGCACGAAGATGGTGTTCTCGAAATAGCCGCTCTCCTTCGCCATCTCCATGAACCGACCGATGTTGTAATCCAGCAGGCGTGCGGCATTGTACTGCTCCACGCTGCGCGAGCCCGCCGCCTGGACTTCCTCGAGTGTGCGGTCGATTACCTGG
Organism: Pseudomonas sp. gcc21; assembly: GCF_012844345.1. NCBI lineage: Bacteria > Pseudomonadati > Pseudomonadota > Gammaproteobacteria > Pseudomonadales > Pseudomonadaceae > Pseudomonas > Pseudomonas sp. gcc21. The sequence goes on along the minus strand of NZ_CP051625.1, from coordinate 3,883,188 downwards.
AAGTCATCGTTGTTTTTCGGAATCGTGAACGGCCGGTGGTTGCCAGCCGTCTGGATATAGGCGAAGAAAGGCTTGTCCTTCGGCAGGCCGCGCAGGATCTGATCGGTCTCCTTGAACAGATCCAGATCCGAGATACCCCAGACATCCACATTCGGAGCCTGCCAGCCACCTTCCTCATAGAGTTCGATGCCGTCGATGCTCTGGCGAATCAGGGCATTCATGTTGGCCCAACCGGAGTTGCCACCAATGGTGTAAACCTTCTGATAATCCTTCAGCGCATTGATCAGGGTGTGCTGATTGGTAATCAGCGGGTTACGCGTCGCGGTTTCCTGACGCGATACATCCGGAACCCCGGTAATACTCGCCCAAACGGTCTTGGCAGTGCCTGTCACCGGCACATAGAAGTGCCGGAAAAACCAGCTCTCGCCGGCCATCCGGTCCAGGTTGGGAGTCGGATTCAGCGGATTACCATAGGCACCGACCGCAGTGGTGCCAAGGGACTCCAGCATCACGAACACCACATTCGGTGGCTGAGCAACCCCCAGCTGGTGCGGTTGCGGCGCTATGTGACGTGACAATGTCAGCGTTTCGGCTTCCGGCTCGGAAACGCCGAGATAATGGCTGACTTCGGCGTAATGTTTGCGTACCTGCTCCAGGTCATAGCGGTCCTGCGGCACCAGCAAGGTATCGTAGAAAAAGATCACCGGATTCAGCCCCAGTGCGCCCAGCTGCGTATCACCGGCGAAGAACGCATCGTTCCAGCGCAGCGGTACCGGATTTTCCAGGTTCAGGTTGCTGTAACGGCCGAGCAAGGCGAGAAACACTACCACCACCATCGCCACACTTCCGAGGATCCGCGACCACAGACCGATTCGTTTTTCCTGACGGTTGAGAGTGATCTTTTCTAGCGACCATAGCGCGTAGAACACTGGCAGCAACAGCGCGAGCCAGCCCAGGGTGATCCACACGACCGGATAGCTTTCCCACACCATCTGCTGGGAGATCTGTACATCAGCGATAAACTTCAGGGCTGACGCATTCAGGCGCACGCCGAGGTAGGCGTAATGCCCGAAATCAAGAATATAAACCAGTAGAATGACGGCCAGCGCCAATAGCAGGTAAGTCCGGCCCACCCAGCGCAGCACCGTTGAACGCAGACTGTTCCAGCCGGGCAGCCAAGCGAGAAACATGGCTGGAAGCATCAGCAGGATGGCCAGACGCAAATCGAAACGGACGCCAATCCCCAGCGTCTCGAGTACAAGCCCCCAGGGCTGATCAACGCCCGGATCGACCGACGAGAACGCTACGAGAAAAATGCCGCGCAACGCCACCAACAACACAAACAGAATCGCCACTCCGCCCACGAAATAATGCAGGCGCCGGGAATGCAACCAGGCCATAGAGGCTCCTAAAAAATCACTATCGGCACCCTGCGGGGTCAGGTGCGTCGTTGTTCAAACCGGGCGAGGACGCCCATGGCAAGGGTGAAATGTTCAGTGGCTAGCGGGTCCGGGCGTGGCACCGCTGCGTCAACCACCGGCAGCAGCCCGTCATGCAGGCAATGGTAACGACTGAACCGCTCGGCACTGTACAGCCGCACACTGTCTGCAGGCAACTGCGAGTTGACCGTCAGCAGTCCGTCCAGGGCATCACAGGCTGCCCCTGGGAAGTCCCACAACCGTATGACCCGGGCCGACAGTTGCCGGGAAATATTCAGCCACTGTTCACGAAATGCCTGGCTGTGCGGCTGGGGTAATGGCGTGGCAAGTTTATCCAGCACTCTGCAGCCTACCAGCAGCCCGAGATTGCTCGAAATCCCCGCCAGATAGGCATCGAACTCATCGGCGCGGTCATGCTTTGCCAAAGCGGCGTTGACCACGGCGGCTTTCTCCGACTGCTCCCATAGCAACGGACCTGCCGCCGCGCTGAACCGACCTTGATGTGCTCCGAATATGGGCTTCACCAGCAGATTGGACACCATCTGCTTCAGCCCTTCACGGCCAATAACCAGCACCGCCTGCTCGAGACTGCGTGTTTCGTGGCTACGACGATAGAACGGACTGTTCGCCAGGCGCAGCACTTCACTGACCGAGACCATATCCCGACCAATAAGCGACGCCAGTTGCCGGTTGGTTGAAGCCGGATCACGCAATGTACTCATCAGGCGAGGCAGCATGGCGGGTAGCCTGGGGATTAATTGCCGGTCAGCCAGATCACTCTCGAGCACGGCCGTAAACGCCTCCAGCGCTGCGTGCTCTGCGCGTCCAGGTCTGATACCCGCGTCAGCCTCCGCGCTAAGAACCCTGTCCAGAAAAGACTGATCAATCGCAGCGCCAGATACATTTACAGTGGGGACGTGCGCCAGCGATTCGCCGGCTACTTCCGCAGCGCGTACTGCAGCGTGCAAGCCAAGCAAAGATGTCGGCTGATCTGAAGGACGCTGAGAAAAGAAGGACCTGACTCGATTCCACATGGCATGCTTCCGTGCATTTAGCTCATTGATGGCGCCATCATAACCGCTCGGCAGGCATTAACCACCAGCGCCGTTCGACGGTGGATTCAGGACGGTTTGCTGGAGTCCAGCCTGGCCCTCAGCGTTACGCAGTCAGACACATGCCAGTCGGTCAGCTCCGGCCAGCGATTGTGCGGGTGAACGAGACAGGTATGGCAGCCCGCGGCGCGACCGGTTTCGACGTCGAAACGAAAGTCCCCCACCATGACCACTTGCGACTCAGGCAATTGCCAGGCATGCAACAGCTGGTGGATACCGTCGGGATCCGGCTTGGGCAGTGCCTCGTTACGGCCGATAATATGATCCGTATGAAAGCAGTCGAGCACACCGACCACCTCCAGCGAGGCCATCGCCACCGAGCGCAGATTGCGCGTAAGAATACCCAGCTGCACGCCCTGGGCATGCAGGTGCCGAATCAGATCCGCCGCACCGGGGGCTGGCTGGACACCGGCAGCAAGGCGCAACTCGATCGCATCCAGCTGCGCGCTCATATCCTGACGGTGTGTATCAGGCAAGCGGGCTATGTGTCCCAGAATGTCTTCGTCGGGCGGAATCCCTAGCTCCCGACGAATCGCCGGAAAATCATGCTGGGCGACCGTAAGGGTGCCGTCCAGGTCGAACACCCATCCACGCAGATCCTTCATTGCTTGGGCGATACCTTGCGCATCAACGATTCCTGAGTCACCGATGCCACCAGCACGCCGTCCTGATTGAAAATCTGACCCCGCGACAGACCCCGTGCGCCACTGGCGACAGGACTCTCCATCGCGTACAGCAGCCATTCATTCATACGCAGCGGATTGTGATACCAGAGCGCGTGATCCAGGCTCGCTACCTGCATATCGCCTGCCCAGTTGGAAATGCCATGCGGCAGCATCGCCGTACCCAACAGGTGGAAATCCGAGGCATAGGCCAGCAGATACCGGTGCAGCTGGGGGTCATCCGGCAGCTTGCCGTCAGCACGGAACCACATGTAACGAACCGGATCCGACGGCTTGGGGTTGAAAGGGTTGAACAGCCCGACAGGGCGAATCTCGATGGGCTTGTCGACCAGCACTTTTTCGCGCACTGCTTCCGGGATCATATGCTGGTATTTGCGCGTCAGCTCCGTCTCGTTGAGCAGATCATCGGGGCCTGGCACATCAGGCATGGTCGTCTGATGCTGATAGCCCTCCTCTTCACCCTGGAAGGAACAAATCAGGGTAAAGATCGGTTTGCCTTTCTGAACCGCCTGAACCCTGCGCGTAGTGAAACTGCCGCCGTCACGCACCGGATCCACGTGATAGACAATGGGAAATGTCGCATCTCCGGGACGCAGGAAATAGCCATGGGCTGAGTGCACGTGGCGATCCGGGTCAACGGTCTGGGTGGCCGCCGACAGCGACTGACCAAATACCTGGCCACCAAACAGCTGGCGAAACCCCAGGTCCTGGCTCGCGCCGCGGAACAGGTTCTCTTCGATTTTTTCCAGCGCCAACAGGCGAACCAGATCATCCAGCATTTGGGTCATAGCTTTCTTCCTCGACAACATTCGGCCGCAGTCTGAACACCGGGCCTGAATAACTGAGCCTGAACGACTGAATAGCTGCCGCGACTCCGTGTCACAGCAATTTGGGGAGGCGAGTTTACATTGACCGCCCGAATCGCGCACTTCTAACGTATTCCCGGCACAGGCGACACGCCATGCAGGCCTGGTAATCAGCATAGATGAGTTCAGTCACTGCGCTTCAGGACGGTTTGGATGGCTCGGCGACTAGGTTAAACTGCCGCGCCAAACGCCCAGACCAGAGACCATCACCGTGCGCAGCCAGTCAAACCCCGCCCCACCCTCGGTTGCCATCATTGGCGGCGGCCCGGCCGGTCTGATGGCAGCCGAAACGCTGGCAAACTCTGGCGCGGCTGTGACGGTCTACGATGCCATGCCTTCAGTGGGGCGCAAATTTCTGCTCGCCGGCGTGGGCGGGATGAATATCACGCACTCCGAGCCTGCAGAGGCGTTTATCGCGCGCTACCGTGAGGCGAGCCCCTGGGTGGCGGACTGGCTGGCTTCCTTCGACGCTGATGCGCTGCGCGTCTGGATACATGGTCTGGGCATCGACACCTTTGTCGGTTCGTCCGGCCGGGTCTTCCCGGTCGAGATGAAAGCCGCGCCACTGTTGCGTGCCTGGCTTCGCAGACTGCGCGAGAGCGGCGTAACCATTCAGACCCGGCATCGCTGGGTCGGCTGGAATGCACAGGGCGAGCTAGAGTTCGCTACGCCTGCCGGCCCCCTTTCGGTGAACCCTGACGCAGTGGTGCTGGCACTGGGGGGCGGTAGCTGGGCGCGCCTGGGCTCCGATGGTGCCTGGACAAGCGTGCTGAGCGATCGGGGCGTGGCAATACGCGCGCTGATTCCGGCCAATTGCGGGTTTACAGCAAACTGGAGTGCACACCTGAAACAGCGCTTTGCCGGCACGCCGCTCAAGCAGGTTATCGCCAGCGTTCACTCACCCGATCAGGGGCTGATCGAGCGACGCGGCGAATGCGTAGTCACCGAGGCTGGCCTGGAAGGCAGCCTGATTTATGCACTATCCGCAGAGCTGCGGGATCAATTGTCAGCTAACGGTGAAGCAAACCTGACACTGGATCTCGCACCCGACCGGAGTCTCGCCAGTTTGATCTCGGCACTCGAACAGCCCCGCAAAGGCCAGACGCTCTCCTCTGTGCTCCGCAAGCGCGCCGGGCTGGACCCGGTGAAAATCGCCTTGCTGCATGAGTGTCTGCCCAGGGAAGCCATCGCCGAGCCCGCGAGGCTGGCCAGCGGCATCAAGAAGCTGCCGGTACGTCTGACTGGCACCAGTCCCTTGGATGAAGCCATAAGCAGCGCGGGCGGCGTGTGTCGCGATGCACTGGATGATCAATTGATGCTGCGCCAGCTGCCGGGCGTATTCTGCGCCGGTGAGATGCTGGACTGGGAAGCGCCGACTGGCGGCTACCTGCTCACCGGCTGTTTTGCCAGCGGCAGGCATGCGGCACACGGCGTCATGAACTGGCTCGCTTTGTCGGCTTGACGCCCGACAATCTTGGCACCATCCAGCGCTCGAATGCCCGCGGAAAAAGCCGGGCGAACAACCGCGCTCGCCAGTTCACGTTGGACAGGATCATCAGTCGCTTGCGCTTGCATGCACCACAATAAATGTCATCGGCCACATCGGTGGGTGAGGACACCTTGAACGACGGCGCGGCATTCTGACCGCTGATCGAGCCATCGCCGACCAGCGCATTTTTGCGGATATCGGTCGCGGTAAAGCCCGGCGTTACCAGCATGACGTTCACGCCGTGCTCGCGAACCTCCGTGCGCAGGGTTTCGAACAATCCGTGCAGTGCATGCTTGCTGGCGTTATAGGCGCTGCGGTAAAGCATGGGGGCGAAGCCGGACAGCGAACTGAGTACGATAATCTGCCCGCGTCGTTCGATGATGCTGCTCAACGCATGATGCGTGCAGTGCAAGGCGCCGAAGTAATTCACATCCATGATGCGCCGGAATACCTGCAGATCGGTCTCGTGGAACAGACTGCGATGGGTGATGCCGGCATTGTTGATGAGTACATCAATGCCACCGAAATGCTCGATGACCTGACAGATCGCCTCTTCGCAGTCACGCTCATTGGCGACATCACAATGCACTGCGAGCACTTCGGCATTGACCTTGTCCGACAGTTGCTGACGGAAGGCGACGAGGGTCTCGTCCTGAATATCAAGTATCGCAATCCGGGCACCTGCCTGGGCGAAACGCAGCGCCAGAGCGCGGCCGATCCCTGCGCAGCCACCGGTAATGACGACAACTTTCTGATAGAACTGTCCCCTGGACATGTGTGCTCTCCGCCCTGTTTTCTTTTTCAATGCAGAGTGGGACAGAACGCGACCGCACGCAAGCCTGCCGCCGGGGAAGACAGTGGCAGGCTCAGGGAGCGAGCCGCTCCCGCAGCCATACATTGTCTTCCATCCGGTAACGCAACCGGTCATGCAGACGGCTCGGCCGCCCCTGCCAGAACTCCACTGATTCAGGCTTCAGCCGGTATCCGCCCCAATGCGGCGGGCGCGGTGGCGGCTGGTCAGCGTATTGTGCCTCCAGCTCCGCCAGGTTGCGCTCAAGCACCTCGCGGCTCTCAATCACCTGACTCTGCGGAGACGCCCAGGCGCCAAGCCTGCTGCCCAATGGACGGCTGTGATAATAGGCATCGGATTCCTCATCACTGATGCGCTCGATCGCCCCCTCGATGCGTACCTGGCGTTCCAGGTCGTGCCACCAGAAGGTCATTGCCGCCCGGGGATGCGTGCGCAACTGCTCGCCCTTGGCACTCTGATAGTTGCTGAAGAACACGAAACCCTGTTTATCCACCCCCTTGAGCAGCAAGGTACGCAGGTGCGGCTGGCCGGCGTCATCCACCGTAGCCAGCATCATGGCATTGGCTTCGGTGGTTTCGATTTCCACCGCCTGTTCGAACCAGGTCGCGAACAGGCTGAAGGGCTCATCCGGGGCCTGGCTTTCGAGCAACCCGTAGCGGGTGTAGTTACGACGCAGATCGGCAATGCTGGCTTTCATAGGGACTCCTTTACTGATGTGCTAATCCTAGCATTCGAGCCCCAAGCTGCATTTGCTCTGGGACAACTAATCGAGATCGCGCAGCGCCGTGTAGACCGCACGGCTCAAAGCGCTCGCACGCGGGTCCATAAGCACGTAGGGCCCCATGGCATTGGTCGCATAACCGAAGCCGACTTTCGCATCCGGATCGCAGAAGCCGAGCGTGCCGCCCGCGCCGGGATGCCCGTACGCATTGGCACCCATGCCAAAGGAGCCACCTTCGTAGTTCTGCTCAAGCATAACGCCCAGGCCAAAACGGGTGGGCGCGCGCAGGGTACGGTCAAGCCCCTGGCTGTGCTCCTGCTGCATCAGCGTGACCAGCTCTTCGTCGAGCAGTTTCACGCCATCAAGCTGACCGCCATGGGCCATGACCTGCCAGAAACGCGCCAGTGACCGGGCATTGCCGCTACCGTTGGCCGCAAGCAGTTGGGCCTGCTGCCACTCGACGCGATTGGTGCTGGTAAGCAGGCTGGATGGGTTGGCGAAGGCTTTGAAAGGCAGATCTTCGGGCTTGCCCATGGCCATGAACAACGCCTTGGCGTAGTCGTCACCGAACTGGTTGCGCAGGCGAGAAACATGGGCAATGCGCGAAAGCTCCGCGTCAGGCGCGCCGACAAAGAAGTCCATGCCAAGGGGCTGGCAGATGTGCTCCTGAACGTAGTTGCCGGGGCTTTGCCCGCTTAAGCGACGCAGCGGCTCGCCCAACAGCCAGCTGTAGGTCAGCGGTGCATAGCCGTGCGCCTCGCCGGGCGACCACCAGGGAGACTGTGCTATCAGGGCATCGCACATGGCTTGCCAGTCGAACAGCGCTTCCGGCGGCAGCGTCTGACTAATGGCAGACATCCCAGAGCGGTGGCTGAGTACGTGACGCAGGGTCACGGCTTCCTTGCCCGCTGCCGCAAACTCTGGCCAGACATCCGCCAGGGGCGCGTCCAGTTCGATACGACCCGCCGCGACCAGCTGCAGCAACGCCACTGCACCCAGCGGTTTGGTCGCCGAAAACACATTGACCAGCGTGTCCTGCTCCCAGACCTGCGAGTCATCCTTGTCGACCACGCCACCCCATACATCCAGCACGGTTTCGCCACCGACCGTGACGCACAGCGCAGCACCGCGCGCCTGCTCGTCGTTCAGTTGCTCGGCAAAAACCTCGCGTACGCTTTCAAAACGGGGATCGAAGTATCCTTGCACCTTGCTCATTCCATGCTCCTGGCCGTGCTGTTGTTGTCCGGCTATTTAAGCGCAGCCAGCGACAGAATGCAGCGCCGATAAGCGTGGCGATCGCAAGTTTATGCGTGGGCGTGATGTTTGATGCAGCCTCGGTACTGTTCCCGGGATCGAAAACAGGTTTCCTCGGATTGCGGGCCGCGTTCGGACGCGCCGGCAGGTTTGGTGTGGCTTGCAAGCCTGGCGTAGCGCAGGCGCGCTACGCCCCCGGGCATGCTCCCCTCGAGTGGGCGAGCGCTTCAGCCGCGTTCGGACGCTCTTACGGTTTTGCGTATCCGGGGTTGGCGAGCGCCTGCTCGCCGACAAGGTATTGGGAGCTTTTAGCGCTTGGCGTAGCGCAGGCGCGCTACCCCCCCGGGCAGGCTCGCTTCGAGCGGGCCTGCACTTCGGCACGTTCGGACTCGCTTACGGGTTTCCGCCTCTTGGGGTTGGCGAGCGCCTGCTCGCCGACAGGGTATTGGGAGCGCCTGGCGCCTGGCGTAGCACAGGCGCGCTACACCCCCGGAACGCTTTCCTACTCGATTTCGCGGCGGAACGGCGGCAATGCGTTGAGAATGGCTTTTCCGTAACGCTGGGTAACCAGGCGCCGGTCGAGCAAGGTGATCACTCCACTGTCCTGCTCGCTGCGCAGCAGCCGACCGCAGGCCTGAACAAGCCGCAGACAGGCATCGGGCACGGCGATCTCCATGAACGGATTGCCGCCGTTGCGCTCAATCCATTCCGACAACGCCGCTTCAACCGGGTCGTCCGGCACAGCGAAAGGAATCTTGGCGATCACCACGTGCTCGCAATATCTGCCCGGCAGGTCGACTCCTTCGGCAAAACTGGCCAGCCCGAAAATAACGCTCTGCTGCCTGTTATCAACCCGTTCGCGGTGTTGGCGAATGAGCTCCTGTTTGGACAGATCCCCCTGCACCAGAACGCGCTCGCGGAAGGCGCTCGGCAACCCGGCGTACACCTCGAGCATTTGTCTGCGCGATGAAAACAGCACCAAGCTGCCCGCTGCGTCGTCGAGCATGGTCGGCATGCGCTCAATGATCGCCGCACTGTGTCCGGCGCTATCGCGGGGGTCGGCGCCCAGATCCGGGATCCGCAGCACGCCGCGCTCAGCGTGTTTGAAGGGACTCGGCGCCAGCGTGCACACCGCACTCTTCGGCAGGCCGGCGCGCTGGCTGAAACGATCGAAACGCCCCAGCGCCGTCAGCGTGGCGGAAGTCACCAGACAGGCAAAGGCGCTGTACCAGAGAAACTGCCGCAGGGTGTCAGCTGCCAGGATCGGGCTGACGTGGACTTCGATATCGTTCTGCTCGGTCAACGTCAGCCATCGTGCGGTAGGCGGCTTGTCCTCGGGATCCTCAAGGCAGAACTTGGTCCACAATGTCCAGTTACCCTCGGACCGCGCGAGCAGCGCACCGAACAGCGGATACCACTCTTCGGCCTGAACCTGATGCACCCCGACGGCTTCGCCGTCCATAGCATCCTTGAGAATATCGACCATCCGTTGCAGCAGATCGGTAATGCGCCCGAAGCCGCCTTTCAGCTCAGTGGCCATATCGCGCAAATGCTCTGGCACCACGCCATGTTCGAAACGGTGCTGCGGCCGCATGTTGCCGGTCAGATCCTCGGTATTGGCAAAATCGCCGGCTTCGGCCAGCGCCTGGGTCATGAACTGCTGGTGCGGACGCAAGTCCCGCGCTTGCGCCGGAACCTGTTCGAGCAGACGACCGAAATCACCCGGGAGCGGGTGCTGCGCCAGTAGTTTGGACAGATTCTTGTCCAGCTGATCGAGCCAATCGGCGGTAGCATTCATGCGGGTGTGATGCGCGAAGTGCGCAATCGCCTTGTCCGGCAGATGATGTCCCTCATCGAAGATATACAGACAATCACGCGGATCAGGCAGGATGGCTCCGCCTCCCAGTGCCAGATCGGCTAGCACCAGATCGTGATTGGTGACAATGACGTCGACCTTCTGCACGCCCTCGCGCGCCTTGTAGAACACGCATTGATTGAAGTGCCCGCAGCGCCGATTGGTGCACTGGATATGATCGGTGGTCAAACGAGACCAGTCCTGATCATCCAGTGCCGCCGGCCAGGAATCGCGCTCGCCGTCCCATTTGTTGCTGCCCAGCGCTTCGACCATGCTGGTGTAGAGTTTCAGCCCGGCTTCGTCGATGTCGATACGAAACCCTTCATCGGCAAAGCCCTGCTGACGGCTGGCCGCCTGCTGATTGTCATTGAGTAGCTGATCGAGCTTGGACAGACAGACATAACGCCCCCTGCCCTTGGCCAGCGAGAATTGAAAATTCAACCCGGCATTGCGCTGGATGTCGGGCAGATCCTTCAGCACTATCTGTTCCTGCAGGGCAACGGTGGCCGTGGAAATGACCAACGGCTTGCCCAGATGCTTGGCGATCGGAATGGCCGCGAGGCAATAGGCCACGGTCTTGCCGGTGCCTGTGCCCGCCTCGACAACCGCCACCGCAGGCTCGCCGTCGCGATGGCCTTCCTCGTCCAGCTCAACGCCGCCGAAGGCCTTGGCCACTTCGGCGATCATTACCCGCTGGCCGTAGCGCGGCTTAAGGGATTTGTTTTCGAGGAAAGTGCGATAGGCCGTCTGGATCTGGCCTTTCAGGTCGTCGTTCAGCATGCGGGCTCCCGGGAAGGCCGGCATCATACCATTTTGCGGCGCGCTCGACGGGGCGGCCGATGGCTGGCAGCGTCCCAGATCCGTCAATTTTCGCTTGAAGCGGACGGCATCAAGGTCGAAGCTATTGAGCCTCGACATCTCACCCCTCGACACATTACTCAAGGACGGTCCAATGTCCGACAGCCCAACCGCAGCCCTGCTCGGCATATTCGAACACTACCAACCGCAGCGACTGCTGAGCGTCAGCTCTGCACCTATTCCCGCAGCCGTTGCGTTCTGCGCCCAGCACGCGGATTGCACGCACTTCGAAACAAACGAGGTGCCTCTGCCAGCCGGTTACGCAAATCAGCGCTACGACCTGGCCGTGGTCGCTGATCAACTGGAGCGTCTGGATAAACACCAGGGCATGGAATTGCTCGCCGGTATGCGTAACCTGCTGGTGAGCAGAATGGCGGTGCTGGTGGATATGCAACGAACCCCGGCCTGGGAGCAGAACGACTTCTTTGGGCTGGCCTTCCAGCGTCAGGGTCATTTTAAGCGGGACGGCCAGACGCTGACGTTATTCACCTATGATCTGGCCTCATACAAAACCGTACCGGACTGGCTCAATTCAAAATACTGGGCCAATCCAGAACTCTTCGGAAAATACTGGTGGTAAGAATGGAAAGTAACGGCGGCTGTCCCTGCGGCAGTGGCAAACCCTACGCAGAGTGCTGCCTCCCATTGCATCAGGGCAAGCCCGCACTCACAGCGGAGCAGCTGATGCGTTCACGCTACAGCGCTTACACACTGGGACTGGTCGATTATCTGGTGGCGACCACCCTGCCCTCACAACAGGCGCAACTGGATCGCGCTGCGATGACCGACTGGAGCCAGTCGAGCGATTGGCTTGGCCTGACTGTGGAGAAGGTTCATTCGACCGAAGCGGCCAGCAACCAGGCGCAGGTCACTTTCACTGCGCAATGGGCCGATGCGCAGGGGCATCGACACAGCCATCGCGAATGCTCGGACTTCATTCGCATCAAGGAACGCTGGTACTTCGTAGACCCGACCATCAAGGTGAAAACCGGACGCAACGAGCCCTGCCGCTGTGCGTCCGGAAAAAAGTACAAACAGTGCTGTGGACGTTAGGCGTCGGCGTTATCAATCCACCAGTTTGAGATGATCGGTGCTCGGTACCACGGCCGCCTCGTTGCGCTTGATTTCCTCAAGATCCGCGCCCGGCGGCGCCAGGCTCAGTGCTGACAGATCAAGCGGCAACGGTGTGAAGTCGCGGTATTCGTCCTGCATATCAGCACCAAGCGGGGCGATGCCGAAATCAGGCGCTTCCACATCGCTGAATGCTGCCATGTACTCATCCCGCGGGACCACTTTGCCAGTGGCAGATCGGGCGGCCGGCGCAGCGTTTGACGGCGGCTCGGCTGCGGCCGTCTGGCCACCCATTGGCTCCACCAGGCATATCGCGCCCGCCCGTTCGATGGCCTGCCGGTACTTGTCAGCTGAGGCCTGATCCAGCCCCTGCTTGATCACGATCCTGCGGCCTGAGAACAGGATATCCAGCTGCTGTTCTCCTGCCTGAAACAATTGGCCGAGCCTCTGCCGCGCCTGTTCCGGCGCTACGCCCGCCTTGACCTGTCCCTGAAACACAATCTCGAATAGCGGCATATTGTCACTCCCTGGCAGCGATTAGCGGTTAGTATGGACAGGCGCGGGCCGCCAGACAACACCGCCGACGGTCCGAGATCCACATAAGGAGTCGACAATGTACATGCGTATTTTCGGCAGGATAGGCTTGGTTGCCAGCTTATTGTGGCTCTCCGGCTGCGCGGTGTTCGGTCAGGGTTATACCAAGCCGGAAATCCAGCTGGCCAACCTCGAAATGCTGCAAAGCAATCTATGGGAGCAATCCTTTCGGTTGCGCCTGCGTGTCGACAATCCGAACGATCGCAGCCTGCCCGTGCGCGGTATGCATTATCGCGTGTACCTCAATGATTCCAAGCTTGCCACGGGCGTAACCAATCAGCCCTTCGATGTGCCGGCCTATGGCTCGGAATACTTCGAGCTGGAGGTACGCTCTAACCTGTGGCGGCATCTTGGCGATCTGATCAAGCTTGTCGAGCGCCAGCAACCGGTCAGCTATCGGATCGAGGGCCACATCAGCACCGGGATGCTCTGGGCGCGCAAACTGACCCTTGAGGAACACGGGACCCTCGACCCGTCCGACATGAGATTCTGATTTATGAGTTCTACCTTCTGGCTGGTCGCCGGCCTGATCATCATTATTGCCCTGGCTATCTATGCCCTCGTACTGTGGCGTAAGGTCTGGAACGCAAAGCAAGTAAAAGCCGAACAGGAGCGCGAACGCAATGAGCGACTTGCGCAGGACATCCAGTTTCTCGCGCAGAGTTTGCTGAACGGCCAGTTACCGCTGATCGAGGGTGCGATCCGTATCAAGGTTCTGCTGGATAACTATAGCGGCCCGCGCCGCACTGATCTGGATGTCGGTGTATTCGAAACGATCTATGACGCCACGGCGCATATCCCGACCCACCAGCAGTGGAAGGATCTGCCCCGCAACGAGCGCCAGCACCATGAACAACATATGCAGGCGCTGGAGGAGCAGCACAAGGACGAAGCGGAACGCGCCGCCAGACAGCTCAGCACCGGCGTTGCGCCCTCCTGACCGACGGGGCAGGCATCACCTGCTGCCCCGTCCCAGCACTCAGACTGCCGAGTGGCCGCCGTCAACGGCAACAGCCTGACCCGTGACATGGCGTGATGCTTCGCTGGCGAAAAACAGCGCCAGCCCCTTGATGTCATCTTCTCCGCCTACACGGCCCAGTGGCGTGTCGCGCTTGAGCACTTCGGTTACCCGCTCCAGCCCCTTAGCCATTTTGGTCGGAAAATACCCGGGGCAAATCGCGTTCACATTGATGTTGTGCGGACCCCACTCCCCTGCCAGGGCACGGGTAAGGTTCACCGCTGCGGCCTTGCTGGTGTTGTAGGCGACGGTATAGACGCCGGTGTTCGGCTTGTTGCCCTTGAAGCCGGCAATGGAGGCAATGTTGATGATCTTTCCGGACTGACGCGGAATCATGAAACGGCGAGCCACTTCCTGCGCCAGCAGGAAGCAGACATCCACGTTAAGGCCCATAACCTTCTGCCAGCCTTCATAGCTGTGTTCTACCGCAGGCTGACCCCAGCTGGTGCCAGCGTTGTTGATCAGGATATCAATGGTACCGAAGCGCGCCTCGGCGGCATCAACCAGCTTGGAGATCGGGTTGGTGTCCAGCTTGCCCAGGTCACATACCATGCCGTCGGCCTCGATGCCCTGCGCATTCAGCTGCGCCACCACTTCCTCCACTTCGCTGGCGTTTCGCGCGTTGAGGAAAATCTTCGCACCCTGCTCGCCCAGCGCTTCAGCCATCTGCAGGCCGAGGCCCTTGGTGCCGCCGGTTATCAGTGCAACCTTACCGGTCAGGTCAAACAATTCCATCACTTTCATGGGAAGTCCTCTTGTATGCGTTGTAGGAAGCGTTTCAGCATATACGCCACGGGGCGCGACACCGACTATCAGTGAGCCTGGTGATATGCCGCCCTGCACCGGTGTTATCATCGTCGGCTACAACACGACAGGATTCCCATGGCTGAACACGACTTCCGGCGCACCGCGCTTAACCCATCCCACACACTAATTGAATGCCGCACTCTGGCTGGCGGGCTTTATCAGGTCACCGGTCAGGGTGGCGGTATTCAAAGTGGCGACACGCTGATTTGCACCGTCAAGGGTAGCCGCGATCTGCCGCTACCGCTGATCGTCGACAAGGTGCGTTATCTGCTCAGCCCTCCCGGACAGTGGACAGCCACCGCCAAGGGGCCTGATCTGCGCGGCAGATCCGTGCTGGGCTGGTCGGTGACCTGCGACGAATGCAGCAAGGAGCAAGCCTTCGAGTTTCTGATCAATGACAAGGATGGGCTCGAGCAGCGGACCGCCAAGGCGGTAGTGCGTATCGGCGAGCTGGGGTGGAAGCCACGCGGCGAAAACCACCTGTGCCCGGCATGCGCCCGCAAGGCGCTCTAAAACAGACTCAACTGTTCGCCCAACAAGCTGTTGGCGTTATCCAGGCGTACGCCAACGCCTATCAGGCGCACCGGCTTGAGACCGCGGGCATAGGCCTGCGCGGTGAGTTCCCGATAGCCTTCGGGAGTGATGGGTGCGCCAGCCTGCTCCAATGTCGTCTGGGTAAAGTCGTTGAACTTGAGTTTGACGAAGGGCTTGCTCGCCCGGTAACCGTCCTGCAAACGGCCGACCCGTTGAGCGAGTTTTTCCAACAGCGGCCCGAGAGCTTCAAAGCAGGCGCTCAGATCCGGCAGATCCTGATCGTAAGTGTTCTCGACGCTGACCGACTGTCGCGTGCTCTCCACGATCACCGGACGATCATCAATACCCCGCGCCAGCTGCCAGAGCCGCTCGCCAAAACTGCCAAATTCCTTCGCCAGATCCTGCTTGCGCCAGGGTAGCAGCTCACCGCACACGTCGATTCCGAGCTTCCTCAGTCTCGCAGCGGTCACTTTCCCCACGCCGTGCAAGCGCTCCACCGGCAACGTCTGGATAAAGGACTCGATCTCGTCCGGCAAGATCACCTTGAGCCCGTCCGGCTTGTTCCAGTCACTGGCGATCTTGGCCAGGAACTTGTTCGGCGCCACGCCAGCGGAAACGGTAATCCCCAGACCCTCACGCACCCGCTGGCGGATACTTTCTGCAATCAGCGTTGCGCTGCCACGGCAGGCAGTGCTGTTCGACACATCGAGGTAGGCTTCGTCCAGCGATAGTGGCTGTATCAGTGCGGTGTAGTCGGTAAAGATGGCGTGGATCGCCGCAGACGCCTCGCGGTAAACCGCCATGCGCGGCGGCACGATCAGCAAATCCGGGCACAGCTTTTTGGCATAGCCGGAGGCCATGGCCGAACGGACGCCATAAGCACGCGCTTCATAGTTGCAGGTGGCGACAACGCCTCGCTTGCCTGGGTCCCCGCCGACCGCCAACGGACAGCCACGCAGGCGCGGATCATCCCGCATCTCGATCGCTGCGTAGAAACAGTCACAGTCCACATGAATGATCTTTCTGTGCTTCATCCGTTGCGGATTTTACCGTTAACGAGTCAAAGACGACGACATCTGGCGCCTCGCCTTACTCAATTGAAGAGATGGCCTACACTGTCATCAGATAACAAAGGCATAGCCATGCGCAGCTACCCGCCCAAGGATGTCCCATTGTACTGATTCGATCAGATTGATCCTTGGGCTTCCGACAATATTCCTGTCGCGACTCTGCTCTCAGGTCGTTAAGGAGCCCGGCAGCCGCCCGTGCGCCCTCGCACGTCGCATCGAAAAAGTCTCTGTTCTCTGACGTCTACAAAAACAACAACGGAGTAATGCTCATGCAACTGATCAAAAGACTCAGCCTCTTCACTGCCGCCGCGGCTCTGACGGCCAGCACGGCCGTCTTTGCTGCACCGACTTTCATCAATATTCTCACAGGCGGGACCAGTGGGGTTTACTACCCGATCGGTGTGGGGCTGTCGCAGCTCTATGGCGCTATCGAAGGTTCGAAGACCTCGGTGCAGGCAACCAAGGCCTCGGTGGAAAACCTCAACCTGCTGCAGAACGGTCGAGGTGAGCTGGCCTTCGCACTGGGCGACTCGGTTTCCGATGCCTGGAACGGGGTGGAAGACGCCGGCTTCAAGGCACCGCTGAAAAAGCTTCGCGCGATTGCCGGCACCTATCCGAACTACATCCAGATCGTCGCCAACAAGGAAGCCGGCATCAATACACTGGCTGACCTTAAGGGCAAGCGCATCTCGGTCGGCGCACCCAAGTCGGGCACCGAGCTGAACGCCCGCGCGATTTTCGCCGCAGCGGGCTTGAGCTACGAAGACATGGGCAAGGTCGAGTTCCTGCCGTACGCCGAGTCGGTCGAGCTGATCAAGAACCGCCAGCTGGATGCGACTCTGCAGTCCTCGGGTCTCGGGATGGCTGCGATCCGCGATCTGGCCGCCACCCTGCCGATCAATTTCGTCGCCATCCCGGAGGACGTTACCAGCAAAATCGGCGTCGCGGCCTATCAGCCCGCCGTCATTCCGGCCGGCACCTATGATGGGCAGGACACCGACGTAGAAACCGTCGCGATCACCAACATCCTGGTCAGCCATGAGGATGTATCCGAGGACGTGGCCTATCAGATGACCAAACTGATATTCGACAACCTTGAGCGGCTGGGCAATGCGCATTCCGCTGCCAAGGACATCAAGCTCGAAACCGCCGCGAAGGATCTGCCGATCCCGCTGCATCCGGGTGCCGAGCGCTACTACAAGGAAGTCGGCGCGCTGTAAAGCTGCCAGTGCCCGGTGAGTCAGACCGCTTGCGCAACTACCGTGCGCCGTAAGCTATAGACGGGTGTGCTGAAGGAATAGGCTCCATGACCGAACAAAACCACGGCCTTGCGGCCGGTCCGAAGGAATGGCCTAAAGCGCTGTTTTATGTGGCGCTGCTGTTCTCCATCTTTCAGATCATCACGGCGGCCTTTCACCCGGTCTCCAGCCAGATTCTGCGGGCGATGCACGTCGGCTTTCTGTTGATGGTGGTGTTTCTCAGCATTCCTGTTGTCGGCAAGCATAGACCCTGGCAACCGCTGGCCTGGCTGCTCGGCCTGGCGGGCATGGGCACGGCGATCTACCAATGGGTGTTCGAGGCAGACCTGATCCAGCGCTCCGGCGACCTGACCAGTGCCGATATGGCCGTGGGTCTGGTGCTGACGGTGCTGGTGTTCGAGGCCGCGCGCCGGGTCATGGGTATTGCCCTGCCGCTGATTTGCGGACTTTTCCTTGCTTACGCGCTGCTCGGGCAATATCTGCCCGGGGATCTGGCCCACCGTGGTTATGACCTGGATCAGGTCATCAACCAGTTGGCGTTCGGCACCGAAGGCTTCTACGGCACGCCGACCTACGTGTCGGCCACCTATATCTTCCTGTTTATCCTGTTCGGCTCGTTCCTGGAGCAGGCGGGCATGATCAAGCTGTTCACCGACTTTGCCATGGGCCTGTTCGGCCACAAGCTCGGCGGCCCGGCCAAGGTCTCGGTGGTCTCATCGGCGCTGATGGGCACCATTACCGGTTCCGGCGTAGCCAACGTGGTCACCACCGGTCAGTTCACCATTCCGTTGATGAAGCGCTTCGGTTACCGGGCGGCGTTTGCTGGCGGGGTCGAATCCACCTCCTCGATGGGCAGTCAGATCATGCCGCCGATCATGGGCGCGGTGGCGTTCATCATGGCCGAAACGATCAATGTGCCCTTTATCGAAGTGGCCAAGGCCGCGCTGATTCCCGCGCTGCTGTACTTCGGCTCGGTGTTCTGGATGGTTCATCTGGAAGCCAGACGCGCCAATCTGAAAGGCCTGCCGAAGGACCAATGCCCGAACCCATGGACGGCAGTAAAGGAGCGTTGGTACCTGTTGATCCCGCTGTTCATCCTTATCTATCTGCTGTTCTCCGGACGCACGCCGCTGTTTTCCGGGATGGTCGGTCTGGCACTCACTGCGATTGTCATTCTCGGTTCGGCGATCATTCTACGGGTATCGTCTTTCGCGCTGCGTATAGCGTTCTGGATCGCACTCGGCGTCCTCTGCGCCGGGTTCTTCCAGCTCGGCATCGGCGTAGTATTCGGCGTGGTCGGACTACTGGTAGTGATCTGCTGGTTCATCAAGGGCGGCCGCGACACCCTGGTGATCTGCCTGCATGCGCTGGTCGAGGGTGCGCGACACGCGGTGCCGGTGGGTATTGCCTGCGCACTCGTCGGGGTGATCATCGGCGTGGTCTCGTTGACCGGGGCGGCGTCGACCTTCGCCGGTTACATCCTCGCCATCGGCCAGGAGAACCTGTTCCTCTCGCTGCTTCTCACCATGCTTACCTGCCTGGTACTGGGCATGGGCATTCCGACCATTCCCAACTACATCATTACCAGCTCGATTGCCGCGCCCGCGCTGCTGGAGCTGGGCGTGCCGCTGATCGTTTCGCACATGTTCGTTTTTTACTTTGGCATCATGGCCGATCTCACCCCGCCGGTGGCACTGGCTTGTTTCGCTGCCGCGCCGATTGCCAGGGAATCCGGGCTGAAGATCAGCCTGTGGGCCATACGTATTGCCATCGCGGGCTTCGTCGTGCCCTTCATGGCGGTGTACGAGCCCGCCCTGATGCTGCAAGGCGAGAGCTGGCTGGCCACTGTTTATGTGCTGTTCAAGGCGGCTGTGGCGATCGGTATCTGGGGCGCAGTGTTCACCAACTTTCTGCAATGGAGAATGGCTTGGTGGGAGCGAGCACTGGGTTTTGCAGCGGGTGCCAGCCTGGTTCTGGCCACGCCTACCAGCGATGAAATCGGCTTCGCTCTGGCGGTGCTGTTTCTCGCTCAGCATTTCTGGCGTGGGCGGCGTGCCGAAGCGAGAACCGCGTGATCGGATTGTGTATGGGTCTGGCCGGAGCAGTATGGGCTGAATTGCCGGTGCCGGGGTTTACCTTGGCCTGGCAGCACACTATTGAAAAAATTCGATGGGAAGAAGATTACCGCGTTTCGCCAGAGGGATTGTCGCTCGGCGTGGCGCGCGTGATGGGATCTGGTGCGGGCATGGACATTCCGGCTGATGCTCAATTGCGTGACGGCACTTGGCACTATCGCCGCCAGCTACCTCCCCTGCAACCGCTGCGCCTGGGCCGAACCCCAGAGGCAGGAGATTACCAGTTGTGTTTTAACCAGCGCTGCCAACCAATGAGCGACTGGCTCGGCCCGCCCCAAGCGGCCCGGCCGGCGGTGGAACTCTGGAGCTGTGAACTAACCGCCCGCCCGTAGGATAGAACCGTTCGTGGATGGCATTCACAATCCACATTGACTATCCAGTCATCACGCATATTTCAGGGTCATGCCCGGCGCAGCCGGTCAGCCCGCCACGACTTGATTACGCCCGGCGTTCTTGCCGGCATAAAGCGCCTTGTCGGCGCGCTGAAGCAGTAAATCAAGGCGGCGCTCATCACCCAGCTGCGCCACGCCAACCGTGGCCGTAACCCGCAGCTGCGGAACCTCCTCGCTGATGGTGGACGCAGCCAGTTTGTCAACAAAGCGCTGGGCGACCAGCAAGGCTGCAGACAGATCCGTCTCGGGAAGCAACGCCACGAACTCTTCGCCGCCCAGACGCCCAAGGATATCGGTTGCCCGGAAGGAATCCCGGCAGAGCTGTCCGACCCGCTTGAGGACTTCATCCCCCGTCGAATGCCCCCAGGTATCATTGATCTGTTTGAAGTGATCGAGGTCGATGATGCATAGCGTCAGCGGCTGGCCGGTACGCAGCGAGCGGTTGAGTTCGTACTGGAACAGCGATTCGTACTGACGGCGGTTATTCAACCCGGTCAGCGCATCGGTGGTCGCTTGCTGAACCAATGCCGCCTGCAACCTGGCCCGCTCTTCGATCTCTCGCGATAGCGTCGCATTGACTTCCTGCGCCTGCTGCCACAACGCGAATTGTCTTCGTTGCAGAATCTGCGTTCGTGCGGCAGTTCCCCACCCAAGCCCAATGGGCATCAAGGTCACGATTGAAATGCCGACTATCTGAGACGGCGCCAGCGAGTCGACGTGGTAGAGCATGATGACTGTCGACACGCCCATGTACGTCGTAACCCCGAGAATTGCAGGGATACGATTGGGAATATACACAAAGGTGGTAACCAGCATGATCAGCGTCAGCGTGAAAGCCCAGTGTGCGACTTCAGGCCTGAATACATAAACAGCGAGGAAACAGGTCATTCCCATGACTTCAAGGAGACTTATCCAGCGCGCCTGCGTAGCCAGCATCGGCTTGCGCTTGATCTGCCACGAGAAGAAGACAAGAACGGCTACGACGCCAAACCGGATAGCTGCGCTTGACCAGAAGCTGGCGCTACCAATAAGCGCTTCGAGATCCGCCAGCAGAAACACCAGCACCAGCCCGGCCCAGACGGCAAGCGCCCCCCGCATCTGGCGGGCAATGGAAAGCTGGTTTTTTTCAAGGTAGGCCCGCTCCATCGCGGGATCACGAAACTCTCCGGTCCAGCTATTGATGCGCCAGCTACGCTCGGACCTTTCAGCTTTAGCCTTCAATGCCTGTACCGCAATCTCCTCAGGCAGTGTTTCAACATCAGTCATTCGAGCTCCGCTTCCTTGCGCGATTTACACTTTGGGCTGGTCAGCCTTAACAGGGCACTGGAACCACGCAATTGCGCCCCCCGGCCTTCCCTTCGTAGAGGGCTTTATCGGCACGCCTGATCACATCTTCAATACTGTTATCGCTTGTGCACACCTCTGTCAGACCAAAGGTCGCTGTAACACCAATCTGATCATCCCCGACGGATACCGGAGCGGCTTCCAACCTCTGACGGAGACGGTTGATTACCACCTCAGCGTCTTCGAGGCCGGTATCGGGAAGCAACAGGATGAATTCCTCTCCACCGAAGCGCCCGATGATATCAGATTGCCTTAAAGCATGACTGAACTGATCAGCGACATGTTTGAGTACCTGATCGCCAGCATCATGCCCATGCTCATCATTCACGCGCTTGAAGAAATCGATGTCCGCGACACATAGAGAAAGGTGGCTGCCATTGCGCTTGCTGCGCTCCCGCTCGCGGTCGAACAGCATTTCGTACTGACGTCGATTGAACAAGCCAGTCAAGGGATCCGTCGTGGCCTGGCGGTTCAGCTCTTTTTCCAACACCTTTCTGCGTTCGATTTCCGCCTGCAATTCCTGATTGACTTCATTGGCGTGGGTGTACATCGCATATTGTTGACGCTGTGCTATCTGAAGGCGCTGGGTGGCGAAAAAACCCACCAGTATTGGCAGCGTCAACAACACAAAAGCCCCGAATATGACGTTGCCTGGCCGCTCCATCACTATCATGCACACCATAAGCCCCGCCAGGCCCAACACCGCCGCGATGGCCGAGAAGTAGAGCCGGTTCGGCACGAACACGAACATCGAGATGAACAGCAGCCCCAAAACGAATACGGTAAAAGTCGCGATCTCAGGTCTGAGAAAATACAGGAGATAGAAAAAAAGAAAGCCCACCAGCTGGAGGGCCATCGTGACACCGCCTGACGTTGCCAACTTCGGCTTGCGGAGTAGAACATACCCGTAGATGAAGATAGCCAAGGAAAGCGCTATCCGCGCTCCCATTAGTGTCATGAATACGGAAGACAGCCCTAGGCCCTGATAGTCCACCAGTCCGAAGAGCAGCAGCAAAGAGCCCCATACGGTGAGCGCCACGCGCATGTGCCGGACCATGTCCGACTGCATATACTCGCGGAATGCTGCCTCTTCTGCCTGATTCCTGAACTCCCCCCAGAAGGAGGAGATCCTGAATCGATCCTCGGCACGGTCCATGTCAATTCTCCTAGCCACTGCTGAATAGGCCGTGAAACTTTTCGCCATTTCGGAAGTATCCTCCAAGCGTCATTGCAGCGCCAGACGTAAGGGTCATTAAATAGCCAGTATTGACTGCCCGCGGTGAGTCACACGGAATTTCCTACCGGATTCACGACCCGGTAGGAGCCACAATTACGCTGCGTTGGCTCCTTCAAAAATTCTTTTTACTTCAAGTGCTTGACAGCACAGCCGTATTCCGTAGAATGGCCGCCACAGACGCGGGGTGGAGCAGTCTGGTAGCTCGTCGGGCTCATAACCCGAAGGTCGTAGGTTCAAATCCTGCCCCCGCAACCAGACAAGTAAAGGCAGATCAATCTAACCATTGATCTGCCTTTTTTGTTTTCCGGATCTGCTCAAATCTAGCCTGCCTTACTTCGCAGCCCGCCGGCCTGGTTCTCATCGATAACCCCCACCACTGCGCGCATTACTGCGCCTGCAGGGTAAAAGGGTCAATCAAACCCGCGCCGATCACCATTCCGACCAAAGCAGGCAAACTGTCTGCCTGCATGCGCTTCATTACCCTCGAGCGGTACAGGTCCACCGTTTTCACGCTGATGCCGAGTTGTTCGGCTATTTCTCGATTGCTGTAACCTTGCACGAGCGGCAGCAAAATGTCGCGTTCGCGGGGCGTAAGACCGTCCAGCCGCGACTGCACCTCATGTATTTCAGGACGCTCCCTTTGCAACGGAACCAGGCTGAGCGCACGCTGCACGCTGTCCAGCAACAGTTGCTCGTTATAGGGTTTCTCAATGAAATCCACGGCGCCGCTGCGAAAGGCGCGAACTACCAACGGCACATCTGCATGACCACTGACGAAGATAACCGGCGCCTGAATATTTCGTTCACGCATGGCTTCCTGGACAGCCAGACCGCCCATGCCGGGCATGCGGACGTCGAGTAACACGCAGGCTGGCTGACTGGGATCGCACTCTTCCAGAAAAGCGAGGCCGCTAATAAACGGGATGCCCTTGAGGCCCACCGACTCAAGCAACCAGAGCGTTGAATCAAGCAATCCCTGATCATCATCCACCACGTAAACCACTTGCTGTGGCGTCCCGGGCATTGCTTTTCTCCTCGAATGGCTTATCTGTTTTCTACGGCAGGCAGCCAGCAGCTAAGCCGTAGCCCGCCTGATTCGGCAAGATCGGCACTTAGCCCCCCACCAAAGTCCTCCACGATACCGCGACTCATAGACAGACCCAAGCCCAGCCCCTCGGCCTTGCTGGTGTAAAACGGGGTGAACATACTCTCGAGTTGTTCATCGGTTGCTCCCGGCCCTTCGTCCACTACATCAATCTCGACCCTTGCTGCTGCAACGCCGAGTCTGAGTGCGACCGACGAGGCGCTGTCCGGATGGCTTTCCCGGTTTGCCTCAATTGCATTGCGCAACAGATTGAGCATGACCTGTTCGAGCAGGATCGGATCGACGTACACATCCGGCAAACCCTCCGGGATCTGCTCAGCGATATGCACCTGATGCTGGCTTGCCTCCCAGGCGCATAAGCGGATGGCGTCCTGCGCCAGTGCCGCAAGGTTTGTTCGCTGAACCTTCCGCGGCCCCTTTCGCAGGAATGCTCTCAACCGCTTGATCACTTTGGAAGCGTGATCGGCATGTCCGGCGATGCGTTCCAGTCCCTGACGAACCTTATCCTGACGGCCATCGGCATGACTAAGGCCCGCCAGGTAGCGTTGGCTGGCCCCGGCGTAATTCATGATGGCGGCCAGCGGCTGGTTCATTTCGTGCGCAATGCCCGACGCGAGTTCACCCAAGGTCGCCAAGCGCGCGGCATGCGCCAGCTCATCCTGCAGGCGCCGGTTGCTTTCCTCTGTACGCATGCGCTCGGTGATATCCCGCGAGACGCTGACCATCTCGACCACCTTCCCTGTGTAGGTTTCACGTATGGCCCGGCTGGCGGTTTCGAACCACAGGTAATGGCCTCGCTGGTGTCGGATACGGTAAGTAGCGGTAAGGTAGCCCTCTTGCTCCAGTTCTTCCCGGTAGCGCTTGAGCAGACGCTCCCTTTCCAGCGGATGAAACATCGCCTGGATGGAGGTGCCACGGAGTTGCTCGGGCCAGTATCCCAACAGCGTCCAGGATGCAGGCGAGGCATCCAGGAACTGCCCGTCTGGCGTATGCCGTGAAATCAGATCCGTGGTGTTTTCGATAATCAGCCGGTAAAGGCGACTGGCGATGGTTGCATCCTGCTGCTGGCGCAATCGCTCGGTAGCATCTTGCCCCCGCGCCAGCACCCGCTGAACAGCGACTATGGGAATGAATGTCCAGAGCAGGAACCGGCCATCCGCTGTCTGCGCTTCGACCTCGGCAATGGCGCGTTGCTGAGTCAGACACGCACGGGCAAGGTGGAGAAAATTTGGCGGCAATAATTCAGTCGGCTGGCCAGCGCCCGCCAGCTCCCGCATTGCTGAATTCAGGGCCTGTACGCAACCATCCGTATCCAGCAAGACTGCTGACTGAGGGTCGCTGTCCAGCATCCACGCAGCGGCATCGACGCCCGAGGGGCGTTCACTTGCTGTTTGCTGCGGTTTGTTCTTCCTCACCCCGCACCTCTTTTCCGAACATATAGTATTTATACTATAAAACCATAGTCATATTTCCATATGCCATGGCGATAACTATAAATAACGCACATAGTCTCTGGTAAGTGCACTTGCGCGATACCAGACCCTAGAGCTAACAACATCGCCGCAGGTGGGAATCATGTCTATTTATCAGGAAGGCCTTTCGCAGAGCCCAGTCAACCACATCGCTCTCACGCCCTTGAGTTTCATTGAACGTACAGCCAACGTCTACCCCGATTACCCGGCCATCATTCATGGAGCCATCCGCCGTACCTGGAGCGAGACCTATCAGCGCTGCCGTCGCCTGGCGTCCGCTCTGGTCAACCGTGGCGTTGGAGCAGGCGATACCGTTGCGGTGATGCTGCCCAATATTCCGGCAATGGTCGAAGCACACTTCGCCATCCCCATGTCCGGTGCCGTGCTCAACACCCTGAACGTGCGCCTGGATGCAGAAGCAATTGCCTTCATGCTGAATCACGGTGAGGCCCGCGTACTGATTACCGACCGCGAATTCCATGCCGTGATCCGCGAAGCCCTGAAGCTGATCGATCGGCCGATTCTGGTAGTTGATGTTGACGATCCGGAATATGGCGAGGGTGAAGCGGTCAGCGATCTGGATTACGAGGCCTTTCTGGCCGAAGGCGACCCCGAATTCGCCTGGCACTGGCCGAACGATGAATGGCAGGCCATCTCGTTGAACTACACCTCCGGAACGACCGGCAACCCGAAGGGCGTGGTCTACCACCACCGCGGTGCTTACCTCAACGCCATGGGCAATCAGATGACCTGGAGCATGGGCCAGCATCCGGTCTACCTCTGGACCTTGCCGATGTTCCACTGCAATGGCTGGTGCCACCCCTGGACCATCACTGCGCTGGCCGGCGTGCACGTATGTCTGCGCCGCGTCGATCCGCAGAAGATCCTGAACCTCATTCATGAACACGGCGTCACCCACATGAGTGGCGCTCCGATCGTGCTGAATGCGCTGGTCAATATGCCGGAAAGCGCCAAGGCCGCGATTGATCACCCCGTCAAGGCGCAGGTCGCCGGCGCTGCCCCGCCCGCCAAGGTGATCGGTGCAGTTGAGGACATGGGCATCGAGGTTATGCATGTGTACGGGCTGACCGAAGTCTACGGACCGGTGACACTCTGCGCCTGGCATGACCAATGGAATGAGCTCCCGCTTGAAGAGCGCGCCCATCTCAAGTCGCGTCAGGGCGTGCGCTACCCGACACTCGAGGGCGTCATGGTGGCTGACCCGGTGGGCATGCAACCTGTGCCCAAGGATGGCAAGACCATCGGCGAAATATTCATGCGCGGCAATACCGTGATGAAGGGCTACCTGAAAAATCCCGAAGCGACCGCTGAGGCTTTCGAAGGCGGCTGGTTCCATACCGGTGACCTCGCAGTGTGCCATCCCAACGGCTATATCGAGATCAAGGACCGTCTGAAGGACATCATCATTTCCGGCGGTGAGAACATCTCCACCATCGAAGTGGAAGATACGCTTTATAAACACCCCGCCGTCATGGAAGCAGCTGTCGTCGCCCGGCCGGACGAGAAATGGGGCGAGACGCCCTGCGCCTACATCACATTGAAAAGCGGGCAGCAGGTAAACGAGGCATGCATCACCGAGTTCTGCCGACAGCACCTCGCGGCCTTCAAGGTGCCCAAGACGGTGGTCTTCACCGACCTGCCGAAAACATCCACAGGCAAAATCCAGAAATTCGTACTGCGTGACTGGGCAAAGGCGATCTGACCCAGATTCGCTGCAGTCTCCCCTTCTCTTTCCGTTTCACAACAACAACAAGCAGCCGGCGATAGAGCCGGCTGACGGAGGTCAGTATGCAACTCTTCAAGCGCGCCGACGGTGCCGAGCAACCTTTCTGGGCCTGCGGCCCCTTCAAGATCCGTTTGCCCTTCATCCATTACCGGTGGGAAACCGCCGAAATGATGCAGGCGCTGATCATGTTCGTGGTCAGCCTGGGCATGATCCCCTTGCTGGAAAAATATCTCGGATTGCCCTATGACGTGGCGCTCGCCTATGTAGTGGTATGCGGTATCGGATTCCTGCTGCCGGCGCTGCTTGGCGTACCCATGGTGCCCGGATGGATCACGCCTGCTATTCCTGTCGTACTGTTGTTTCTCAGCGATTTCGAACCCGGTCCCGAGGCTATCCAGGCGCTGTTCGCACTGCAGTTTCTGGTGTTCCTGATCTTCCTGATACTGGGGGTGACCCGCCTCGGCAGTGTGATGGTGCGTATCGTTCCAAACTCGATGAAAGGCGGCATCATCATCGGCGCGGGTATCGCCGCCTTGATGGGCGAGATCTCCAGTGGCGGCCGCCTGGCCAACACACCGATTTCACTCGTGCTGGGCAGCCTGATCTGCCTGTATCTGATGTTCTCGGTATCCTTCAAGGGCCTCACTGAACGCCTGCCGATGATGCGCAAGATCGTCAACTACGGCATGGTGCCCGGCATGCTGGTAGCCATTATCGTTGGCATCGCGGTGGGCGAATACAAGATGCCCGACGTGCGTTGGGGCATCACCCAGCCGGCGTTTGGCGAAATCTGGAACTACCTGCCGTTCAATGTCGGCTTTCCGGATCCGCAGATCTTCCTGTACGCCGTACCCACCGCCGTTATCGCCTACATCATTGCCTTTGGCGACATCATCGTCGGCCAGTCATTGATGCAGCGCGCTGACGAATTACGCCCGGATGAAGTGATCGAGAACAACATTGATCGCGCGCACATCGTCACCGCCATCCGCAACGGATTGCATGCCTTTTTCGCGCCCTACCCCGGTCTTGCCGGACCGATCTGGACCGCTGTCGCAGCGACCATGGCGGAGCGTTACAAGTATGGCCGCAAGGCGATGGATTCCATCTACAGCGGCGCTGGCACCTTCTGGATTACCGGCTTTCTCGCGCTGTTCATGCTGCCGCTGGTGAGCTTCTTTCAGCCAGTACTGCCCATCGCGCTGTCGCTGACGCTGATTCTCACGGGCTATATCTGTCTGATGGTTGGCTTTGAACAGCTGAACAACAATACCGAACGCGGCGTTGCCGGCACCATGGGTGTGGTATTGGCTGTGTATGGCGCGGGCTGGGGCCTGGCGGCAGGCGCGGTGCTGTATCTGCTGGTGGAACGGACCCATATCCTGCGCTTTCGCAGTGTCCGCGATAGCGACACCGAAGCGGGTTCCAGCGAGCTCGCCGACGAGGCCGGACCGGTCAACGAAACTCCATGATTGAAGATGCCAAGCTCAGGCCTGGCATTCCTCCGCAAAGGAAAACATCCATGCGCACTTTTACAACCCTTGAAGGTAACAGCCAGAGACTGGATGGCGGCGCCATGTTCGGCAACGCACCCAAAGCGCTCTGGTCACGCTGGGTAGAGACCGACGAGGCCAACCGCATTCGCCTGAGCTGCCGTGCCATGCTGGTGCAGGAAGACGGCCGCAACATTCTGGTCGAAACCGGCATCGGCGCGTTTTTCGAGCCCCGACTCAAGGAGCGCTACGGCGTTGTGGAAACCGGCCACGTGCTGCTCGAAAGCCTCGCCACAGCAGGCTTGCGGCATGAGGATATTGACGTCGTAGTGCTGACTCACATGCATTTCGACCACGCCGGCGGGCTGCTTTCGGAGTGGGAAGCTGGCAAGCCGCTGCAACTGCTGTTTCCCAACGCGACCTTCGTTACCGGGCAGCGCCACTGGAACCGTGCCAAACGGCCGCATCCGCGCGACCAGGCATCGTTCATCCCTGAGCTGCTGACCATGATGGAGGACAGCGGCCGGCTGGAGCTGATCAACGACGGTGAGCAATCCCGAACGCTCGCGCCGGCCTGGCGTTTCCGTTTCAGCGACGGCCATACGCCCGGCCTGATGATTCCGGAATTTGACATGCCGGGCGGCCCGGTGGTCTTCCCGGGTGACCTGATACCCGGCGCGCCCTGGGTACATCTGCCTATTACCATGGGCTACGACCGGTTCCCCGAAGGTTTGATCGAAGAAAAGGAAGCCTTGCTCGACTATCTGGTTGCCGCAAAAGGCCGGCTGGTTTTTACCCACGACCCGCAGGTGGCAGTGGCCCGCGTGGCGAGGGATGAAACAAGCGGCAAGTACCGGGTGTGTCAGCAGCTGGACGCTGCCAAAAGGTTGAGTGAGTGAAAGAGTCAGGATCCGCCGGCGTCAGGCATGCCCGTTTTGCCATGCAACCGGGCCTGATCCTGTTCTGCGGCCTGCTTCAGAAAATCCCAGGTCACGCGCATCCGTGCAATATCCTTCAACTCGATAGGCATCAGCATCCAGAAGGTCCTGATAAACCGGATCTGCTCGGGCATCGCTACTTGCAAGCGCGGGTCTGAATCTGCCGAAAAAGCCGGGAGAATTCCCAGGCCAGCGCCAGCGGCTATGGCTTCCTGTTGCGCCAACAGGCTAGTGCTGCGTAGTCCCACCGCGCCCGAACCCGCGATTTCGTCGAGAAACAGCAGCTCCTTGCTGAACACCAGATCATCCACATAGCTGACGAAGCGATGCTTGCTCAGGTCGTCACGATTGCGGATCGGGCCATGCTTTCTCAGATAGTCCTTGCCCGCATACAACCGCAGCACGTAATCAGTCAGCTTGGTGATGATGAAGGGGCCCCGCTCGGGCCGCTCCAGGGTGATGACGATGTCCGCCTCGTGCCGTGACAAGCGAACGGCCCGGGGCAGCGCCAGTAAATCGAGATGCAGATGCGGATGGCGCTGGCTCAGTTCACTGAGTTGGCCGCCCAGTATCAGCGTTCCGTAGCCTTCAGTAGCACCGATGCGCACCTGTCCCGAAAGGCTTTCGCCGGGGTTGGGCAGCGCCTGCTCGATGCGCACGCTCGCCCCTTCCATCTGCTCCACTTGCGGCAGCAAGCTGCGGCCGGCCTCGGTCAATACATAGCCAGTTGTGTCTCTGATGAAAAGCGCTACGCCGAGGCTCTTCTCCAGCGTCTGGACGCGCCGGGAAACGGTGGTGTGATCGACCCCGAGACGCCGCGCCGCGGTAGTCAGGCGGCCAGCTCGGCTCAATTCGAGGAAGAAACGCAGGTTATCCCAGTCCATCAGCTGTCCTTGTGCATAAACGCAGAGGCTCCTTGCGCATGAGCCAATTGTTTAATGTAAAAACGCACTGCTACTATCCAGTACGACCTTTCAAACGACAAGGCCTGCGACGGCCCGAGGCGAACCCCATGACCACCCAGAACGTCCCTACCGTGAAGCTGCTGATTAACGGCGAATTCATCGAATCGAAATCCGACCAGTGGCGCGACGTGATCAATCCGGCGACACAGGAAGTGCTGGCCCGTGTGCCCTTTGCCACCCCGGAGGAAATCAACGCCGCTGTCGCCAGCTCCCGGGAAGCGTTCAAGACCTGGCGCAAGACGCCCATCGGTGCCCGGGCGCGGATCTTCCTCAAGTATCAGCAACTGATCCGCGAGAACATGAAGGAGCTGGCGGCTATTCTGACCTCGGAGCAAGGCAAGACGCTGGCCGACGCCGAAGGCGATGTGTTCCGTGGCCTGGAAGTGGTCGAACATGCCGCCGCTATCGGAAATCTGCAGCTGGGCGAGCTGGCAAATAACGTCGCCTCCGACGTGGATACCTACACCCTGCTGCAACCGTTGGGCGTGTGCGCCGGCATTACTCCATTCAACTTCCCGGCGATGATTCCTCTCTGGATGTTCCCGATGGCGATTGCTACCGGCAACACCTTTGTCCTCAAACCGTCCGAGCAGGACCCGATGGTCACCATGCGTCTGGTCGAGCTGGCATTGGAAGCCGGCATACCGGCCGGGGTACTGAACGTGATCCATGGCGGTGCCGACGCGGTCAACGCGCTATGTGATCACCCGGATATCAAGGCTCTATCCTTTGTTGGCTCCACGCATGTCGGCACCCACGTGTATAACCGCGCCAGCCAGGCCGGCAAGCGCGTGCAGTGCATGATGGGCGCGAAGAACCACGCCGTGGTCATGCCGGACGCCAACAAGGAACAGACGTTGAACAACCTGGTCGGTGCTGCCTTCGGCGCCGCTGGCCAGCGCTGTATGGCCGTACCGGTGATCATTCTGGTGGGTGAATCCCGTAACTGGCTGCCCGAACTGGCGCGCAAGGCGCAAACACTCAAGGTAAATGCCGGTGTTGAACCGGGCACCGATGTCGGCCCGGTCATCTCGACCGCCGCACTGGAGCGTATCAATGGTCTGATTCAGAAAGGCGTGGATCAGGGCGCTGAGCTGGTGCTGGACGGACGCAACCCCACAGTGCAGGGCTATGAAGATGGCAACTTCGTGGGCCCGACCATTCTCGCCGGTGTGAAGCCGGGCATGGCGGTGTACGACGAGGAGATCTTCGGGCCAGTACTTAACGTGATGCAGGCGGACAGCCTGGACGAGGCCATCGAAATCGTCAACGCCAATCCCAATGGTAACGGCACCGCGATCTTTACCCGTTCAGGCGGCATTGCCCGGCGCTTTCAGGAAGATATCGACGTGGGCCAGGTCGGCATCAACGTGCCGATCCCGGTGCCTGTGCCGCTGTTCTCCTTCAGCGGTTCACGCGGCTCCAAGCTGGGTGATCTAGGTCCTTACGGCAAACAGGTGATCACGTTCTACACCCAGACCAAGACCGTTACCGCACGCTGGTTCGATGATGACGAGCAGGCCGCTGCGGTCAACACCACCATCACCCTCAAATGAACCATGCGGGCCGGCAGCGATGCCGGCCCGCTCTGTCTGGAGTAGACGATGAGTTTTGAAACCTTGCTGGTTGAGGTACGGGACCGTGTCGGCCTGATCACGCTGAACCGCCCTCAGGCGCTGAATGCCTTGAATACGCAAGTATTGGACGAATTGAACCAGGCCCTCGACCAGTTCGAGAAGGACCCCGATATTGGCTGCATGGTGCTGACGGGGTCGAGCAAGGTTTTTGCTGCGGGTGCCGACATCAAGCAGATGGCTGATCTGCAGTATCCGCAGGTATACCTGGATGACTTCTTCTCCCCCGCCGACCGAATTGCCAATCGCCGCAAGCCACTGATCGCTGCGGTAGCCGGTTATGCCTTGGGTGGCGGCTGCGAACTGGCGATGATCTGCGATTTTATCTACGCAGCGGACAATGCCCGCTTCGGCCAGCCGGAAATCAACCTGGGCGTCTTGCCCGGCATTGGCGGGACCCAGCGCCTGACCCGCGCTCTGGGCAAGGCCAAGGCGATGGAAATGTGCCTTACCGGGCGCCAGATGGACGCGCAGGAGGCCGAGCGCGCGGGCCTGGTCGCGCGAATCATTCCGGTGGACCAATTGCTGGAAGAAACGCTGAAGACCGCGAAGGTCATAGCGTCAAAGTCCTTGCCCAGCGTAATGATGACCAAGGAATGCGTTAACCGCGTGTTCGAAACCAGCCTCAGCGAGGGCGTGCGCTTCGAGCGGCGGGTATTCCACTCCCTCTTCGCCACCGCCGACCAGACGGAGGGCATGCAGGCCTTTGTCGAGAAGCGTGCACCCAACTTCCAGCACACCTGAGCCGAAGGCTGTACCGCGAGCGGACAACAACAATGAGGAAGCTCACATGAATATCGGATTTATTGGTCTTGGCAATATGGGCGGCCCCATGGCCCACAACCTCATCGAGGCCGGTCACCAGCTGACTGTATTTGACCTGTCCGAGGCTGCGGTGAGCGGTCTGGTAGAGGCTGGCGCCAGCGCTGCGCCAGGCATCGCCGCGCTCGCGCAGAGCAACGTCGAACTCATCATCACCATGCTGCCCGCCGCCCAGCACGTTAAGGCCGTTTATCTCGGTGAGGACGGCTTGCTGGCTCACGTTGCGCCGACGGTACGCCTGATCGACAGCTCAACCATTGACCCGATGAGTGCCCGCGAAGTCGCCGCCGCTGCGGCCGAGAACGGCAACCGCATGATTGATGCGCCGGTCTCCGGTGGCACTGTCGGAGCGGCGGCCGGCACCCTGACGTTCATGGTGGGCGGCGAGCAGAGCGACTTCGATGCGGCTCTGCCGATCCTGCAGAACATGGGCAAGAACATTGTCCACTGCGGCCCGGCGGGCAACGGGCAGGTGGCCAAGGTCGCCAATAACATGTTGTTGGCCATATCCATGATCGGTACCGCCGAAGCGATGAATCTGGGCGTATCCCTGGGCATGAATCCCAAGGTGCTGGCCGGCATCATCAATACATCCAGCGGCCGCTGCTGGAGTTCCGATACCTACAACCCCTACCCCGGAGTGATCGATAGCGCCCCGGCATCACGGGCGTATTCCGGCGGGTTTGGCACTGACCTGATGCTCAAGGATCTTGGCTTGGCTACCGAGGCCGCCAGGCAAGTACGCCAACCGGTGTTGCTTGGCGGTCTGGCGCAGCAGCTGTACCAGACGTTCAGCAGCCAGGGGAACGGCGGGCTGGATTTCTCCGCCATCATCAAACTGTTTTCCGGAGATACGCATGAGTGAAGAACAGGCTGCCGTACTGGTCGAGGTACGCAACCAGATTGGCCATTTGATCCTCAACCGCCCGGCGGGGCTGAATGCACTGACGCTGGAAATGATTCGCGTGCTGCAACAGCAACTCGACCTGTGGCGTCAGGATGCAGGGATTCTCGCGGTCGTTCTACGCGCCAATGGCGAAAAAGCCTTCTGCGCCGGCGGTGACATTCGTGCTCTATACGAGAGCTTCAAATCGGGTGACGATCTGCACAGCAGGTTCTTTGAAGAAGAATACGCGCTTGACCAGGCCATCCATGCGTATCCGAAACCCATTCTGGCGCTTATGGATGGTTTTGTTCTGGGTGGAGGCATGGGGCTGGTGCAAGGTGCATCCCACCGGGTGATCACCGAGCGCACGCGAATGGGCATGCCGGAAACCGGCATCGGTTATTTTCCGGACGTCGGCGGGAGTTATTTCCTGTCTCGTCTGGCTGGTGAAACAGGCATCTATCTGGGCGTAACAGGCTCACAGGTCCGGGCAGCAGATGCGCTCTATACCGGGCTGGCAGATTACTGCGTGAGCGCCGATCAACTCCAGGAATTGAACCGGAAACTGGGCGAGACGATCTGGTCGGATAACCCCGGAAAACAACTGACTACCCTGCTTGAGGGATACGCTTCCAGCCCGGCGTCCGGCGGCGAGCTCGAAGCTCTGCAGCCGGCCATTGATCACCACTTCGGCCACTACACCGTGCAGGAAATCCAGGCTTCGCTGGCCAGCGAAGAACGCGACGTCTACAAGCAGTGGGCGCAAACCACCCTGTCCGTGCTGGAAAGCCGTTCGCCACTGGCCATGAGCGTCACCCTGGAAATGATTCGGCGCGGCCGTGAGCTGACGCTGGAGCAGTGCTTTGAGCTGGAGCTGCACCTGGACCGCCAATGGTTTGCCAAGGGCGACATCGTCGAAGGCGTCCGCGCGCTGCTTATCGACAAGGACAAGGCCCCACGCTGGAATCCACCTACGCTGGCTGAGCTCAGCAGCGATCGGGTTGCCAGCTTCTTCGAAGGCTTTGAACCGAGCGCTCCGAGCATAGGTTGGCAAGCCTGAGACGGCAGAAACAGGAATCGGATGATGCATGACATCGAATTGAATGAAGACCAGCGCATGGTCCGCGACATGGCGCGGCAATTCTCCCAGAGCGAGCTGGCACCGCGTGCCGCCGAATGGGACAAAACCGGGTGGATTGATGATGCAGTAGTACGGCAGATGGGCGAGCTCGGTCTGTTGGGTATGGTGGTGCCGGAGGAATGGGGCGGCAGTTATACCGATTACGTCGCCTATTCGCTGGCGGTCGAAGAGATTTCTGCTGGCTGTGGCGCAACTGGGGCAATGATGAGCGTGCACAACTCGGTCGGCTGCGGCCCTTTGCTCAAGTTCGGCACCGACGAGCAGCGCAGGGCCTGGCTGCCGTCGTTGGCTGCAGGGCGGACCATTGGCTGCTTTTGCCTGACCGAACCCCAGGCAGGGTCCGAAGCGCACAACCTGCGGACCCGAGCGGTGTTGGAAAACGGCAAATGGGTTATCAATGGCGCCAAACAGTTCGTCACCAACGCCAAGCGTGCCGGGATGGCAGTTGTTTTCGCGGTGACGGATCCGGAACTCGGCAAGAAAGGTCTGTCGGCCTTTCTGGTGCCTACCGACAACCCCGGCTTCAAGATTGAGCGTATGGAACACAAGATGGGCATTCGCGGCTCGGATACCTGCGCTGTTAGCCTGGATAATTGCCGGATTCCTGAAGCGAATCTGCTCGGTCAGCGCGGCAAGGGGCTGGCAATCGCCTTGTCCAACCTGGAGGGTGGCCGGATAGGCATCGCGGCGCAGGCATTGGGAATCGCGCGTGCCGCTTTTGAAGCGGCGTTAGCCTATGCGCGGGATCGCACCCAGTTCGGCGTGGCGTTGACGGAACATCAGAGCGTCGCCAACATGCTTGCCGACATGCACATGAAGCTGAACGCAGCGCGGTTGATGATCCTGCATGCCGCGCGGCTGCGCACCGCCGGTGAGCCCTGCCTGTCCGAAGCCTCCCAGGCCAAATTGTTTGCCAGTGAGATGGCTGAAGAGGTGTGTTCCAAAGCCATCCAGATTCATGGTGGGTACGGCTATCTGGCGGACTACCCCGTCGAACGGCTGTATCGTGATGCACGGATTACGCAAATTTATGAAGGAACCAGCGAGATTCAGCGGCTGCTGATTGCGCGTGAGCTGCGCCATTACAGTCTTTGAACTCGGTGCTGCCCGGACGTCCGGGCAGCTGGAGTACTCAAACAATAAAAACAACATTGCTTCATTCAGATGTAGATTCTTTACCTCGGGCGTACTACTGTCTGACTACCCGAAATGCCTCGCACGCAAAACGCGAACGGCAAAAATATACGAACTACGATGTAGGCCTCGCTCATGAAAGACAATCTGATGAGTTCGTTTTTCGTGGTCGCGTTAGCGGCTGTTCTTCTTGTCACACTCAGCGTCGGCGCATTGCATCGCAGTGCCGAGCTGAATTCTGAACAGGTGCTGGCGTATACATGCAGCATCTCCTGCACGTTGAGCCCTGCCCACTGGTTCTAGTTGCAGTGTTGCGCCGTTCAATGAAAATCCCGGCTGCGCACATCCAGGCCATCCAGCATCGGGGTAAGATCGGTCAGGTGATGGGCGATGACATGAACTACGCCCTTCTCGGTTTCCAGTCGGCCCTTCACTTGCATCAGCCTTGACCCAACCAACTCCTTGCGTTGACGCTCGCCCAGATCATGCCAGACGACCACATTGATCATTCCGTACTCGTCTTCCAGGGTGACGAAGATCACGCCGCTGGCCGTACCGGGCTTCTGCCTGCCGGTGACCAGGCCTGCAACGATGACGGGGCGGCCATGTTCCAGCTTTTTCAGCTCCTTTGAAGAACGGCAACGTCGCATCCTGAGTTGTCTGCGCAGCAGACTCAAGGGATGCGGGCCAAGCGTCGTACCCGTGGTGGCGTAATCGGCATGCAGGTCTTCACCGACCTGCGGTAACGGCAACACAACACCTTGTTCCTGTGCCGAGGGCAGTCCGGCAAAAAGCGGTAGTTGCGGCTCTACCCCGGCAACCGCCCAGCGCGCCTTGTGTCTGTGACCAGCCAACCCGCGTAGCGCCCCCGCATCAGCCAGCAGTTCCCGTGCACGGTTATCAAGGCGACCGCGCTGGACCAGATCAGTCGTATCCGAGAAAGGCTTGTCGCTGCGGGCAGCTGTGATCCGCTGGGCATCCTCTTCGCGAAATCCCCGCACCATTCGCAGCCCCAGTCGTATGGCCAGCTCCCCGCCCCGCCCAGGCTCAAGGGTACAGTCCCAATCACTGTAACGGGCATCCACCGGAAAAGTTTCAATGCTGTGGCGCCGTGCATCCTGTAGCAGCTGGTCGGGGCTGTAAAAACCCATGGGCCAGCTGTTGATCAATGCGCAGATAAAGGCCGCCGGTTCATGACATTTCAGCCAGCAGCTGGCATAGGTCAGCAGAGCAAAACTGGCTGCATGGGATTCCGGGAAGCCGTAATTTCCGAATCCTTTGATCTGCTCGAAAATGCGTTCGGCGAATTCCCGTGTATAGCCCCGTGCGAGCATGCCTTCGGTCAGGCGTTTCTGATGAGGTTCCAGACCCCCGAGGCGTTTCCAGGCGGCCATGGAACGGCGCAGCTGGTCTGCCTCGCCGGGGGTGTAACCCGCCGCTACGATTGCCAGCTCCATCACCTGCTCCTGAAACAGCGGCACGCCAAGGGTGCGCTCGAATACCTGACGCAGGGCTTCAGATGGATACGTCACCGGCTCCTCGCCGTTTCGCCGGCGCAAATAGGGATGCACCATATCGCCGACAATCGGGCCGGGCCGAACAATCGCCACTTCGATGACCAGATCGTAAAAGGTTCTGGGTTTGAGTCGCGGCAGCATGGCCATCTGTGCCCGCGATTCGATCTGGAAAACGCCAACAGTATCCGCCCGACTGATCATCTCGTAGGTAGCAGAATCTTCAGCGGGAATGGTCGCCAAAGTCAGATCCCGTCCACGATGCAGGCGCAGCAGATCGAAGGTCCTGCGCAGCGCACTGAGCATACCCAGGGCCAGAATATCCACCTTGAGCAGACCCACCGCATCCAGATCGTCCTTGTCCCACTGAATGATGGTACGGTCATCCATGGCGGCGTTTTCAACCGGCACCAGGGTTTCCAAAGGCTGTTCGGAGATGACGAATCCGCCTGGATGCTGGGACAGATGCCGCGGAAAGCCGACAAGCTCGCCGGTCAGGGTCAATACCCGCTGTAGCACAGGATTAGTTGGATCAAAGCCTGCCTCACGCAGCCGCTCTTCGGAGGGCACCTTGCTGCTCCATTTGCCACAACAATCAGCCAGAGCACTTATCTGATCGGGTGGCAGGCCCAGCGCCTTGGCCACATCCCGGATCGCCCCGGCCCCGCGATAACTGGAGGCTACAGCAGTCAGCGCAGCGCGGCGGCGGCCATAGCGGTTGAAGACGTACTGGATGACCTCTTCACGCCGGTCGTGCTCGAAATCCACATCGATATCCGGCGGTTCGTTACGTTCCTTGGAGATGAACCGCTCGAACAACATGTTCATCCGGGCCGGATCGATTTCGGTAATGCCCAGCGCGAAACACACGGCCGAGTTGGCAGCCGAGCCGCGGCCCTGACAAAGAATATGGCGACTACGGGCGAAACGGACGATGTCGTGCACTGTCAGGAAATAACTCTCGTAGTGCATCTCAGTGATCAGGTCGAGCTCTGCCTCGATCTGCTGCAGTACTTTATCCGGCGCACCTTCAGGCCAACGCCAGCGCATGCCCTCCTCGGTCAAGATGCGCAGCCAAGTGGCTGCGGTCTGGCCCTCCGGAACCAACTCACGCGGATATTGATAACGCAGCTGACCAAGATCGAAGGTACAACGCTCGGCAATACGCAGGGTTTCGGCTAACAACTCATCGGGATACAGCTCGGACAACATGGGTTGAGGACGCAGGTGTCGCTCGCCATTGGGAAACAGATGCTGCCCGGCTTCGGCTACCGTGCAGTGATGACGGATGGCGGTCATGGTGTCCTGCAATGCGCGACGGCCGCGGGCATGCATATGCACATCGCCTGATGCCACGGCAGGAATCTCCAGAGACGCGGCAAGCCCCAGCAACTGATCCAGCCGCCTGGCATCATCCGGCCCACGATGCAGTTCAACAGCCAGCCACAACCGATCGGGAAAATGCTGTTTGAGCCAGTATCCGATGTCAGGGGTCGCTTGCTGTTCGGGTATCCAAAGCGCCAGCAGACCGGTTAGTGATTCATCAAAATCACTTCGTTCCAGTCTGTATTCGCCTTTGGGCGCGCGCCTTCGGGCAACCGTTACAAGCCGGCAGAGGTTCTGGTATCCAAGCAGATTTTCCGCCAATAGAACCAGCTTGAGACCGGCCTCGACCTGCATTTCACTGCCGACTATGAGCGGGACGCCAGTTTGCCGTGCGGCCTGCCAGGCGCGGACGATGCCCGCCAGTGTGCATTCATCGGTAATGGCCAATGCGCGATAGCCATGCCCCCGGGCACGTTCAAACAATTCCAGGGCGCTGGAGGCGCCACGCTGGAAGCTGAAATTGGACAGGCAATGCAGTTCGGCATAACCGGTCATGCGAACCATCCATGCAGCATCAAGGGCCCGGAATCGCCCACCCGCCGATAGGCCCAGGCCAGTTGGCCGGATTGAGTTCTGAGCAGGTAATAATCCCTGCGGATATCTCCGCCATCCCACCAACCGGACTCGATGCGTTCAGGCCCTGCCAGAATCTGGCATCCAGCGAACTCTGTGGCCACCGGTTCGCTCAACAGCCAGGCAGGACGCAGCCGCTGACTTGGTTGCCCAACCAATTCAGCAGCCTCGTTGCTGGCTTGCCATGCCCGTTCCGGTCGGTGATCAGCCTGTATGTGCAATCCGGTTACGGCGTCATCCCCAAGCCGGGCGCGCAGGCGTTCGCGCAGCTGTTCCCAGGGAAGCGATTGATGCGCCCGCTCGGAAAACAGCTCGCGGTGCTCGGGTACAAATACGGGAAGATCCCGCGCAATCAGCCGCAGCGAGAGAACAGGCTCAGGTAACTGCAACTGCTCCAGTCGGCCGCGTGCCAGTTCGAACAACATGGAGGCTTCACGTTCGGTGTTCAACAGCCCGATAGGCAGCAGTGTGTCCTCTCGATCACGGTGCTCCAGGTGCAGGGTGAAACGCTGCACCCCGCTGTCCCGGCCTGCCAGATAGGCAGCCAGATCGGAGGTCAGGCGACGCAGGGGGAATAACAATGCCTGATGCGATTCCACCTCGAAATTCAATTCGATACGGCTGTCGAAAAAATCCGGCGGTGCATAACATTCCAGCGCAAGGTGTCGCGCGCCCAGCAGGGTATCGATATGTATGAGTACATCCTTGCTGAAGCGCCGCGCGATACTGTCCCGGGGCAAGCGCAGAATCTGTTCCAGATTGCGTATACCCATGCGCGAGAAGGCGACGGCAGCGCTGCGTTCCAAGCCGAGACGATCGACCGGTAACCGGCCCAGTATCTTTCGTAGTTCTTGTTCGTCCACAGCGAGGCCATCATGGCAATTGACCAAGGCCCTCGCCGCAGCCGCATTGGGCGCCACCACGATACGGTGCTGAAAGCCCAGTTCAGTCAATTCCTTTCTCAGCAGGGACTCGAAACGCGGCCAGGGACCAAACAGGCTGTAACTGGATTGCACCTCCAATAACACAGCGCGCGGGTAATGCAGACTCACATGCGAACTGAAGCGATAGGCCCAGGCGGCAAGAAATTGATGCCAGCGTTCAATCTCGGCCGGATCATATTCCGCTGAGGCAAACGCGGTAGTAATGGCCTGGGCTGCGGTCAAAGACTGACCAGGACGCAAGCCAAGCGCTCGTGCGGCTGGATTCATGGCTTGCAGTACGCGGCGCTGGGCCGGGCCGCTCAACAATACCAGCGGCGCTTCAGGGTCGTCGCGCGTCCGGAGAACGGCGTCCAACGCCAGTTGCGGCAGGAGAATACAAGCCCAGCGCATAATGACTACTCACTGCAACGCGGCGAAGGGAAGCGGAGTCGCTGGCGCGATACCGCCACGGCACTTGAGAACACGTAATTGGCTGGATCCTGACTCTAGCAACAGACGCAGCGCCGCGGGGGAAGGATTGACCGCTTCTTCGGCCGGGCGGTAAGCGAAGGCAAGGGTTTGCCCTGTTTCAGCAGCCACTTGTAAGCGCCGCATGGAGCGATCATCTGCACGCTGCGGCCAGCACAGCACTGCCCCGTTGCATCCTGATCGCAGGCACTGCTCAGCTGCCCAAAGCGCTTCGGCGCCCTGCGCATTGACGAGCATCAGATGGCGAAGATTTATTCCCGCGGCGTGCCATGCCGGCGCAAAAGGCACATGGGGTGGCGCCACAAGCACCACTTTTTCCCCTGCCTGGGTCAATCGCGCCAGGGTGGGCCATATCAGCCTCAACTCACCGCTTCCCTCGGCCTGAAAGAGGATTTCACTTAACGCAGCCAGGGGCCAGCCGCCTGAGGGCAACAGCGCATCCAGCCCGGCATTACCGGTTGGATAGCCGATACGCTGCGTGCTGGTCTGCCGGCCTTTCCATATCCGGCGCTGATCCAGCAACCTGTCCAGAGCTACAACCGCGCCCATCACACTCTCCTGAACACGTGGTCAGGCGGAACGCCAAGAGTGAAAAAAGAAATACTGCGATGCATACAGGCCACCCGTTTACTGTATAGATATACAGCTTATTCAGGCGGCGACAGCGGGTCAATCTGAAAAATCACAACTAGATGAGCGGCCAGGATTACTGATCACTGATAAATGGATGAGGGCTTTGGGACAGTGCGCGGTAGAGCTGCCACGCGTTCACGAGCTTCAACCCGTGGTTAGCTGGATGTGTTCGTACGCCTGAGCAATGTATCTGTCTATCAACGCGCGAGTTGTGACGAACCATTGTCGTCGGGGCCCGGCCCCGAAGCGCTTGAAAACCTGGCTTGATCAATCGGCGCCGGACATGCTTCCGGCAAGCCAATCCAGATCTTCGGGACGAGTAACCTTGATGTTGTCAGCACGCCCTTCGACCAGAAGTGGCGCATGACCTGCCCATTCCATGGCTGATGCCTCATCAGTGATGGCGACGCCAGCCGCGAGCGCGCCAGACAATGCCTTGTGCAAGGTTTCGAGTCGGAACATCTGTGGCGTGTACGCCTGCCAGAACATACTGCGGTCCGGGGTTGCGGTGACTCTGCGATCTGCGCCAGCTTGTTTGAGGGTATCGCGCACCGGGACCGCCAACAGTCCACCGACAGGATCATCGGCAAGCGTTTCCAGTAATCTGTGCAGATCACTCGCGGCCAGATTGGGACGCGCCGCATCATGCACCAGCACCCAGTCTCCGGGTTTCGCACCTTGCCCAAGCAGCGCATCCAGACCATTGAGAACTGAATCCGCCCGTTCACGCCCGCCTG
This sequence comes from Pseudomonas sp. gcc21, assembly GCF_012844345.1. Classification (NCBI taxonomy): domain Bacteria; kingdom Pseudomonadati; phylum Pseudomonadota; class Gammaproteobacteria; order Pseudomonadales; family Pseudomonadaceae; genus Pseudomonas; species Pseudomonas sp. gcc21. The sequence continues at coordinate 3,841,047 of NZ_CP051625.1, read as the reverse complement.
GAGCGGTAGAAATCCGTGCGTTGCGCGCACATGAAAGACCAGCCCAGTAAGGGTCTTTTTCAGCCAGGCAGACGACGAGACCCTGCAGGCTGGGGTGGTTCAGGAAGCAGTCAAGGGTATGTTCAATAAGGCTGCGACCAGCCAGGGGGAGATATTGCTTGGGACGGTCCGCCTGCATGCGCGAGCCGATACCGGCGGCAGGGATGACTACCCAGAAGGGTAAAACATTCATTTATTCCGAACTCAGCTGATATAGCGTCTCGCCATCGCGGATCATGCCAAGCTCCTTCCTGGCGCGTTCTTCGATAGTTTCCAGACCTTGTTTGAGTTCGATTACCTCAGCGGTCAGTACGCGGTTGCGCTCCAGCAGCTGTTCGTTTTCACGCTTCTGCTCGGCGATCTGTTGGCTGAGCTGAGTCACATGCGCCAGACTGCCCTCGCCTACCCACAAGCGATATTGCAGGCCAGCCAGTATTACCAGTGCAATTACCCAGAGCCACTTCACGTGTTTATCGCCTCCAATGGCGTTACCTATCCGCACCGCTTGCCAGCCTATCAACCGGCCAGCACCTGCACCAGTCCCCGCTTCGTGAACCAGAGCCAGAAACGACAAGGCGCTGAACAATGCCAGCGCCTGTCAGGTTTCGTCAATAATCAGCGATCAGCCACGAAACTCGGCACGGCCCTTATACGGAGCAGAACCGTCCAGCTGCTCTTCAATACGCAGCAACTGGTTGTACTTGGAAACGCGGTCCGAACGGCACAGCGAACCGGTCTTGATCTGGCCTGCGGCGGTACCCACTGCCAGGTCGGCAATGGTGTGGTCTTCAGTCTCGCCGCTACGGTGAGAGATGACGGCGGTGTAACCGGCAGCCTTGGCCATCTGAATGGCTTCCAGCGTTTCGGTCAGCGATCCGATCTGATTGAACTTGATGAGGATCGAGTTACCGATGCTCTTGTCGATCCCTTCCTTGAGGATCTTGGTATTGGTAACGAACAGATCGTCACCGACCAGCTGAACCTTGGCGCCGATCTTGTCGGTCAGGACTTGCCAGCCGTCCCAATCGGACTCATCCATACCGTCTTCGATGGAGATGATGGGATAACGCTCGGAGAGGCCTGCCAGATAATCAGCAAAACCAGCGGCATCAAACACCTGGCCTTCACCAGCCAGATCGTATTTGCCGTCCTTGTAGAATTCGCTCGAGGCGCAATCCAGCGCCAGGGTCACGTCATCACCCAGCGTATATCCGGCATTCGCCACCGCCTCGGCGATTGCGCCAAGCGCGTCTTCGTTGGAGCTCAGGTTCGGTGCAAAACCGCCCTCATCACCGACCGACGTGCTCAGGCCGCGCGCCTTCAGAACAGCCTTGAGGTGATGGAAAATCTCGGCACCCATACGCAGGGCATCAGCAAAGGTCTTGGCGCCAACCGGCTGGACCATGAACTCCTGAATGTCCACATTGTTATCAGCGTGCTCGCCACCGTTGATGATGTTCATCATGGGTACCGGCATGCTGTATTGGCCAGGTGTTCCGTTCAGGTCGGCGATATGCGCATACAAGGGCACACCCTTGGACTGCGCGGCCGCCTTGGCTGCAGCGAGGGATACGGCGAGGATCGCGTTAGCGCCCAGATTGGCCTTGTTCTCGGTTCCATCTAGGTCGATCATGGCGCGGTCCAGACCCGCTTGATCTTCTACATCACGACCGACCAGCAATTCACGGATGGGGCCATTGATATTGGCAACTGCCTTGAGCACGCCCTTGCCCAGATAACGGCTCTTATCGCCATCACGCAGTTCCAGTGCTTCACGGGAACCTGTCGAGGCACCAGAGGGTGCACAGGCGCTGCCGATGATGTTTCCGTCAAGGATGACGTCTGCTTCAACGGTCGGATTGCCGCGCGAATCCAGAACTTCACGACCCTTGATATCAATGATTTTCGCCATGTTTGCTACGTGCTCCATTTAATCGTCCGAGAATAGATCAGCTACTACGCGACAAGTTCAAGCGGTCTCCAGTACCGCAAAGCTTTTGACCAGATCATCAAGCTGTTTGAGTTGCGAAAGGAAAGGTTCGAGCTTGTCCAGGCGCAGGGCGCAAGGGCCATCGCACTTGGCATTGTCGGGATCCGGATGCGCTTCCAGAAACAGGCCGGCCAGCCCTTGGCTCATGCCGGCCTTGGCCAGATCGGTAACCTGACCACGCCGGCCGCCGGCTGAATCACTGCGCCCGCCTGGCATCTGCAAGGCGTGGGTCACGTCGAAGAACACCGGATAGCCCATCTGTTTCATGATGCCGAAGCCGAGCATATCCACGACCAGATTGTTGTAACCGAAGCTGGAGCCACGCTCGCACAGAATCAAGCGATCGTTACCGGCTTCCTCACATTTGGTAAGGATGTGCTTCATTTCTGCCGGAGCAAGAAACTGCGCCTTCTTGATGTTGATAACGGCCTTGGTCTCTGCCATCGCCACTACCAAATCAGTTTGTCGGGAGAGGAAAGCCGGCAACTGGATGATGTCGCAGACCTCAGCCACGGGTGCAGCCTGATGTGGCTCATGCACGTCAGTAATGACCGGCACGTTAAAGGTCCGCTTGATCTCCTCGAATATCTTCAGCCCCTCTTCCATGCCCGGACCGCGGAATGAATTGATCGAGGAACGGTTGGCCTTGTCGAAACTGGCCTTGAATACGTAGGGAATGCCCAGCTTGCTGGTGACTTCCACATAGGTCTCGCAGATGCGCATCGCCAGATCGCGGGACTCTAGTACGTTCATACCGCCGAACAGCACAAAGGGCTTGTCGTTGGCGATGTCGATGTTACCGACCTGGACTGTCTTCTGGGTCATCGCTGTTCCTTGTTCGCCTTCTGTGCTAGGGCTGCATTGACGAAGCCACTGAACAAGGGATGGCCGTAACGCGGCGTAGAGGTAAATTCGGGGTGGAACTGACAGGCCACGAACCACGGGTGGTCGCCTACCTCGACAACTTCTACCAGCGCGCCATCCACTGACCGGCCAGTAACCTTCAACCCACCTGCCTGCAAATCAGGCAACAGGTTGTTGTTGACCTCGTAGCGATGACGATGACGCTCGACAATAACGTCCTTGCCATAGCACTCATGCGCACGTGAACCGGGCTCCAGCGCACAATCCTGACCGCCGAGACGCATGGTGCCGCCCAGATCAGAGCCTTCATCACGCAATTGCTTGTCGCCGCTGGCGGTCTGCCATTCGGTGATCAAACCGACCACCGGGTGGGTGCTGGTCTTGTCAAATTCAGTAGAGTTGGCATCCTTCCAGCCGAGGATATGCCGCGCATACTCAATCACGGCAACCTGCATGCCGAGGCAGATACCCAAATAAGGGATCTTGTTCTCGCGGGCGTAGCGTACGGTGGCGATCTTGCCTTCCACGCCGCGCTGACCGAAACCGCCAGGAACCAGAATGGCGTCGACATCCTCGAGCAGCGAAGTGCCCTTCAGCTCGATGTCCTCGGAATCGATATAGCGCAGGTTGACCTTGGTGCGGCTCTGGATGCCCGCGTGGCTGATGGCTTCGATCAGCGACTTGTAGGCTTCCAGCAGATCCATGTATTTTCCGACCATGGCGATGGTTACTTCCTGGTCAGGATACAGTTTGGCATCGACGACGCGTTCCCATTCGGACAGGTCCGCTGGTCCGCATTCGAGACCGAAGCGTTCCACCACGATGTCATCCAACCCTTGCGCATGTAATGCAGAGGGAATCCGGTAAATGCTGTCCAGATCCTCAAGCCCGATGACCGCACGCTCTTCCACGTTGGTGAACAGCGCGATCTTGCGGCGCGAGGACAAATCGATCGGGTGATCGGAGCGGCAGATCAGAATATCAGGCTGCAGACCGATGGAGCGGAGCTCCTTGACCGAATGCTGAGTCGGCTTGGTTTTGGTCTCACCGGCTGTTGCGATATAAGGAACCAGCGTCAGGTGCATGAGCATGGCGCGCTTGGCACCCACTTCAATGCGCAACTGACGGATTGCCTCAAGGAACGGCTGGGATTCGATATCGCCTACGGTACCGCCAATTTCCACCATGGCGACATCGGCATCGCCGGCGCCCTTGATGATACGGTCCTTGATCTCGTCGGTGATATGCGGAATGACCTGAATAGTCGCTCCAAGATAGTCACCGCGACGCTCCTTGCGCAGTACGTGCTCATAGACACGACCAGCGGTGAAATTGTTGGCGCGGGACATGGTCGCGTTGATGAAACGCTCGTAGTGGCCCAGGTCAAGGTCAGTCTCGGCGCCATCATGGGTGACGAAAACTTCACCGTGCTGGAAGGGGCTCATGGTGCCCGGATCCACGTTGATATAGGGATCGAGCTTGAGCATGGTGACCTTGAGTCCCCGCGCTTCAAGGATCGCCGCCAGAGAAGCCGAGGCGATGCCCTTACCCAATGAAGATACAACACCACCCGTGACGAAGATGTAGCGCGTCATGAAAAACCCGTAGATTGAACAGTTTAGGCGGCCGCGACCGCAGGGAATCGAAGGGAGACCAAAGTCTCGTCAAGATGGGAAGTCAGGATACCAGACGCCCCCGGTTTGCTCAATCCGAAAGCGCCTTCCCCGGCCAGCCACAGACCTCCGAAAAGCTGTACTTCAAGGTAGCAAAGATTGCGCACCCGGCTGCCACTCGATCTGCCAGCCAGGCTGGGCATTCCCGACGCTGAACGCCTCGGCATTCCAGCGCCCCGCCACCGATACCAGCTCACCATCACAGAACAAAAGCGGCACCGCCGGGCGCAACCAGCCGGGAATGCCAGCCTCCTGGAACAATTGCTTGAGCGGCCGATGAGGTCGCCCCGCCAGCTTGAGCCGCTCCCCTCCCTGACGGTAACCGATGTGCCAGTTGCCCGGGCGATAGCAGATCCCGCTCTGGGCCTGTTGCATGCACAACACGCCGTTACCCCCGGTTAACAACGTATCGCCGAACTCGACCAGAGGCTCCGGCACGCCCGCAGCGACACCTCCGAGCGGTTGAAGCCACAAACGCCCGGCGGAGCGACTCAGTTGGTAATCATCGATCTGCACGACTGGTTGGCTATCCTCTGCTGCGCTCAGCTGACTCAACACCACCTCAGACTGGCGGTGATCAGGCATGCGCTTGTCATGCTGGTGCAACCAATACCGCAACAAATTGTTTTGCCGTGCGGCGGAGAGTGTCAGCAGACCTTCAAGCTCCAACGCCGGCCAGGGCTGTAACCACGGGTCCTGGCTGATTACCTGTACACGATCAAGATCCTGCTCGGCCCGCTCATCAAGCAGGCTGGTGGCCTCTTCAACATGTCTGACCAAACGCAGCAGACTGCTGTCCACCATCGGCCAATGTTGACGCAGCACGGGCAGTACCTGGTGACGCAAGGTGGTACGGGCAAACCGCGCATCGGCATTGGCGGGGTCTTCTATCCAGCGTAGCCCTTGCTCCCCGCCCCATAACTCAAGCTCACTCCGGCGCCAGCCCAGCAACGGTCTGTAAAGCTGGCCGCTGCCTAACCGACGACTGGCGGGCATACCCGTGAGCCCGCGCAACCCGGTGCCACGCACGAGACGGAACAGAAGGGTTTCCAGCTGGTCGTCGAGATGATGCGCAAGCAGGAGCACATCTTCCGGCCCGATAAGTGAAGCGAAAGCCTCGTAACGTGCATCCCGAGCGGCCGCCTCGATGCTGGCGCCCGCCTCCAGCTGGACCCGTTTGATATGCAGCGGAACCTTGCGCAATGCGCATTGCTGTTCGCAATGCTCGGCCCATGTGTCTGCAAGCGGATGCAAACCGTGGTGAACATGGATGGCGACAACGGGAGGCAGTGGGCAGGTTTTGCCGAGCTGCGTCAGCGCCTCAAGCAACACCATCGAATCCAGACCGCCAGAAAGCCCCAGCCACCAGACCGGAGCTTCCACGCAGTGCGCCAGTTGTTCGTGCAGCGCCTGCGGGGTGAACATGATTATTTGATGCCGAAAGCCATCAGACGATCATAACGGCTATCCAGCAAGGCCTCGGCAGAATAGTTGTCGAGTGCAGCCAACTCGGCGAGCAATTGTGCCTTGATCCGTGCCGCCATTTCTTCCGGCTGACGATGCGCGCCACCCAGCGGCTCGGGGATGAGATTATCAACCAGACCCAGCTCCTTCAGACGCGCAGCGGTGATACCCATGGCTTCTGCGGCTTCAGCCGCCTTCTCGGACTTCTTCCACAGAATCGACGCGCAACCCTCGGGCGAGATCACCGAATAGGTCGAATACTGCAACATCATCAGCCGATCACAGACACCAATTGCCAGCGCTCCGCCCGAGCCGCCTTCGCCGATCACCGTGGAGATGATCGGGGTTTTCAGGCGAGACATGATCTGCAGATTCCAGGCAATCGCTTCACTTTGACCGCGCTCTTCGGCATCGATACCGGGATAGGCACCGGGCGTGTCGATGAAGGTGAGAATCGGCATCTTGAAGCGCTCAGCCAGCTGCATCAGACGGCACGCCTTGCGATAGCCCTCGGGCTTGGGCATGCCGAAGTTGCGTCGAACCTTCTCTTTCACCGCGCGGCCCTTCTGGTGACCGATAACCATGACCGGCCGGCCTTCCAGGCGCGCCATACCACCGACAATCGCTGCATCATCAGCGAAATGGCGGTCGCCATGCATTTCTTCGAAATCGGTGAAGATGTGCTGTATATAGTCCAGCGTATAGGGACGTTGCGGGTGCCGCGCCATCTGCGCGACCTGCCAGCTGGATAGATTGGAGAAGATGCTCTCGGTGAGAGACTTGCTCTTGTCCTGAAGCCGGGTGATTTCATCGGTAATATTCAGCGAATTATCGCTACCCACCAGCCTCAACTCTTCGATCTTGGCCTGCAGATCGGCGATGGGATGTTCAAATTCGAGGTAATTCTGACTTTTGCTCATAGGCGTACATCATCCGCGTGGCCCATGCTGGGCATTCGATTTTTTGCGTTACCTTACGGGAATGCCTGACCTGCGTCGAGCAGGCCGGCGGCCGAGGTCGCGGTTATCTGTAGTGCAAAGAGACGCTGTCTTTCCCTAGCTGGTCACGCAGGCTCTGGACTAACTCATCTGCAGGTTCGACTTTCCACTCGTCCCCGAGCTTGAGCAGCGCCGCAGCGTCGGGACGCTGAAAATCAATCGTGACCGCGCAACCGCCCTTGTGTTTTTGTAACAGCCCGGCCAGTTGCGATAAACAATCAGGGCCGTGCCGCTGCGTGTTCATTCTGATGCGTACGCTATCCAACAGGCTGGTTCGTGCCTCTTCAAGACTCATCACCCGCTTGGCGCGCATGCGCAGGCCACCGGAGAAATCATCCTGGGCAACCTCTCCTTCCACTACCAGCAAGGCGTCCTTTTGCAGAAGCGCTTGGGCCGCCTGGAAAGCGTCCGCAAACAGCGACACCTCGATACGGGCTGACCGGTCGTCCAGTGTCACAAAGCCGACCTTGTCACCGCGCTTGCTCTTCATTACCCGCAGGTCGAATACCAGACCTGCAATGGTCTGACCCTCACGGGAGGGCTTAAGGTCAATAATTCGCTGGCGAGCGAACCGCCGCACTTCCTTCTCGTATTCGTCGATCGGGTGCCCGGTCAGATATAGACCCAGTGTCTCCTTCTCTCCGCGCAGACGCTCCTTGAAGCTCCACTCGCGAACACGGCGATAATTCTCGAACACGTCACGCTCAGCAGAAGGCCCGAGCAATTCGCCAAACAGGTCGTCATGACCACTGTCCGCACTCTTGGCGGTCTGTTCCGCCGCAGCCATCGCCTCTTCCATGGCCGCGGACAGCGCGGCTCGGTTGCGATCCACCTGCTTGAGATAAGCAGCCTGCTCGGTATCGAAGAAAGGACCCATCGAATCCAGCGCGCCACTGCGCACCAGCGCTTCCATCACGCGCTTATTGATCCGCTTCAGATCCACCCGAGCACAGAAGTCGAACAGATCAGTGAACGGGCCACCAGCGCGGCGCGTCTGAACAATAGTTTCCACCGGCCCTTCGCCCACGCCCTTGATAGCGCCCAGCCCGTAGACGACAGCGCCGGACTCGTCGACCGTAAACTTGTAGTCGGACAGGTTCACATCCGGTGCTTTTACCTGAAGCCGCATACTGCGGCACTCTTCGATCAGCGTGACAACCTTGTCGGTGTTGTGCATATCCGCCGACAACACCGCGGCCATGAACGCCGCCGGATGGTGGGCCTTGAGCCAGGCGGTCTGGTAGGACACCAGACCGTACGCCGCCGAGTGCGACTTGTTGAACCCGTAGCCGGCGAACTTTTCCACCAGATCAAAGATATTGCCCGCAAGGTCCGCATCGATACCGTTGTTCTGGCAGCCTTCCAGGAAGATCGCCCGCTGCTTGGCCATCTCTTCAGGCTTTTTCTTACCCATCGCACGCCGCAGCATGTCCGCGCCGCCAAGGGTGTAACCCGCCATCACCTGGGCAATCTGCATCACCTGTTCCTGATACAGGATGATGCCGTAGGTGGGCTTGAGCACTGGTTCCAGGCCCGGGTACTGATAATTCGGGTGTGGGTAGGAGACGATCTCGCGTCCGTGCTTACGGTTGATGAAGTCATCAACCATGCCCGATTGCAGCGGACCGGGGCGGAACAATGCCACCAGTGCGATCAGATCTTCCAGACAGTCCGGCTTGAGCTTTTTGATCAGCTCCTTCATACCACGGGATTCAAGCTGGAAAACCGCCGTTGTCTCGGCCTTCTGCAGCATGTGGTAAGTCGGCGCGTCATCCAGCGGGATGAAGTCGATATTGAGCGGCTCCAGGCCGTTCTTGGCCTGCTCGCGGTTGATCGTCTCCATCGCCCAATCGATGATCGTCAGCGTCCGCAGGCCGAGGAAGTCGAACTTCACCAGACCGGCTGCCTCCACATCGTCCTTATCGAACTGGGTCACCAGGCCCGCACCGGCTTCATCGCAATACAGCGGCGCGAAATCAGTCAGTTTGGTGGGCGCGATTACCACGCCCCCGGCGTGCTTGCCGACGTTACGGGTGATGCCTTCCAGCTTGCGCGCCATGTCCCAGATTTCCTGGGCTTCCTCGTCCGCCGCAAGAAATTCCCGCAGAATTTCTTCCTGCTCGAAGGCCTTGGCCAGCGTCATGCCGACTTCGAAGGGAATCATCTTCGATAGCTTATCGGCCAGTCCGTAGGACTTGCCCTGCACACGCGCTACGTCCCGCACCACGGCTTTGGCGGCCATGGTGCCAAAGGTGATGATCTGCGATACCGCGTTCCTGCCGTAGGTTTCTGCTACGTAGTCGATGACGCGGTCGCGCCCTTCCATGCAGAAGTCGATATCAAAGTCGGGCATGGAAACCCGCTCGGGATTCAGGAAGCGTTCAAACAGAAGATCATAGGCCAGCGGGTCAAGATCGGTAATCAACAGCGCATAGGCCACCAGCGAGCCTGCCCCGGACCCACGGCCAGGCCCAACCGGCACGCCATTGCCCTTGGCCCATTTGATGAAGTCCATCACGATCAGGAAGTAACCGGGAAAGCCCATCTGATTGATGATGTCGAGCTCGAAGTTCAAGCGGTCAACATACACTTGCCGGCGTGCATCATAATCCGGGGTGTCAGGCGGCAGGATGACCTTGAGGCGTTCTTCCAGCCCTTCGAAGGACACCTGGCGGAAGTATTCTTCGATGGTCATGCCTTCGGGAATCGGGAATTCCGGAAGGAAATAGGTGCCCAGTTGCACGTCGATGTTGCAACGCTTGGCGATCTCGACACTGTTTTCCAGGGCTTCCGGAATATCCGAGAACAACTCCGCCATCTCTTCAGGCGACTTCAGATACTGCTCTTCGCTGTACTGACGAACCCGGCGGGGATCATCCAGCGCCCGCCCTTCCCCGATACACACGCGCGTTTCGTGGGCTTCGTAGTCCTCGCGCTTGAGAAAGCGCACGTCGTTGGTGGCAACGACCGGGCAGTCCAGCCGCGTAGCCAGCGCAACGGCTGCATGCACGTGTTCCTCATCATTACGGCGACTGGTGCGCTGCAGCTCAAGATAGAAACGGCCCGGAAATACATCCATCCAGTAGCTGAGCAACTCGTCAGCTTCGTGCGGATTGTTGGATAACAATGCCTGGCCTATCTCGCCTTCCTTCGCTCCGGATAGCGCAATCACACCTTCACTGGCTTCGGCGATCCATTCCCGGCGGATGGTTACCAAACCGTTTTTCTGCCCTTCGGTATAACCACGAGAAATCAGCTCGGTAAGGTTGCGGTAGCCGGGCCGGTCCATCGACAGCAGCGTCATGCGCGTCAGACTGCTTTCGTCATCCCGGCCCACCAGCCAGATATCGACGCCCGAGATGGGCTTGATACCCGCGCCCATGGAGGCCTTGTAGAACTTCACCAGGCTGCACATATTGTTCTGGTCAGTGACCGCCACAGCAGGCATACCACCCTCACCCACCGCCTTAATTAACGGTTTGATCTTGACCAGACCGTCCACGAGGGAATATTCACTGTGGACACGCAGGTGGACGAAGGAGAAGCTCATTGAAGATCCTGTTTCAGATGCGAACGGCAAGGGAGCGATTGTAACGGCGGGGGGCGAATCGAGCCAGCGACCACGGGTCTGGTTTGTCGGTCGAGATTTTACTGAGTGTCTTGTGCAGGTTGGTTTCGGCGAGGCTGCGGTTAATCGCTCCACCTCCGCGCCGGATTCCGCAAGACGCCGTAAACCCTTCCCTGGGGGCTTGGTGAAAACATCCCTGTTTTCAACACTTGCTCCATCCGGCTCGGACGCGGGCTTGATCGGGCAGCGGTACGGGCGGCAGGCTCGCTTCCCAAAAAACTTTCCGGCAATTCAGAGCTCTCCTGCGTAGCGAGGCGACAGGGTTGAGTCGACCGTGCGATGGCAAGGATGCCATCGACGAGCTTACAAGGACGTACTTGCAGCGTGTCGGCGCGGCCCTGTCGCCTCGCGAAAGCTGGCTCCGAACATCCGTTTATCAGTGCTTTGGTTGTAATGCTGGATCCGAGCGAGTCGCCCGTCGGATGGCAGGGATGCCATCGACAAGCTTACAGGGACGTACTTGCAGCGTGTCGGCGCGGCCTATCGCCTCGCGCAAGCTCACTCGGTGAATCAGCGAACCAATTCGACAGCTTCAAATTCCGAGTCTTGCAATGAAGACGGCAATACCAAACCCAGCGCCTCACGCACCGGCGCAAATGAGCGGCGATGTATCACGGTCGCGCCCAGTTCTTTCAACGCTGCCAGATGCTGCACTGTCGGATAGCCCTTGTTCTGAGCGAGGCCGTAGCCGGGATAGAGCAGATCCATTTCAACCAGCTCGCGGTCGCGGGCGACCTTCGCCAGGATGGATGCAGCCGCGATCGCCGGCACACGGCTATCACCTTTGATGACCGGCTCACTGGGCATGGGCAGGATCGGACAACGGTTACCGTCTACCAGCACGCGATCCGGGCGTACCGATAATCCTTCTACAGCGCGCTGCATGGCCAACATGGTCGCGTGGAGAATGTTGAGTTTGTCTATTTCCTCAACATCCGCGCGGGCTATACACCAGGCCAGCGCGCGCTCCTGGATAAGCGGGAAAAGTTCTTCGCGGCGCGCTTCAGTGAGTTTCTTTGAATCGTTCAAGCCTTCGATCGGATTGAGCGGATCGAGAATGACCGCAGCCGTTACGACTGCGCCGCAGAGTGGGCCGCGGCCAACCTCATCGACACCTGCGACGATTTCACCCTCAGGAACAATCCAGTCCATTACGATCTGATTCATACCAACCTGCCCTTTTCCTTCAGCAGCTCGATGACCGCGTCGGCCGCAGAACGGTCTGCGTCACGGCGCAGCATCTGATGCAGCTTCATGAATTCTGCCTGGGTGGCTTCCCGCTCGGGTGTGGGCCCGAGCCGTTCCAACAGTGCAGCGCCCATAGCGTCAGGCGTCGCGTCATCCTGCAGGAATTCGGGGACCACTTCCCTTTTTGCCAACAAGTTGGGAAGCGACACATGCCCGACCCTGACCAGCCGTTTGAGTATACGAAAGGTTAATCCGGCCATGCGGTAAGCCACAACCATCGGCCGCTTGAAGAGCATGGCTTCGAGCGTTGCGGTCCCCGACGCGATCAACACCGCATCGCAGGCGGCAAGTACCTCATGCGCCTGGCCGTCGAGCAGCGTCAACGGCAGGTCCAGGCCGCTCTCGGCGATGATGCTCTGCATCTGGCTTTTACGCTCAGGACTCGCGCACGGCATGATAAAACGTAACTGGGGCTGGCGTTCAAGACACCAGGCTGCCGTCTGCAGAAACAACAGGCCCAGTTTGCGCAATTCGCCGTTACGACTGCCCGGCATCAGCGCAACGACTCGCATGTCTTCGTCCAGACTCAATGTGCCACGCGCAGCCACTCTATCCGGCTGCAACGGAATCTGATCCGCCAGCGTATGACCTACGCAGCAGACCGCTACGCCATGACGTCTGTAAACCTCCTCCTCGAAGGGAAACAGAGTCAGCATCAGATCAGTAGATTTCTGGATACCCAGGACACGTTTTTCACGCCAGGCCCACACAGAAGGACTGACGTAGTGCACCGTGGGAATGCCCGCTTCGCGCAGGCGAAGCTCGACGCCCAACGCAAAATCAGGTGCGTCTATGCCTATAAACACATCGGGTTGCTGCTGCTTGAGCCATTCGACAAGATCCTTGCGGATACGCAGCAACTCCCGAAGCCTGCCCAGCACCTCAACCAGCCCCATGACGGAAAGCCGCTCCATGGGCACCCTGCTATGCATGCCTTCAGCAAGCATGCGCGGCCCGCCGATGCCAATGAACTGCGCGTCAGGGTATTGCTCCTTAAGCGCGCGGATCAACCCTGCGCCCAGCGTATCGCCGGACGCCTCACCGGCGACCAAAGCAATACGTAAAGGTGTCTGTTCAGAAGCGGCTGAGCCAACCATGATCAGCGGGTAATGCCGCGGGTCGACGCCAGAATGGAGTCGCGGTAGAGGGCGACTTCGGGAAAATTGTTTGCGCTTGGTTCGATATTCTTCAACGCTTCCTGCAAGGTCAGCCCCTGGCGGTATACCTGCTTGTAGGCGCGGCGCAACGCCGTAACCACTTCCGGCTGATAGCCGCGCCGACGCATCCCTTCGAAATTCATGCCGTGCGCACTCGCCGGATTGCCACCCACCATTACGAAGGCAGGGATATCCTTGAAAACGGCACTGTTGGCCGCGCTCATCGACCAGGCGCCGATCTGACAGAACTGGTGCACGGTGGTGTAGCCGCCGAGTATCACCCCGTCGCCCACGTGCACATGGCCAGCAATGGTCGCATTGTTGGCCATGATGACGTTATTACCGACCACGCAGTCATGTGCGACGTGTACATAGGCCATCAAAAGATTATGGCTGCCGATGCTGGTGATGCCGCGATCCTGCACGGTACCGCGATGCAGGGTACAACCTTCCCGGATGACGTTATGATCGCCTATCTCCAGGCGGGTTGGTTCGCCGTTGTATTTCTTGTCCTGACAGTCTTCACCCACAGAGGCGAACTGGAATATCCGGTTCCCCTTGCCGATCGTGGTCGGCCCCTTGATAACAACATGCGGACCGATAACGGTCCCGGCGCCAATCTCGACGTCCGGTCCGATATAGGTCCAGGGGCCAACTTCGACGTCGTCGGCCAGCTTCGCAGCCGGGTCAACGATAGCCTGAGGGTGAATACCAGTCATACCTTGTGTTCCGCACAGATGATTTCGCCGGAGCAGGCTTCCTTGCCGTCTACCGTTGCACGGCAGGCAAACTTCCAGATGCCGCGCCGATTACTGAGGTGCTGCGCTTCGAGCACCAACTGATCACCCGGCACCACGGGCTGACGGAAGCGGAGTTTGTCAGAACCGACGAAGTAATAAAGCGTTCCCTCATCGCTTTTTACATCCATCATTTTGAACCCGAGCAGACCTGCTGCCTGAGCCATTGCCTCGATAATCAGCACGCCGGGCATGATCGGATGCTGAGGAAAATGACCATTGAAGAAGGGTTCATTGACCGAGACATTCTTGTACGCACGGATCTTTTTCGCCTCGAGATCCAGCTCCACCACCCGATCTACCAGCAGAAAGGGATAGCGGTGGGGCAGGTATTCTCGTATTTCTTTGATATCCATTGGTTTGCATGCCTTGCAATAAATTGAGCGCGTCCGCGCTGATCAGGATTCAGATGAACCCGAAGCCCCTGAGGTCACCGACGAAAGCTCTTTTTCAAGCTGCTGCATCCGCTTGAACATGGTATCCAGCTGACGGAAGCGTGCGGCGCACTTTCTCCATTCTGCGGCCGGCTGGATTGCTGTACCGGAGGAATAAGCGCCCGGCTCGGTTACGGAACGGGTCACCATCGTCATGCCACTGATGAAAACGTTGTCACATATCTCGATGTGACCAACCATTCCTACCCCTCCAGCGATGGTGCAGTATTTGCCTATGCGCGTACTGCCGGAGATCCCGACACAGGCGGCAATCGCCGTGTGATCGCCGACCTGCACGTTATGCGCTATCTGAATCTGATTATCCAGCTTCACCCCGTTACCGATGGTGGTGCTGGATATCGCGCCACGATCGATGGTGGTGTTGGCACCGACCTCCACATCATCCCCAATGACTACGCCGCCTATCTGGGCGATTTTCTGCCACTGCCCTTTCTCATTGGCAAAGCCGAAGCCCTCAGAGCCAATCACCGCGCCGCCCTGGATCGATACGCGTTCGCCAATCATTACATCGTGATAAAGCGTAACCCGCGGTCCCAGCCAACCGCCCTGCCCGACTGTGCTACGGGCACCGACATAGCACAGCGCCTCAACGGTCACCCCTGCACCAATCACCGCGCCGGACTCAATAACTGCCCCGGGACCGATCGACGCGCCCGGATCGACCTGCGCATCCTCCGCCACAAAGGCAGACGGATGAACGCCGGGCGTCCGTCGCGGCTTGGGATCGAAGTGATGGGATATACGCGCGTAGGCAAGGTACGGGTCGTCAACGATCAGTGCGTTGCCGGAGTAGCCCGCCGCGTCAGCTTCCTTCAATAACACGGCCTCGGCCCCGGTTGTGCCGAGCATCTTGCGGTAACGGCTATTGGCGAGAAAACTCAGCTGCCCGGGACCGGCGTCCTGCAGTGTCGCCAGGCCGTGGATAACCTTTTCGCCATTTCCTACCAGGCGCGCGCCAAGCTTTTCAGCCAGACGCGCGAGGGTTACATCAGTCATGATTGCCTCAGCGGTTCAGGCGTTCAATCACCTGACGGGTGATGTCAAATTCGGGCTTGACGTCTACAACAGCGCTACGGTCGATGACCAGGTCGTAGTTACCGGAGTTCAGAACATTTTCAACGGCCTTGTCCAGCTTGGGCTTGAGCGAATCGAGCATTTCCCGATCAGCCGCGGCCTTGGATTCGTTCAACTCCTTGGACTGGGTCTGGAATTCACGGGCCTTCTGGCGAAACTCCAGCTCAAGCTTTTCCAGCTCGGTCTGGCTGAGCTTTTCACCGTCACGCTGCATCCGTTCCTGCAGACGCTTGGCCTCGGCTTCGAGGTTACGCAAACGCTGAAGCTGCGTACCGAATTTTTTTTCTGCATCCGCTGAATACTTCTTGGCATCATCCGATTCGAGCAACGCCATCTGGTAATCCAGCACAGCTATTTTCATTTCTGCCATGGCCGGAAAACAGGCAAGCGCCATGACTGACATTACTGCAACACTGATTAACTTACGCACTTGACCTACTCCTGATTAAGCTTGGTTCGAGCCGGCTTAGAATGTCTGGCCCAAGGTGAATTGGAAGAACTGGGTGTCATCTTCGGATTCATCGTTAAGCGCCGTACCCAGACTGAATCCGAGCGGACCCAGCGCGGTCAGCCACGAAAGGCCCACGCCGGCGCTGTATCGAATCTCGCCTGCATCGATATCGCCGCAACCCGGGTTTTCAGCCCCACCTTCGTATTGCAGGCTTGTAGTCGAACAGTTGGTATCGAATACGTTACCCGCGTCGAGGAATAGCACAGTGCGCAGTGAGCGTTGATCTTCCACAAAAGGCACCGGGAAGATCAGTTCCGCCCCCCCGGTAATTTTCACGTTACCACCGAAGGGCAAGTGGTCCTTGTCCGGGTCAGCGCTATTGGGCGTACTACGCGGGCCGAGCGAGTTATCGCGGAAGCCCCGCACCGAACCGATGCCCCCTGCATAATAATGCTCGTAGAAAGGCACGAAGGTGGTGGAGCCGTAGCTCTCGGCATAGCCCAGATTGGTGTGCAGGCGCAGCGTCAGACTATCTGACATCGGGAAGAATTTCTGGCCCCGATAGTCAATTTTATAGAACGACAGATCACTCCCCGGAATGGTCGTCTCAAGTCCCAGCGACTGGGACGAACCGCGATCCGGGAAGACACCACGGTTCAGCGTGGACTGCGACCACGAGGCATTGAATTTGAAGTTGGTGAACGAGTTACCTTCGGTATCGAGGAAACGACTTATCTCCTCTACCGTGTAGATGCCTTCCTTGATGTCGTCCTTCTGCGCGCTCAGACCAAAGGACAGACGCGAGGTGTCGCTGATCGGATAACCGATATTGAACCCGCCCCCATAGGAGTCCACCGCATAGCTGGTGAAGTCATAGTTCAGCTCGTCATAGTCGGTGGTCCGGTAGAAGGCGTTGTAGCCAAGGCTCACACCGTCAGCGGTGAAGTACGGGTTCATGAAACCAAACGACAACGCAGACTGGTATTCGGAGCGATTAGCGCTGAAGCTGACGCGGTTACCCGAGCCGAAGAAGTTGTTCTGACTGATCGAGCCACCGAGGATCAGACCAGTACCCTGGGCGAAACCGACACTCGCAGTAATCGAGCCGGAGGGCTGCTCTTCGACCGAGTAATTCACGTCGATCAGATCTTCTGCACCCGGTACCGGAACGGTCTCAACGTCGACTTCCTTGAAGAAGCCCAGACGCTCCAAGCGTACCTTGGATTGGTCAATCAAATGCGTAGAAGCCCAGCCACCTTCCATCTGGCGCATCTCACGACGCAGCACTTCATCGTCGGTCTTGGTGTTGCCGCGGAAGTTGATGCGGTTTACATAGGCGCGATTACCCGGGTCCACGACAAAGGTAACCGATACGGTCTGGTCCTCTTCGTTGATCTCGGGAATGCCGTTGACGTTGGCGAAGGTATAACCCTCGTTACCCAGCCGGCGGCTGATCAGGTCGGAACTGGCGGTCATCACCTGACGGGAGAATACCTGCCCCGGCTCTACCAGCAACAACTTGCGCACTTCCTCTTCATCAACAACCAGATCGCCTGACAACTTGACCTCGTCGACGGTGTAGCGGTCGCCCTCGTCAATATTGACGGTGATGTAAACGTTCTGCTTGTCCGGAGTGATAGATACCTGGGTCGAGGCTACATTCATGTTGATGTAGCCGCGATCCAGATAGTAAGAGCGAAGCCGCTCCAGATCACCGGAGAGTTTTTCCCGGGAATACTTGTCGTCGTTGCGGAAGAACGAAAACCAGCCTGTCGCGCTCAGCTCGAACAGATTTACCAGCTCGTCGGTGGGAAAAACGCTGTTACCGACGATATTGACATGCTTGATCGATGCCACCGAACCTTCATCGACGATGATCTTCAGAGCAACACGGTTGCGCGGCTCGGCTATCACTTCGGTTTCAATATCGGCTGAATAGCGACCCTGGGCGACGTACTGACGCAACAGTTCATTGCGTACCCCCTCAAGCGTTGCCTGCTGGAAAATCTCGCCTTCAGCGAGTCCGGCCATGGTCAAACCATTGAGAAGATCTTCGCTCTTGATCGCCTTGTTACCTTCCAGCTCGATGGATGAGATAGAGGGGCGCTCGACAAGCGTAATAACCAGAACATCACCATCGCGGCCGAGCCGGATGTC
The DNA here is from genome assembly GCF_012844345.1 of Pseudomonas sp. gcc21. NCBI lineage: Bacteria > Pseudomonadati > Pseudomonadota > Gammaproteobacteria > Pseudomonadales > Pseudomonadaceae > Pseudomonas > Pseudomonas sp. gcc21. The sequence goes on along the minus strand of NZ_CP051625.1, from coordinate 3,823,052 downwards.
TTCGAAGAAGCCAGTACGGAACAGCGAGCGCGAGGCATCGACCAGCTCCGGGTCATCGACCTCATCGCCGATGTTGAGGGGCAGCGCAGCGAAAACGCTGCCAGCAGACACCCGCTGCAACCCATTGACGCGAATATCGGAGATCCGGAAAGCATCGGCAAAAACTTCCGGCGCCAGGAGTGTCATCAGTAGCGCAGGCAATAGGTAACGTTTCATGAAATCCGTTCTGACTAACTGTTTATATAATATCTGCCGCGTACGACAGCTCGGGTAGCTGTACTAAAAACTACGGTGCCAGGCCATCTTGCGCGTCACCCGCCCAGTCGGCTGATGTCGTTATAAATGGCGAACACCATTACACCCACGATCAGCGTCAGGCCGACCTGCAACCCCCAGGCCTGAATTCGCTCGGACAGCGGCTTGCCCCTGATCCATTCGGCTGTGTAATAAACCAGATGCCCACCATCCAACACGGGGATAGGCAGCAAGTTCAACACCCCCAGACTGATGCTCAGATAAGCGATGAAACTCAGAAAGCTTTCCGGACCGGACTTGGCTGAAGCGCCCGCCACTTTAGCAATGGTTATCGGGCCACTCAAGTTTTTTGCCGAGACCAGCCCGGTAACCATTTTCTTCAACGAATCCAGGGTCAGTACGGTCATATCCCAGGTTTTATTGACCGCGACAGGAATGGCCATCAGGGGATTGTATTCAATGGTGCGGATCATATGCTCGGGCCATTCGAAAGCATCCACCCCTGCGCCAATGAACCCGACCTGTCGGTCTTCGGCAGAGCGAACGGCTGGCACCACCTCGATCGACAGCCGCTCAGACTCTCGCTGGACATCAAAAGACAGCGTCTCACCAGCATTGGACTGAATAGCCGGAACGACCTCGCGCACCCAGTCGGTCACGGGCTCGCCATTGATCGCCAGAATCAGATCGCCTTTACGCAGCCCGCCCGCGTAGGCTGCGCCATCTTCGCTCACTTCGCCCAGGCGCGGAGCGATTTGGGGTTGCCAGCTGGTCAACCCCAGCGCACTGATCGGGTCGGGCTGATCAGCACCGCGCAGCCAGTCCTGTAGCTCGAGCGTATAACGCTGGGGAACACTGCTGCCCTCTTCTTTCCCGAGTAGCTGCAGTTGTCCACTTTCTCCCAGACGACGAATGAGCTGCAGATTGACGTCATGCCAGCTCCGGGTTTCAACCCCGTCTATCTCGATGACTTCCAGGCCTTCATTCAAACCAGCGCGCTCGGCCACGCTGCCCGGCGTGACAGGGCCCAGCACCGGCGCAACGGTCGTCACCCCGAATACCGCGATAAGCCAGAAGGCAACCATGGCCAGAAGGAAGTTGGCGATTGGTCCAGCGGCCACCACTGCAATACGCTGTTTCACATCCTTGCGGTTGAAAGCCTGATCCATTTCAGCAGGATCAACCGGCCCTTCACGCTCATCCAGCATCTTCACGTAGCCGCCGAGCGGTATGGCGGCAATCACATACTCGGTACCGCGTTTATCGTGCCAGCGGAACAGCGCGCTACCGAAACCGACTGAAAACCGCAGCACTTTTACGCCGCAACGTCTGGCGACCCAGAAATGACCAAATTCGTGGATAGTGACCAGAAGACCGAGGGCTACGATGGTAGCAAGGAGAGTGAAAAGCAGATCCATTTAACGCCTCTTTCGGAGGTTCCGCTCGCGCGGACAACTCCGGTTCAATCTTGGAGGGCCAACCAGTCAGCGGCGTGTTGTCTCGCCAGACGATCGGCCTGTAGAACGTGCTCGAGATCCCGTACAGGCTCGCAAGCCTGACGACTCAGGGTGTGCTCGATAATAACAGGGATCGAGGTAAAGCCAATGCGCCGCGCCAGAAAGGCTTCTACCGCCACTTCATTGGCCGCATTGAGAATGGCGCAGGCGGTACCGCCGGCTTCGGCAGCCTGCCTGGCCAGACGAAGGCAAGGGAAGCGCTCTGGATCCGGCGCTTCGAAATCAAGACGGGCAACACTGAGCAGATCAAGCGGGCTGACACCCGAATCAATCCGCTCAGGCCACGCCAGCGCATGGGCAATGGGCGTGCGCATATCCGGGTTTCCCATCTGAGCCAAAACCGATCCATCGACATAATCGACCAGCGAGTGCACAACACTCTGCGGGTGCACCACTATTTCAACCTGCGCCGGATGGGCATCGAACAACCAACAGGCCTCGATCAGCTCCAGGCCCTTGTTCATCATGCTCGCCGAGTCCACTGAAATCTTCTGGCCCATTGACCAGTTTGGATGAGCGCAAGCCTGTTCCGGGCTTACGCTTTCCAGCTGTTCACGACTGAACCCACGAAAAGGCCCGCCGGAAGCAGTCAGCAGAATACGCCGCACGCCCACACGCTGAAGCCCGTCCGCATAGCGCTCGGGCATGCACTGGAATATGGCGTTGTGTTCGCTATCAATAGGCAACAACCGCGCACCGGACGTCTTCACCGCGTCCATCAACAAGGCGCCGGCCATAACCAGGGCTTCCTTGTTTGCCAGCAGAACCTTTTTACCGGCATGCGCCGCTGCCATGGTCGGTTGCAAACCGGCCGCCCCGACGATGGCAGCCATTACGACATCGGTCTGTTCGTGCGCTGCGACCCAGGCCAGCGACTCTGGCCCATACAGCACTTCAGTCAACGATGCCGCGGCGGACAACGTGGCCTGCAACGCCTTAGCCTGGGATTCATCGGCCACGACGGCATAACGCGGCTGGTGCGTCATGCATTGCTCGGCCAATTCCCGCATACGGCTGTGCCCGGTGAGGGCAAACACTCTGTAGCGATCGGAATGCCGGGCTATAACGTCGAGAGTACTGACACCGATCGAGCCGGTGGCACCCAATACGCTGATCCAGGTAGGCGTCACCCCAGCGTACTCCCGATAAACAACCAATACAGGGCGAAGACCGGTATGGCTGCAGTCAGACTGTCGACCCTGTCCATTACGCCGCCATGTCCGGGAAGCAGATTACTGCTGTCCTTGAGGCCCTGCTCACGCTTGAACAGGCTTTCGGTCAGATCCCCTACGACTGAGAACAACACAACAAGCAGCGCGCCGAGGAGCCCCAGAACCACCGAGCCTGCACTCCAACCCAGATAGATCAGAGCGATCAGCGTCAACAGCTGGGTGAAGAGCACGCCACCCAACAATCCCTCAAGGGTTTTGCCAGGGCTCACCGCGGGGCGCAGCTTGCGGCGACCCCAGGTCTTACCCGCGAAATAGGCACCGATATCAGCGCCCCAGACCAGGACCATGGTCGCCAGAATCAACCATAGGCCATTGTCCTGTGCCTTGAGCCAGACCAGGCCATACCAGGCTGGAAGCAATACCAGCAAACCGAATAACTGGCAGATCATTGATCCGGCCCACAAACCGCGCCCCTTGGGATAGCGCATGATCAGTAGCGTAGCGACGATCCACCAGGCGAGCGCCGGAAACAGGACATATTGCGCAGGCCAGCTGTCCCGGTACAGCCCCACCAGCAGCAATGCGACCGCAACCGCGTAGATGATCCGACCTTTCTGCGTTGTTTCGCCGCCCAGCCTCGCCCATTCCCAGGCCGCCAGCGTCACGATCGCGCCGACAAACAATGCAAACCAGGCACCATCCAGCAAAACAAAGCCGGCGACGGCCAGCGGCGCGAGGACCACCGCGGTTATCACTCGCTGCATCAACATCAGGATTCCGCCGCTATTTGTTCGCTGGTTTTACCGAAACGACGCTGACGACCGGCAAAATCGGCCAACGCGCCGCGCATGGCTTCATGCTTGAAATCCGGCCAGTACAGATCGGAAAAATACAGCTCGGCGTACGCGAGCTGCCACAACAGGAAGTTGCTGATGCGTCGCTCACCACCGGTACGGATACACAGGTCAGGCAAAGGCCATTCTGCCGTGCTCAAGCGAGCCTGAAAGTCGTCTTCCGCGATGTTCGCCGGATCAATCCGGCCAGCCGCCGCGTCACTGGCGAGCGCTCTGGCAGCCTGAGCCATGTCCCATTTACCGCCATAGTTCGCTGCGACGACCAGAGTCATACGGCGACCCTTCGCTGTCACCGCCTCGGCATCTGCCATGGCCTTCTGAAGTTCAGCCGAGAATCTGGAACGGTCACCGATAATGCGCAGGCGAATGCCATTCTCACTCAACTTGCGTACTTCGCGCCGTAACGCGCGCAGGAACAACTCCATCAGCGCGCCGACTTCCTCTTCAGGACGACTCCAGTTCTCACTGGAGAAGGCGAACAAGGTAAGCACCTCAACGCCTTCTTCGGCGCACACCTCGATCACCGCGCGGACGGCGTCGACACCTGCCTTGTGACCTGCCACCCCAGGCATGAAGCGTTTGCGTGCCCAGCGGTTGTTACCATCCATGATGATCGCAACATGCCGCGGATTGTCGGGTGATGAAGGGCTGATTACTGTCTGTTGTTTCATATCATCACTTGGGATGAGGACCGCAGGATGACCCTGAATAACGACTGCACGCAGTCATGCTGTGTTGAAACCCACTCAAATGCGCATTTGCAACCCGTACGCTGGTACCCCAGCCGGTGCGCGTTTTGTCGGATTTCGCCTTGCCTGACGCTCGCTACGTTCTTCAGAGGCTTCCTTAGATGGCCATCAGATCCGCTTCCTTGGCTTCCAATGCCTTGTCGACCTCGGCGATGAATTTGTCTGTCAGCTTCTGCACTTCGTCAGCGGCACGACGTTCTTCGTCCTCGCTGATCTCTTTCTCTTTCTGCAGATCCTTCAACTGACCCAAAGCATCACGACGGATATTCCGCACCGCTACGCGGGCGTTCTCGGCTTCGGAGCGAGCCTGCTTGGTGTAGCCCTTGCGGGTTTCTTCAGTCAGAGCCGGCATCGGCACGCGGATGGTCGTACCGGCGGTGGACGGATTAAGGCCCAGATCAGACGTCATGATTGCCTTTTCAACGGCCTGAATCATGCTCCGGTCAAAAACGGTAAGCGCCAACGTTCTGGAATCTTCAACGTTCACGTTGGCGACCTGCCGTAGCGGCGTATCGGCTCCGTAGTAGGAGACCATGACCGTGTCGAGAATGCTCGGATGAGCGCGACCAGTGCGAATCTTGGCAAAGGCATGCTCCAGCGATTCCACCGACTTCTTCATGCGCTCCTGCGCGTCTTTCTTGATTTCGTTGATCATTACTAGTCCTCGATCAGAGTTCCCTCGGCGCTTCCTACTACTGCATTCAGCAGCGCGCCGGGCTTGTTCATGTTAAATACCCGTAACGGCATCTTGTGATCGCGGATCAGGCAAATGGCAGTCAGATCCATCACACCCAGCTTGAGATCCAGGACCTGGTCGTAGGTCAGCTTATCGAAACGTTCGGCGTTCGGGTCTTTCATCGGATCAGCGTTGTACACCCCGTCGACCTTGGTGGCCTTGAGGACCACATCGGCGTCCACTTCGATGCCGCGCAAGCAGGCAGCAGTATCAGTGGTAAAGAAGGGGTTGCCGGTCCCGGCGGAAAATATTACCACGTCGCCCCCGGCAAGGTAGCGCATGGCCTTGCGCCGGTCGTAATGTTCGGTAACGCCTTCCATGGTAATGGCGGACATCACCCGGGTCTGGATATTGGAGCGTTCGAGCGCGTCGCGCATGGCCAGGCCGTTCATGACAGTGGCCAGCATGCCCATGTGGTCGCCTGTGACACGGTCCATGCCAACGGCGTGCAGCGCAGCGCCACGGAACAGGTTACCGCCACCGATCACCAGACCAACCTGGACACCGATACCTACCAGCTGCCCCACTTCCAAGGCCATACGATCCAGAACCTTTGGATCAATACCGAACTCTTCAGTGCCCATCAGCGCTTCACCGCTGAGCTTTAGAAGGATCCTTTTATATTTGGGCTGGCGACTGCTGGGTACCTGGGCCATGCTTGACTCTCCTGCTGTGGGAATGGAGAAAAAACTCAACAAGTCTCACCATGGGAGCGCTGTTCAGCGCATCCCTAGACACTCCTGATGATTACTTGTTCAGTGTTTCCTAAAAAAGAGGCCTCCCGCCTACGCGGGAAGCCTCTGATCAACCTTATTACAGACGCTCTTTCAGAGCGACCGCTGTGCGCTGGTTAAACGGCACGGATCTTACTTCTTGGACGCTTCGAGCTGAGCCGCAACCTCTGCAGCGAAGTCAACTTCAGCGCGCTCGATCCCTTCACCCACTTCGAAACGAACGAAGGAAACGATCTCGGCACCGGCCTTCTTGGCCAGTTCGCCGACCTTGACTTCAGGATCCTTGACGAACTGCTGGTCAACCAGGCTGGCTTCGGACAGGAACTTGTTGATCCGGCCCTTGACCATGTTCTCGACGATATTATCCGGCTTGCCGGCAATCTTCTCGGCATTCAGCGCCAGGAAAATTTCCTTTTCCTTGGCAATCGCTTCCTCGGACACCTGGGAAGGATCAAGGAACTGCGGATTGCTTGCCGCTACGTGCATGGCGATATCACGCGCCAGCTCGACAGTGCCGCCATTCAGGGTAACGACAACACCGATACGGTGACCGTGCAGGTAGGCGCCGATCACGTCGCCCTCGATGCGGGTCAGACGACGGATATTGACGTTCTCGCCAGTCTTGGCCACCAGCGCTTCACGGGCGCTTTCCTGATCAGCGATCAGCGGCGCGGCGTCGGTATAACCGGCAGCGAAGGCCTTATCCAGAGTCTCATTAACAAAACCCTTGAAGTCGTCCTGCAGCGCCAGGAAGTCGGTCTGAGAATTGACTTCGATGATCACAGCAGTCTTGTTGTCATCAGCAACCTTGACCGCGATAGCGCCTTCAGCAGCAATGTTGCCTGCTTTTTTGGCAGCCTTGATCGAACCCGCAGCACGCATGTCGTCAATCGCTTTTTCGATATCGCCGCCGGCAGCGTTGAGCGCCTTTTTGCAATCCATCATGCCCTGGCCAGTGCGCTCGCGCAGTTCTTTAACCATGGCTGCAGTAATCTGTGTCATAGAGATATTCCTCTGAATTGCTTGATTTTGAGCTGCCCGGGAAATTCGCAGACAGCCGTATCAGTGTTGCAAAAAGATATGGCAAAAAAGGGGGCATAGCCCCCTTTTCAATACGGCTTGAACCTCGCCGCGAGCCCTTAGCCCTGAGGTGCCTCAGCAGCCGGTGCGGACTCTTCAACGAACTCGTCGGCGCCGCCGGTGTTGTTCTTGCCGCTCAGCACAGCATCAGCCATGGCTGCTGCGTACAGACGGATCGCGCGGATAGCGTCGTCGTTACCCGGGATGACGTAATCGATGCCGTCCGGGCTGCTGTTGGTATCAACGATACCGATAACCGGGATGCCCAGCTTGTTGGCTTCGGTGATAGCAATGCGCTCGTGCTCAACGTCGATAACGAACATTGCGTCAGGCAGGCCGCCCATATCCTTGATACCGCCCAGACCACGATCCAGCTTTTCCAGATCGCGAGTACGCATCAGCGCCTCTTTCTTGGTCAGCTTGGAGAAAGTGCCGTCCTGGGACTGAGTTTCAAGGTCACGCAGACGCTTGATGGAAGCACGGATGGTCTTGTAGTTGGTGAGCATGCCGCCCAACCAGCGGTGATCGACATACGGCATGCCGGCACGGGTGGCTTCTTCAGCAATGATCTTGCTGGCAGCGCGCTTGGTGCCAACAAACAATACCTTGTTCTTACCGGAAGCCAGCTTTTCAACGAAGCTCAGAGCGTCGTGGAACAGGGGCATGGTCTTTTCAAGGTTGATGATGTGGATCTTGTTGCGAGCGCCGAAGATGTACTTGCCCATCTTCGGGTTCCAGTAACGGGTCTGGTGGCCGAAGTGCGCACCGGCCTTCAGCATATCGCGCATTGATACTTGAGTCATGACAGCTCCAAATATATATCGGGTTGAGCCTCCACGTATCCCAGAGTCCAACCCCGAAGGGCACCCAGGACAATGTGTCGATACGTGTGCGGTTTCAGTTTTCGCCTGAGTGCAGATAGTTGAGTTCTCCCAGGCGCGGCGCTTTATACCATATCGAGAGAGCTGCGGAAATAAGAAGTTGCCGGACGGTCATCACACCTACCTCCCGCATGGCTGGTGAACACCCCCCTGCATGTCTGATAAACTGCGGAGCTTGTTTAGCCCCCACGCCAGTTCAGGCGTCGTAATCGAGAGAGCCCAACCAATGACAGTTACCATCAAGACTCCGGAAGATATCGCCGGTATGCGCATCGCTGGTCGGCTGGCCGCTGAAGTCCTGGAGATGATCGGTGAGCATGTCAGACCGGGCGTTACAACGGAAGAGCTGGACCGTATCTGCCACGACTACATCGTCAACGTGCAGAAGGCCATCCCCGCCCCTCTGAACTACGGTGGCGCGCCCGACCGGATCCCTTTCCCCAAGTCCATATGCACCTCGATCAACCACGTCGTCTGCCATGGTATCCCCAACGAGAAACCACTGAAGAGCGGTGACGCACTCAACATCGACGTTACCGTTATCAAGGATGGCTACCACGGCGACACCAGCAAGATGTTTCTGGTGGGTGATGTGCCCGAGTGGATGGAGCGGCTCGCCCGGGTCACGCAGGAATGTATGTATAAAGGTATCTCGGTGGTCCGTCCCGGCGCTCGCCTCGGAGACATCGGCCACGTGATCCAGACCCACGCTCACGCCAATCATTACAGTGTCGTGCGCGAATATTGCGGTCACGGCATCGGCAAGGTATTCCACGAAGAGCCCCAGGTGCTGCATTATGGCCGCGCCGGCACTGGAATCGAACTGAAAGAAGGCATGACCTTCACCATCGAGCCAATGATCAACCAGGGCCGCGCCGAAACCCGCCTGCTGGGCGATGGCTGGACCGCCATCACCAAGGACCGCAAGATGTCCATGCAGTGGGAACACACTGTACTGGTCACCGCCGATGGCTATGAAGTACTTACCCTGCGTAAGGAAGAGAGCTTCAGGTAAGCGGCGCACGCCATACCGAGGGCATTACCGTGGATCACGAACTTTTCGACCGGGGCCAGTTTCAAGCTGAGCTGGCCCTGAAGAGCAGCCCTGTCGCCGCCTTCAAGAAAGCTATCAAGCATGCCGACCACGTCCTCAAAGTGCGCTTCAATGGCGGCCGCGACATACGCAAGCTGGTGCACGACCGGGCCTGGTTTACCGATCAGATACTCACCCAGGCCTGGAGCCGGCTGGCCTGCGCGCAGGATCCGAATATCGCCCTGCTGGCCGTCGGCGGTTATGGTCGCGGTGAGCTGCACCCCCATTCCGATATCGACCTTCTGATTCTGTTGCGTGACGACAACGCAGACGCCTACCGCGACTCCATCGAAGAATTTCTGATGTTGCTCTGGGACATAGGGCTGGAAGTGGGACAGAGTGTGCGTTCGGTTGCCCAGTGTCAGGAAGAGGCACGCGCCGACATTACCGTCATCACCAATCTGATGGAGTCGCGCACCCTGGCCGGCGACGAAGACCTGCGCCAGGCAATGATCGCCAACATCGGCACCGATAAGATGTGGAGTGACGCTGAGTTCTTCCGCGCCAAGCGGGCGGAACAGCAGGCGCGCCACGCCAAGTTCAACGACACCGAATACAACCTGGAACCCAACGTCAAAGGCTCCCCGGGTGGCCTGCGTGACATCCAGACCATTGGCTGGGTGGCACTCCGTCATTTCGGTACCAGCGACCTGCGTCAGCTGGTTGACCGTGGCTTCGTCAACGAGCCCGAGTATCAGATCCTCGCATCCGGCCAGGCTTTTCTGTGGAAGGTACGCTTCGCGCTGCACCATCTGGCGGGCCGCGCTGAAGATCGCCTGCTGTTCGACCATCAGCGCGCCCTCGCCCAGTTGCTCGGCTATGAAGACAACGACACCAAGCTCGGCGTCGAAAGCTTCATGCAGCGTTACTTCCGGGTGGTGATGTCTCTGTCGCAGCTGAATGATCTGCTGATGCAGCACTTCGAGGAGATTCTGCTGCGCGATGCCGAAGCTGCGGACATCACCCCGCTCAATGACCGTTTTCGCATCCGCGATCATTACATTGAGGTAACGGACGAGCAGGTTTTCAAACGCACCCCCTCCGCGCTGCTTGAGATTTTCCTGCTGATGGCCCAGCACGTTGAGATACGTGGCGTGCGCGCGGGGACTATCCGGCTATTACGCGACCATCGGCATCTCATTGACGATGATTTTCGCAGCGATATCCAGAACACCAGCCTGTTCATCGAGTTGCTGCGTTGCCGGCAGGGCATCCATCGCAATCTGCGACGAATGAATCGCTACGGGATTCTGGGACGCTACCTGCCTGAGTTCGGCAAGATCGTCGGACAGATGCAGCACGACCTCTTTCACATCTATACCGTCGACGCGCATACGCTCAACCTGATCAAGCACCTGCGCAAGCTGGGATACGCTGATTACCAGGAGAAGTACCCGCTGGCATGGCGCATATTCAATCGCCTGCCCAAGCCGGATCTGCTGTACATGGCCGGGCTATATCACGATATCGCCAAGGGCCGGGGCGGAGACCACTCCGAGCTGGGCGCCGTGGATGCCGAAATTTTCTGCAAACGCCATAAGCTGCCCGCGTGGGATACCCATCTGGTCAGCTGGTTGGTGGGCAATCATCTGCTGATGTCCACTACAGCGCAGCGCAAGGACATTTCCGATCCACAGATCATTCATGATTTCGCGCTGCGCGTGGGCAATCAGGTACGCCTGGATTACTTGTACGTGCTGACCATCGCCGATATCAACGCCACCAACCCGACCCTGTGGAATTCGTGGCGCGCCTCCCTGCTGCGTCAGCTGTATACCGAAACCAAGCGAGCGCTGCGCCGCGGACTGGAAAATCCGCCCAACCGGGACGAGCATATCCATCAGACCCAGCAGGCGGCGCTGGACATTCTGGTGCGTAGCGGCATAGACGAAGAAGACGTCGAGGCGCTCTGGGAGCACCTGGGAGAAGACTATTTCCTTCGGCATACCGCCAACGATATCGCCTGGCACACCGAAGCTATCGCGCAGCATGCCGACAAGCACGTACCGCTAGTGCTGATCAAGGAGACCGCTCAGCGCGAGTTTGAAGGAGCGACGCAGATCTTCATCTATACCCCCGAGCAGAACGACCTGTTTGCCGTGACAGTTGCCGCGATGGATCAGCTCAACCTGAGCATTCAGGATGCCCGCGTCATTACCTCGACGGGGCGGTTCAGCCTGGACAACTACATCGTTCTGGACGCCGACGGCGAATCCATTGGCGACAATCCTGAGCGCATCAAGCAGATCAAACGGGGCCTGGTTGACGCACTGTCTGATCCTGACTCCTATCCGTCCATCATTCAGCGCCGCGTCGCGCGCCAGCTCAAGCATTTCGCCTTTCCGCCCGAGGTCACCATCTTCAACGATCACGGCGGTCAGCACACAATCCTCGAGCTCAGCGCACCTGACCGTCCGGGCTTGCTGGCGCGCATGGGCAAGATTTTCCTGGATTTCGATATCAGCGTGCAGAACGCCAAAATCGTCACGCTGGGCGAACGTGTAGACGACGTATTCGTCCTCACCGATGCCAACAATGAGCCGTTATCGGACCCGGATCTGTGCGCCAGCCTGCAGTCCACCATTGTCGAAACCCTGGGTTCCAACTATCAATCTGATCACAACCGCTCGCATGACATCGCGACCCGGCATTAAGGAAATCTTCGGATGAACACCGATCTGCAACGCCTGCAGCCCTACCCGTTCGAGAAACTGCGTGCGTTGATCGTCGACGTCGTAGCCAATCCGGCGCTGCGCCCGATCGCGCTATCCATCGGTGAGCCCAAGCATGCCTCGCCCGAGTTTGTGTTGGATGCGCTGAGCCAGAATCTCGCCAAGGCCGCGGTTTACCCGACCACCGCTGGCACCCCGGAGCTGCGCACTTCCATCGCCGACTGGCTTACCCGCCGCTTCGATCTGCCGGCCGGCAGTCTGAGTCCCGATGCCAATGTGATTCCGGTGAATGGCACCCGCGAAGCCTTGTTTTCTTTTACACAGGCCGCGGTCAGGCGTGATCCGCAGGGCCTGGTAGTCAGCCCGAATCCTTTTTATCAGATTTATGAAGGCGCAGCGTTTCTGGCCGGGGTAGAGCCGCACTATCTGGCGTGTGATGCTTCCAATCACTTCGTGCCTGATTTCTCGGCCGTTCCCGCAGACGTTTGGCAGCGCTGCCAGCTGCTGTTCATCTGCACGCCGGGCAACCCCACCGGAGCGGTGATAGACCTGGAAACACTACAGCAATTGATCCGCCTGGCTGATCAGCACGACTTCATCATCGCTTCGGATGAGTGCTACAGCGAAATCTACACGCCTGGCCAGCCGGCTCCGGTCGGTCTGCTGCAGGCGTGTGCCGACATGGGCCGGAATGACTTCGCCCGCTGCGTGGTATTTCATAGCCTGTCCAAACGCTCGAACCTGCCTGGCCTGCGTTCAGGATTCGTCGCCGGGGATGCCAATCTGCTGAAACCTTACCTGACCTATCGGACCTATCACGGCTGCGCCATGCCGGTGCAGACCCAGCTGGCGAGTATTGCTGCCTGGCAGGACGAGAAACACGTGGAGGATAACCGCGAGCAATACCAGGCCAAGTTCGACGCGGTGCTGGATATTCTCGGTGACGTGCTCGACGTACAACGTCCGGATGCAGGCTTCTATCTCTGGCCGAAAACACCGATAGATGATGAGAGCTTCACTCGCCGCTTGCTTGCCGAGCAAAACGTATCGGTGGTACCGGGGCGTTATCTGTCACGTGACGTGGACGGCTATAACCCGGGTGCCGGACGCGTGCGCATGGCGCTGGTCGCGCCGCTGGCCGACTGCATCGAGGCTGCGCAACGCATCCGGCGCTTCGTGGAAAGTCTCTGAATTGCACGCTGCCTGACAGCCGCAGCACCGACGTGGCATAATCCGGCCCTCGTTTTTTCGGCCCCGGCCTTTAGGGAGACGCCCGTGTCTGACGAACTATCCAGCCGTGACGCCAGCCCGATTTGCCTGTACGGCATCAAGGCTTGCGACACCATGAAGAAAGCCCGTACCTGGCTCGACGAGCAGGGCATTGCTTATCGCTTCCTTGATTACAAGAAGGAAGGCATCGACGCTGAGCGACTCAATGCCTGGTGCAACGAGCATGGCTGGGAAAAGATTCTCAATCGTCAAGGCACCACCTTCCGCAAGCTTGCCGACGCAGACAAGCAGGACATAGACACCGACAAGGCTGTTGCACTGATGCAAGCCAACCCTTCAATGATCAAGAGACCGGTACTCGATATCGGCTCGGAACGCCTGGTGGGCTTCAAGCCCGAGCTTTACGCACGCGCTTTCGATTGATCTCCACGAACCATGCAAAGGAATACCCCCATGAGCGAATGTTTCAGCCTGGCCTTCGGCATCGGAACCCAGAACAGTGCAGGTGACTGGCTGGAGGTGTTCTACCCCCAGCCCCTGCTCAACCCTGACAGCGCGCTGTTGAAGGTAGTGGCTGAGCACCTCGGCTACGAAGGCGGCAACCAGGCAATAGCCGTTTCTCCGAGCCAGTGCGAGACACTGGGCAAAGCCATCGAAGCAGCCGGCTTCGCCGAAACGGGTGCCCTTGTCGCTCAGCTGACCAGCAGCAACAAGCCGCTGGTAGCAACCGTTCTGGCAACTGACGAAGCGCCCTCGTCCACACCCGAGGCGTATCTGAAGCTGCATCTGCTGTCGCACCGCCTGGTCAAGCCCCACGGCGTGGTACTGGCGGGTATCTTCCCGTTGCTGCCGAACGTTGCCTGGACAAACCACGGCGCCATCGATGTGAATGAGCTACCCCAGCGCCAGCTGGCTGCACGCCTGAAAGGTGAGACCCTGAATGTACACAGCATCGACAAATTCCCGTCGATGACCGAGTACGTCGTTCCCAGCGGAGTACGCATTGCCGATACCGCACGGGTGCGCCTGGGCGCCTATGTCGGGGAAGGCACCACGGTCATGCATGAAGGCTTCATCAACTTCAACGGTGGGACAGCCGGCACCAGCATGGTCGAAGGACGAATCTCCGCTGGCGTGTTCGTTGGCAAGGGTTCGGACCTGGGCGGCGGCTGCTCCACCATGGGCACCCTGTCCGGTGGCGGCAACATCGTGATCTCTGTTGGCGAAGGCTGCCTGATCGGCGCCAATGCCGGTATCGGTATCCCGCTGGGCGACCGCTGCACTGTCGAGGCAGGCCTGTACATCACGGCGGGTATCAAGGTTGCGTTGCTGGACGATGCCGACAATCTGGTGGAAACGGTCAAGGCCCGTGACCTGGCGAACCAGACGGATCTGCTGTTCCGTCGCAACTCGCAGACCGGTGCCATTGAATGCAAAACCAACAAGAGCGCCATCCAGCTCAACGATATGCTGCACGCACATAACTGAGCCTGAACGCCAGACGCCCGGTTGAGCCGGGCGTCTGGTCATGCCTGAACGTCTCTGCCGCCTTAACTCCCCGCTATACGTCCAGCTTGACGCCGCGCAGCAACCTCTCAACGATCTTTGCCGAAACGTTCAATCCGAAGGCCCCGGTGACCATCGAAACGGCCCCAATCCCTCCCTCGCAATCGAGCTTTACCGTCTCGCCATTGAAGGTTTTCTGCCGGCACACCCCGCCGTCGGATGACGGGTAGCGCAACTGTTCGGTCGAATAGACACAGGGCACACCAAAGCTGCGTTTGCTCTCGGCCTTGGGGAAGTTATGGTTGCGTCGCAACTGCGAGCGCGCCTTGGCAGCGAGCGGGTCATTGGTGGTTTTCGACAGATCCGCCACCTTGATCTGGGTCGGGTCGATCTGCCCGGCGGCGCCGCCAGCCGTAACGATAGGAATACGTCTGCGTCGGCACCAGGCAATCAGCGCCACCTTGGAATTGACGCTATCGATGCAATCGGCCACTGCATCGAGCTCTTCAATAATGTACTGGGGCAAGGTGCTTTCCGTCACGAAATCCATGATCGCGCTAACCTGACAATCGGGGTTTATTGCCCGCAAGCGTTCCGCCATTACATCAACCTTGGGGCGGCCGATCTGCCCTTCCAATGCCGGCAGCTGCCGGTTGGTATTGGTCTGGCACACCTCATCGAGATCAATCAGCGTGATCTGTCCGATACCCGTGCGGGCCAGGGCTTCGGCTGCCCAGGAGCCCACACCACCGATGCCCACGACTGCAACATGACTGTCACGCAGACGCGCCAGCCCCTCGTTACCATACAGCCGGGCAATGCCACCGAAACGGGGATCATCTGTACTCATGCGCACCTCATCATCAACTCCGCGAAGTATAACGCAGCGACCTGGTTGCCAGGGCAGGGATCAGCCCGCGTTGACGCGGTGCATGAAAATGCAGAAGCATGATCGGGCTTGTCTGGCGAAGCTCGCTACACTGCCATGACACCGATTCTGCTTTGATCCCGCCGTCCTGTATCCTGTCGTTCTTTTCCGAGAGTTTTCCATGTCCAGCCAGTCCGCATCCCGTAAACCGACAGCCGCCCTGCATCCGCGCAACCGCCACCAGGGCCGCTACGACTTCAAGACGCTGGGCAAGTTGCGGCCTGAGCTGCTCGAATACCTCATACCGGGCAAGAAACACAACCTCACCCTGGACTTCACCAACCCCACGGCCGTCAAAGCGCTCAATCGAGCGCTGCTCCAGCACCACTACGGCGTTCAGGATTGGGACATTCCCCCTGGTTATTTGTGCCCGCCCGTGCCCGGCCGGGCCGATTACGTGCATGCCCTGGCCGATCTGATCGGGGAAAGTCACGACGGGCAGATTCCACGTGGCCCGACGTTACAGGGCCTGGACATCGGTACCGGTGCCAACCTCATCTATCCGTTGATCGGCAATCGTGATTATGGCTGGCGCTTTGTAGGGGTTGATATTGACGCACCAGCGCTGGCGAACGCGCGGCGCATTATAGATGGCAACCCATCGCTGGCGGATCAGATAGAGCTGCGTCTGCAGCCGGATAATGACAAGCTGTTGCACAACATTGTCGGCACCGGGGAGCGCTTCGACTTCACCCTGTGCAATCCTCCGTTTTATCCCGACGCTCAGACAGCCCGGCAGGCCAACAAGCGCAAATGGCGCAATCTTGAGGAACAACACGGCAAACAGCTCACGCCGCACCAAAGCTTTGGCGGTCAGGCCAGTGAGCTGTACTGCAGTGGCGGCGAAATTGGCTTTCTCGGTCGCCTGGTAAAAGAGAGCAGTGAATACGCCAGCTCGGTGTTCTGGTTCAGCAGCCTGGTTTCCAAGGGCGCCAACCTGGACGAACTGCAACAGCAATTGCGCGATCTGGGCGCGCGTGACATACGCGTGGTGCCGATGACACAAGGCCTCAAGCACAGCCGGATGCTGGCCTGGACGTTCCTCGACAAGAAACAACGTCGCGCCTGGCGCAAAGCACGCTGGAGCTAGAACGCCTCGCGTTTGATCACAGCCGCGATCAAACGGCAACAGAAGTGAGTCTGGTATCATGCCGCGGAATTCAATGACCTGCGAACCGAGCCCATGACCGACCTGTCCCCTACCCTTTCTCTGGCCTGCGACCTCATCTCCCGCGATTCGACAACGCCGGAGGACGCCGGTTGCCAAGCACTCATGGGCGAGCGCCTGGCGGCGGTCGGCTTCAGGCTGGAATCCATGCGCTTCGGCGACGTGAACAACCTGTGGGCGCGGCGTGGTACCGAAGGCCCCGTGCTGTGCTTCGCCGGGCACACCGATGTCGTGCCGACAGGGCCTGTGGAGCGCTGGGCGCAGCCTCCCTTCGAGCCGGTGATACGTGACGGCATGCTCTGGGGACGCGGCGCGGCGGATATGAAAGGTAGCCTGGCGGCGATGGTTGTTGCGGTTGAGCGCTTTGTAGCAGCGCACCCTGACCACAAGGGATCGATTGCCTTTCTGATCACCAGCGATGAAGAGGGGCCCGCTACAGAAGGGACCGTCAAGGTGGTTGAAACCCTGGTCGAGCGCGGCGAAAAAGTGGACTGGTGCATCGTCGGCGAGCCATCCAGCACCGAAGCGGTCGGCGACATCGTCAAGAATGGCCGGCGTGGCTCACTCAATGCCCGGCTGGTGATCAAGGGCAAGCAGGGGCACGTTGCTTATCCGCACCTGGCACGCAACCCGATCCATCTGGCCGCGCCGGCGCTGGCGACGCTGGCGCAGGAAACCTGGGATGCAGGTAATGAGTTCTTCCCGCCGACGAGCTTTCAGATATCCAATATCAATGCAGGAACAGGCGCGACCAACGTGGTGCCCGGCGAACTCGAAGCGCTGATCAATTTCCGTTTCTCCACCGAATCCACCGTCGAAGGTTTGCAGCTGCGGGTAACCGATATCCTCGATCAACACGGCCTGGATTATGATCTGGAATGGACGGTCTCCGGCCTGCCCTTTCTCACCGAACCCGGCGCCCTGCTCAATGGCGTCTCGGCGGCAATCCGTCAGGTCACCGGTCGCGATACCCAACCATCGACTTCTGGTGGCACCTCCGATGGACGCTTCATTGCCACCATGGGTACCCAGGTCGTCGAGCTAGGTCCCCTAAACGCCACCATCCATCAGCTCAACGAACACGTGTCCGCAGCGGATCTGGACACGCTGACCGATATCTATCAGGCCACCCTTGAACAGTTGCTGTGCTGATGCTTGAGCTGATCTGTCCACACTGCCGCGAGCCATTGACCGCCGTTGAGCGCAACTGGCGCTGTATCAACGGCCATAGCTATGACCAGGCCCGGCAGGGCTATCTGAACCTTTTACTGGTTCAGCACAAGAACAGTCGCCAACCAGGGGATACGCCCGGGATGCTGGCGTGCCGCCAGGCATTTCTGGATGCAGGGCATTACCAACCGGTGAGCGACGCGATCAATCGGCTGTTTGCCGAGCGGGCGCCAGGCACGCTGCTGGATATGGGCTGCGGCGAAGGCTATTACACACAACGTCTGGCCGCGGCCCTGCCCGAAACCGCCGTGGGCGGGCTGGACATCAGCAAGGACGCCGTCATCAAGGCCTGTCGCCGCAGCCGCTCGATCCGGTGGATGGTCGCCTCCAGCGCGCGCCTGCCGGTCGCCGATGGCAGTCTCGACGCCGCGCTCTGCGTGTTCAGCCCCTGGTCCTGGGATGAATGCTTGCGCAGCGTAAAGCCTGGCGGGCATATCCTGCTGGTTGGCCCTGACGCCAATCACCTGCTGAGCCTGCGCGAGAAACTCTACGACAGCATTCATCCGACGCCCGAGCTGATAAAACAACTCCCCGAAGGCCTGCGCATCGTCAATGACGAGGTCCTGCGCTATGCTCTTGATCTGAAGCCAGCTGATCTGGCCAGCCTGATCGGCATGACACCACATGGCTTCCGCAGCCGTCCCGAACGCCAGCAGACCCTGCTGGATTCAGGGCTCTCGGGGCTCGAGGTGGCCATGCGTATGGTTCTGCTGCAACGTTGCTGAGAGGAATATCCGTGCGACAACCTGATGTAGAGATTTACCTGCGTGAAGAGCATCTCGACGCACTGACCAGCTGGTTGGAACAGACTTTCGACGGCCTGGAACTCAAGGCATGGAACGGCCTTACCCGGCACGGCACCCTGAGGCTGAACGGTCAGGCGATTCCAGTGATGATCGTGCGCAAAGCGGCGGGGAAATGGGCCAGCGTCTGGTTCGATAGCGACGCTACCCCCTGGGAAACCGATCTCGACTGCGCGCGCGCCATTCAGGCGGCTACGGGTCACGAGGTTCGCTGTTCGGTGGGCGGCTGGTCAGAAGAACAGGGGGATGCCGATGCTGACCGCTGGCTGAAAGTGAACGAGGAAGGCGAAGCAGAATTCATCTGGGCACAGAAGCCCTGAACGTGGGGAGGATGTGATGAACCAACCGATAATCGTTGCCTGCGGCCACTGTCACCGGAAGAATCGCCTCGACCTCAGCCGGCTGGATGCCGACCCGCGCTGCGGGGTCTGCAAGCAGGCCCTGTTTACCGGCCAGCCGGTGTCGCTGAACGCAGCGCAGTTCCGCACCCATGCCTCCGCCGACCTGCCGCTGATAGTCGACTTCTGGGCGCCCTGGTGCGGGCCCTGTCTGCAGTTCGCTCCCGTGTTCGAACAGGCTGCGGCCTCGATTGAACCTCGTGCCAGACTGGTCAAGATCAATACCGAAGACGAGCAGGCGCTGGCTGGCCAGTACGGTATCCGCAGTATTCCGACCTTGATGCTGATTCGTGGGGGCAAGGAAGTCACGCGCATGGCGGGAGCATTGCCTGCAGCGCAATTCAAACAATGGGTCAGTCAACAGCTCGGCTGAGCGCAGCCCGACTGACCCACACGCGCTGCCGGGTGGCCCGGCAGCTTTTCTCACGTGTTACTCCTGCTCCGGCTCGTTGCGCACGATATCCGCGTGACGCTTGACCAGCTGCTCGACCTGACCGATCGCCAATTGATAGGCCCAGCGTTCATCGGCGTTGACTTCCAGCTCGACCTCCTCCGGGCTGACGAAGCGATCAATCACCAGCCAATAGCGTCCGTCGATATCGTGCAGGTCGGCATGCAGCTTTGCGCCCTGCCAGGTTTGCATCTGCATGCGCAGCAGCGGCTCTTTCAACGCCAGCTCTTCACGTAGCGCGACACTTTGCGCCCGCAGGTTGGCCAGCGCCAGCACCATGCTGTTGATCCAACGCTCATTACCTGCCTGAAGCGCCGGGTCCAGCCCGACCAGACGGAAGTTGTAATCCCCTTCCCTGGCCTTGTCGAGCTGCAGGATTTCGCCATCAGCATGTTCCCAGCGTGCCGAGGACAGTTGCTCCATAGGAATATCGATGACGTCGAGAGCCAACCACTCATTGCTATTGACCGTCATGTTCAGCGGACGGTTGACCAGCCATACCTGATCATCCTCGGCAAAGCGCACCAACTGACCGGTGCCGACTGTATTGCCGTACAGCAGGGTGGTTTCCGCGTCGCCCTTGAGCAGGTTCACAGCGAGTGTCTCGGCGTTCGCTGCATCCGGATCCAGACCAAGCCGGGCGTGATGCGCGGGATTGGCTGTCTGGTCCTCAAGAATGCGCGCACCGCGCAGGGCGTGCAGCAAGGCAGCCAGGCGCTCTCGCTGCGCCGGGAATTGGTGATGTTCGGCAACGCCCCAGTTCTTGCCCGAACGCACCAGTTCAACAGACGCATCGCCACGCGACAGTGTGATGCGTTCAACCTCGGCAAGCTGAGCGAGTTGTTCCTCGCTCAACAACGGGCGGCTTTCCAGATCAGCAACCCGGTCGCTACCCTGCATACGCAGGGCAATCACAACCAGAGCCACAGTCAGCAGCGCTAAGGCTACGATCAGCTTTTTCATCGCAGAATCTCCTCAGGCAGACCGCCGGCGCAGGCGGCCAACCAACAACCACAACAGCACGCCCAACGTGAGTAATGCCGGCACCAGCGCAATATTGATCACCTTAAGCTGAGTGCCGAGCTGCTCGATATCCTTGTTCAGCTGGAAGCGGACATCACGCAGTTGCTTGCGGATTTCCAGCTTCTGATCCAGATACCGCTGAATTTCCTGCTCCTGTTCAGCGGAGAGTTCGCTCAGCTGTGTCGGATCCTGGCTCTGCTGCATCTGCGCCAGGCGCTGCTCGGTTTCCGCCAGCTGTTGCTGCAATCGCTGTTCGCTGGCACGGAAGCGCTGCTCCGCGTTGCGCTGAAGCGCTTCCACCACGGTGAATGGCCGGCTGAAGTCGCCACGTGACCGCACGCTGATCAGCGCTTCGGAACCGGACAGGTTATCCAGCGCGTTGAACAACAACCCACCGTTGTCCGCCCAGGGCTGAGGTACGCGCTGCCCGAAGAAATCCTGCACCTGTACCCACATGCGATCGCTCAGCATATCGGTATCGGCAACCACCATGACGTTGATATTGTCCGCTTCGGTCAGGCCTGGCTCGCGCTCGGCAAGGCCATCGGGATATGCCGTCTTGGCCGGACCCTGCAGTCGCGCAGCGAAGTGATAGGTCTGCTCGTCTGCCTTGAAGCCGTCAAGCAATACCTCAGGATCACGCATCGCGGTGAAGCGCTCGCTGGACACCAGTGCGCTGTTGGCGGTACTGGAGAACAGCGGCGTGAACTCCGTTTCGCTGTTTGCTTGCGGAATCAGCGCACCACCGGTGCCCACTGTCAGCAAACTCAGGGGCGCGGTAACGGTGTCATCCGTATTCAGCTGCGCCGGCTCCAGCTCGAGCCACCCGATATGCCGCGCAGGCAGCTGACCCTGTCCACGGCCAACCGACATGCCGAGGCGTGCGTCGACTACGACCATGCCCGGATCGTAACGCACACCCCAGCGCTCCAGCAGCGGCCCCAGGTCCGACGCCTTGCCGTCGGCCATGACGTCAAGCATCGCCTCCTGGCTCTGGTCTGCCTCGGCGAGCGGGTCGATGAAAGCCAGCAAGCGGCCGCCACGGAGGACGAATTGATCGATGGCATATAGCGCCGACTCGCTCAATGCCTTGGGATGCACCAACCAAAGCACTTCGAGATCCTGCGGAATCTCGTCGATATCATGCTCCAGCTCGCGCAGCTCGAACATCTGCCGCACCTGCTCGAAGGCCATCCACGGCGGACTGGCCTGGCCAGTCATGGGATTCATGCCACCGGACATCGGCAGCCCGGAAATAACGCCGATTTCCGATTTGTCAGGCTGGGCCAGACTGTTGATCAGGCGGCTCAATTCATACTCCAGCAAGCCCTCCTGCTCCATGGCAAAGAACGGGATCACTTCGCGCTGGGCCAGCGAGTTGGTGCCGGCCAGCCCGAAATACAGTTGATCACCCGACTGCGACAGCGGAACGGCCTGCAATCCGAACTCGGCGGCGCGGTCCTCGGCCTCCGAGAACGGCTGCGGGTCGATGATCCGCAGGTCCAGCTTGCCATCGGCCACACGCTCGTATTCCTTGAGCATCTCCTCGACGCGGCGCGCGTAGTTGCGCAGCATCACCATGTCCTGGCTGGCGCGGTCCGAGAAAAAGAAATTGAGCGTAATCGGCTCTTCCAGGTCTTCAAGGATCTGGCGGGTACCATCAGAGATGGTAAAGAGCTTCTGATCGGTGAGATCCAGCCGGGCGCCTGGCAGCAGTACGCTGGACGCCATGTTGAATGCGATGAAGGCCAGCAGGAGCACCAGCAGGCCGGCACCTGAATACATTAAACGTTTCATTGTTCCGTCTCCTCGCCTCAATCGGCCTTTTTAAGGTCGATGACAATCGCTGTGGCGCATAACCAAGCGGCCATGAGCGATATGAAATACAACAGGTCGCGCAGATCCAGGACACCCTTGCTGATGGCGTCGAAGCGAATCAGGAAACTGAGCGAGGCGATGGCATCGACCAGCCATTGGGGAGCCCAACCGCTGAACAGATCCAGAACCAGCGGCAGACCGCTGACGATGAAGATGAAGCAGGCGACGACGCTGACGATGAAGGCGATCACCTGATTCTTGGTCAGCGCCGACATGCACGAACCAATCGCCAGATACCCGCCGGCCAACAGCCAGCTACCGATATACCCGGTAATGATCGCGCCGTTGTCCGGATTGCCCAGGTAATTCACGGTAATCACGATGGGAAAGGTCAGCAGCAAGGCGATGCCGATAAATACCCAGGCTGCCAGAAACTTACCGAGCACCATGTCAGTACGCGAGACCGGCAAGGTCATCAGCAATTCGATGGTGCCGGACTTGCGCTCCTCGGCCCACAGACGCATGGCCACTGCCGGTACCAGAAACAGGTACAACCAGGGATGAAAGTTGAAGAAGGCGTTCAGGTCGGCCTGGCCGCTTTCGTAGAAGCCGCCCAGATAAAAGGTGAATACGGCCGCCAGCACCAGAAAAATAACAATAAAGATGAACGCAAGCGGCGTAGCGAAGTAGCTGCCCAGCTCGCGCTTGAAGATCACACCCAGATTTTTCATGCAGCCTCCCCTGCTGTCAGGCGACGGAACACTTCATCCAGGCGTCCCCGCTCGACTGACAATTCCTTGACCGGCCAATTGTGCTCGCGGGCATACTGGCCCACTGCCGGAAACACCACCTCACCCGGTTTGGCCACCACGGTCAGCAGCTGGCCGTCGCGCTGGCGTTCAACATCAAGTACACCGGGCAACGCAAGCAATGCATCGCTATCAACCGGACGCTCGAGATCGACCGTGACCGCCTGATGATAGCGAGAGCGGGCTTCCAGCTCGTCCGGCGTACCGTCCGCCAACAGGCGGCCACGGCCGATGACCACAGCGCGCGAACACACGGCGCTGACTTCCTCGAGAATATGTGTGGAGATCACCACGATCTTGTTGCTGCCACTGGCCAGTTGCTGGATCAGGTTGCGCACCTGATGTTTCTGGTTCGGATCAAGCCCGTCGGTAGGCTCGTCGAGAATCAGCACCTGGGGATCGTGCAGAATGGCCTGGGCCAGGCCTACGCGGCGCTTGAAGCCCTTGGACAGCGTCTCGATGCTCTGACTGAGCACCCCATTGAGCTCCAGCTGCTCGGCGGCCGTCGCCACCCGCTTGTGCTTTTCGGCACCCGAGAATCCACGCACCTCGGCAATGAATTCGAGGAAGCGCTTGACCCGCATGTCGCCGTAACAGGGCGCACCCTCGGGCAAATAGCCCATGTGCTGCTGCGCCTGCAGAATCTGCGTCTGGATATCGAATCCGCAGACCGAGGCTGAACCACCGTCCGGCGTGAGGAACCCGGTGAGCATCTTCATGGTGGTGGATTTGCCGGCGCCGTTCGGCCCGAGAAATCCGAGTACTTCCCCCGGTTGTACTTCAAAGGACAAATTGTCCACGGCGACATGGTCGCCGAATCGTTTGGTCAGGCTGTTTATCTTTATCATGGCCTCTGTTCCATCTCCCCCGAGATTGGCATGCCGCAGGCACGCGGCTATCGCAAAGCGCAAGGATACATGGATTGCCGAACCGCAGGGTGATAGACGAAAACGGGGACGCGAACGTGGTAACACAGAGAACAACACGCTGAGCCGCATCCTGCAGACTCTGCGGCCCGGCATGGACGTAACCGAGCACGACGTGAATATGCGGCTATCAATCTTCGATTTCAAGGCTTGCCTGGAAACGGAGCAATGCACACTGTCACACGCAAGGAAAAACGTTAAGGTCTGTTTGCCGCCCTGGGTGTCGCGCGATCCACATGGATGTGGTGAATGCAGCAAGCCCGCCGGGAGCGGGCGCTGCCTTGCGCCACGACGTCCGGCCTGGCGCCATTTGCCCCAACGACGCGGCTCGCGCTGAAATGGCAACAGACCCTATAATTCGTCGTTTTCACTCCTGCCACAGCATGCAGCGAATGAAAGCCGCCACCAGACTCGCAGGGAGCACTATGTCAGCTGTTTATTCCTCTTTTTTCGGCCGCCTGCGTTTTGGTCTGCTTCGCCGGCTGCTCTATATGTGGTCCCGTTCCACAAGCATCGGTGATGCGGGCTTCAACGAACAGCTCGACCCGCAGCTGCCTGTCGTCTATGTACTGCCCTACCGTTCCCTCTCTGATTTGCTGGTGCTGGATCATGAGTGCGACCGCGCCGGCCTGCCGCGTCCGGTTCGCAACATCGAGACGCTGGATGACGAAGAGGCGCACGTATTTCTCAGCCATGAGCATGCCTGGACAGCACGGCCCGATCCGCGCCGCCAGTCCCCCCGCCTGCAGCGGGTACTGTCATCGGTGGATAACAACCCCCAGCTGGAAGTGCAGCTGGTGCCGGTCAGCGTGTTCTGGGGCCAGTCCCCTGACGTCGAGTCCTCGCCGATCAAGCTGCTGTTTGCCTATAACTGGACGGTGAGCGGACGCTTGCGCAAGTTGCTCGCCATTGTGCTGCACGGACGCAAGATCAGGGTTCGCTTCGGCGCGGCTATCTCCTTACGCGAACTGGCTGATCAACAGATTGGCCGTGAACGCAGCGTGCGGCGTATCAACCGTTTGCTACGCGTACATTTCCGCCAGCAACGCGGCGCCGTGGTCGGACCCGACCTTTCCCACCGGCGCTCGTTACTCAAGGGCCTGTTGCGGGCGCCAACGGTGCGCCAGGCCATTGAGCGCGAAGCGTTTGAAAGCGGAGAAGACCATACCAAGGTCAAGCGTGACGCGGCCCGTTACGCCAACGAAATCGCCTCGGATTTCACCTACACCATCATCCGCTTCATGGAGGTGGTGCTGTCCTGGTTCTGGAACAAGCTATATGAGGGCGTACGGGTAAATCATATCGAGCGGGTTCAGGAAATCGCGCGCGGCAACGAGATCGTCTACGTACCGTGCCACCGCAGCCATATCGATTACCTTTTGTTGTCTTACACATTATTGCAACACAGCCTGACCCCGCCGCATATTGCTGCCGGCATCAACCTCAACATGCCGGTCATCGGCGGCATTCTCCGGCGTGGCGGTGCGTTTTTCATGCGCCGTACCTTCCGCGGCAATGCGTTGTACACCGCCGTGTTCAACGAATACTTACACATGCTGTTCAGCCGCGGTTTCCCGGTCGAGTATTTCATCGAGGGCGGTCGATCCCGTACCGGACGCACCCTGAATCCCAAGACCGGTATGCTCGCCCTTACCCTGCGCAGCTTCCTGCGCTCATCGCGCCGACCCATCGTCTTTGTGCCGGTATATATCGGTTATGAACGGGTGCTCGAAGGGCGCACCTATCTGGGCGAGCTGCGCGGGCAGGAGAAAAAGAAGGAATCCTTTTTCGATATCTTCCGTGTGCTGTCTGCATTGAAACAGCGTTTCGGTCAGGTAGCGGTGAACTTTGGTGAACCGGTTTCCCTCTCTGCTTTCCTCGATGAGCAGCAGCCGGGCTGGCGCAAGATGGATCATGGCAGTGATTTCAAGCCGGCCTGGCTAGCGGAAACCACCAACCAGCTCGCCCGCACCCTGGCATCCTCGATCAACGCCGCCGCTGACGTTAACCCGGTCAACCTGGTTTCCCTGATCATGCTCTCCACCCCCCGGCTGGCACTGGATGAACGGGGATTGGAGCGCCTGCTGGACGCCTATCTGGCGCTGCTGAGCCGGGTGCCCTATAGCCGCAGCATTACGCTGCCTGATATGGGCGGGCAGGAGATCATTCGCTACGTCGAAGCGATGGAACTGATCGGCAGACAGTCCGATGCGCTGGGCGAGATCCTGTATCTGGATGAACCGCAAGCGGTACTGATGACCTATTACCGCAACAACGTGCTGCATCTGGTGGCGTTACCCGCGCTGATTGCCTGCCTGTTCCTGAACAACTCGAGAATGACCCGTGAACAGATCCAGCGCCTGGTCGTGGCACTATATCCCTTCCTGCAGGGCGAACTCTTCATGCATTGGCGCGAAGATCAGTTACCGGACGTCATTAATGACTGGATCGACGGCCTGATAGACCAGAACCTGCTGCGCGAGGAAAACCAGCAAATTCACCGACCGGACCCGAGTTCCGCCGAGTTCGTCCTGCTCAGCCTGCTGGCCCGCAGCATCCTGCAAATGCTTGAGCGGTTCTACATGGCCGCGGCCCTTTTGCTGAACAACCCGAACGGTAGCCTGAGTGCAGAATCACTCGAAGCGCTCTGTACAGTCATGGCCCAGCGACTTTCGATACTGCACGGGCTGAATGCGCCCGAATCCTTCGACAAGACGCTGTTCCGCCAGTTTATTCAGCGCCTGGTCGAAACGGAGGTATTGCAAGTGGACCCGGACGGGCAGCTGCACTACCAACCGGAACTGGAAGACATCGCCGAGAATGCCGCTAAACGTGTGTTGAGTGCCGAGATCAGGCTATCGATCAAGCAGGTCGCGCGAACGCCTAAAGCGACCGAAGAATGAAAATTGAGAAGCCACGGAGGAATCTGAAGAGCGGAAGTCGGGTAAGGTAAACCCTGTCGGAGAAGCACGCTACCTTAGCCTTCCAACCTCCGCTTGCCGTAAATATCGTAGCGGCTGGACTGACCGGTCAGCTGCGCACTCGGTGCCTGGCCCTCAATCGCCGGAGCCTTGCGCGCGCGCTTTACCGCGACACGGTGGCTGGCCAGCTGCAGCGCCGCTTCGAGTAGCGCCGGCGCGTCCGTATCATCGCCTGCCAACGGCCTGAACAGACGCATCTCCTTCTTTACCAGCGCCGACTTGTCACGGTGGGGAAACATCGGATCCAGATGTATGACCTGAGGGACGGGCCCTTCCCAGTCCCGCATGGCCTGGATGGCATCAGCCTGAATCAGACGCATGCGACTGGCGATTTCCGCGACCTTGCCGCCGCTTTGCTGCGCCCGCTCCAGACCATCAGCCAGCAGCGCCGCTATCACCGGCTGGCGCTCCAGCATGATGACATCGCAGCCGAGCGCGGCCAGCACGAAGGCATCGCGCCCAAGACCTGCGGTGGCATCCAGCAGACTTGGCCGAATCGATCCCTTGACGCCAACTGCCCGTGCCACCATCTGCCCCGCGCCGCCGCCGAATAGTCGACGATGCGCCAGCGCGCCTTCAACGAAATCAACGCGGACCGGTCCGGGTGCGTCCGGACCGTTCAAGCGCAGACTCAAGCCATCGGCGCCCACCTGCAACACCATATCCGGACGCGGATCGTCGCTTGCAATACAGGCATAGCCGAGACGTGAGGCAAGCTCGGCGGCGCGCGCTTCGAATTCGGGCGCGAGCCATGCGACACCCAGAGACACAGTCGGAGCGGTCGGGGTAGCAGCAGACATGGGCGGGAAAACGGAGGAATCCATCAAGCGTACAGGTCGATGCCGAAAACGCCTTCGACCTCATCGTGTACCGGCATGTTGGCCATGGCGCTGTAACTGGCCAACGCCTGACCGGCACGGCCGTGCACGGGCTCGGCATTGTCTCGACGCGCCGGAATATATTCCGCTACCGCGGTCGATGCGCTGACATGCCGGGCATCGGTAGTGCGTGTGAGATCGATCCTGGCCGACGAAGCGGACTGGTCCACACGCACCACTTCGTTACCCGGAGCCGGCGAGACTGGCCGTATGCCGCGGTTTGGTAACGTATTGAACGGGTTATAACCATCCAGACGCATAGAAACTCCGGGTAAATGAAAAGGCTGGCGTCCTCTGGACGAGCCCGGGATCAAGGAGGGTGGCCAACTTGTGACAGCAGATCAACAGCAAATATCCTCGTTCGCGGCATTCTGCCACAAATACGAAGCGGGTTTACCGGGTTGCTTTACCTGGGCGACTGTTTCGGCGTGGCGACCTGGTCGCGCAGATAGACAGGCTGCGCATCAGCCGTATCCAGCACATCGCGCGATTGCCAGCGTGGCAGGGCCAGGCTGAGGAGATCGCGCGCATCAGGTAATAGTTCAGGCCATGCGTGCTCGACTCCGACTGCCAGTCTGTCTGCGTACTGCCAACCGGTACCGGCACCGACCGGCTTGCTCATACCCTCAGGCAGGTTCACCGTCTCGGGCGCGCACACCACTTCGCTACCGACCAGCTGCATGACGCCATCCCTCAGCTGGTAGCCCCCCCAGTACACCTCATCCATGCGTGCATCGATTGCCGCACAAACCTGCTCGGCGCCGTGCTCACGCCAGGCACGCTGAGCCAGCGCTGCCAGATTGGATATATCGATAACCGGTTTGTCTGCCGCAAAGGCGAGTCCCTGAACCATGCCGGTCGCGATGCGCACCCCGGTAAAGGCACCGGGCCCCCGGCCAAATACCAGCGCATCGAGTCGCGTCAGAGTCACGCCGCTTTCCTGCAGCAGCTCGTCAATCATTGGCAACAGTCGCTTGGCATGCTGCCGCGGTATCACCTCGTGGCGAGCATAGACCTTACCGTCGTGCAGCAGCGCGGCGGAACAGGCTTCGGTGGCAGTGTCCAGGGCTAGCAAAGTGGCCATGCGTGTTGTGTCGTCCGATCGGAGGGGGCGAAATTGTACCCAAACGAAAAGGCCCGTGCGACTGTTGTCACACGGGCCTTTTGTACACGGCGATGCTCAGGTCAGAGCGTTGAGCACTTTAGAGGTAATATCGTCCACAGTACCGACACCTTCAACCCGCGAGCACTTCGGCGTGCCCTGGGCTTCGCTCAGCTGGCGATAGAACTCGACCAGCGGCTGGGTCTGAGTGTGATAGATCTCCAGACGCTTGCGGATGGTTTCTTCCTTGTCGTCATCACGCTGAATCAGTTCTTCACCGGTCAGATCGTCCACGCCGACAGTCTTCGGCGGGTTGTGCTCGATGTGATAGATACGGCCCGAACCGGCGTGAACCCGACGGCCCGACAGACGCTGAACGATTTCCTCGTCCTCGACAGCGATTTCAAGCACGTGATCGATGGTGATACCCGCATCGACCAGCGCCTCGGCTTGCGGAATGGTGCGAGGGAAGCCGTCGAACAGGAAGCCGTTGGTGCAGTCGTCCTGAGTAATACGCTCTTTGATCAGACCAATAATCAGGTCATCCGAGACCAGTCCACCGCTGTCCATGACTTCCTTGACCAACACACCCATTTCACTGCCGGCCTTAACCGCGGCCCGTAACATGTCGCCTGTGGAGATCTGGGGGATGCCGAAACGCTTGCAGATGAACTGGGCTTGAGTGCCCTTGCCCGCGCCTGGAGCGCCCAATAGGATTACACGCATTGCTGAACTCCTCGTTCTAACTGATAACCGGGGGGCCGCCTGGGGTGCATGACCGGAGGCTGGCAAACACCAGCCGGGGCTGGCGCGCAAGATTCGCGCACGGCAGATGCAGTGCGAAAAGGGCGTTCAACATACACTTACAAATCAGCACGCACAAGCCAGACGATAGTCCCGGTTATCAGACCAAAGCGACACCCGCCGCGGCCTCATCCGGTATTGCGCAAACCCGCAGCGATCCCCGCGACGGTCACCAGCAGCGCCCGTTCGAGATCCTCATCATGTTCGCCTGCCTGAGTGCGGGTACGCGCCAGCAACTCTGCCTGTAACAGATGCAGTGGATCGATATAGGGGTTACGTACCGCCACCGACTCAGCCAGAACGGGATCATGTGCCAGAAGCTGGTCAGCGTCGCGCAATCGCAATACGGTGTCGGTGGCCCGTTGCAACGCGGTTCGCAGGATTTCGCCCAGCCGCCACAAATCAGGTTCCGCCAGCCGCTGTTCGTAAAAGCGCGCAATATTACCGTCCGCTTTGGACAGCACCATTTCCAGCATTTCGACCCGCGCCCGGAAGAAGGGCCACTGTGACATCATGTCGCGCAGTAAAGGTTCTTCGCCCTGCTCTATCGATTCGGCCAGCGCCTGGCCCGCACCCAGCCATGCCGGCAACATCAGACGGGTCTGCGACCAGGCGAATATCCACGGGATCGCCCTTAGCGTTTCGATGCCACCCTGGGTGCGCCGCTTGGCAGGTCGACTGCCCAGCGGCAAACGCCCCAGCTCCTGTTCCGGCGTTGCCTGACGGAAGTATTCAACGAACTGCGGCTCGTCGCGCACCACGCCCCGGTAGATAGCCACGGATCGATCAGCCAGACGCTGCATTTTCTCCCGCCACTGCGGTTGCGGCGCTGGGGGCGGCAGCAGTGTCGCTTCCAGCACAGCGCTGGAATACAGATTCAGACTCTGCACCGCGATGCCTGGCAGACCAAACTTGAAGCGGATCATCTCGCCCTGCTCGGTCACCCGCAGCTGACCGTTTACCGAACCGGGCGGCTGCGAAAGGATCGCCATATGGGCCGGCGCACCGCCGCGTCCGACCGTCCCCCCGCGACCATGGAACAGGCGCAAACGCACGCCCAGCTCACGGCATACCTCAACCAGGGCTTCCTGGGCGCGGTATTGCGCCCAACCCGCGGCAAGCGCGCCGGCATCCTTGGCCGAATCGGAGTACCCGATCATCACCTCCTGCTCGTCACCGATAAGACTGCGGTAACCGTCCAGCTCCAGCAGCTGCCGTATCGCTGGCGCAGCGTTGTCAAG
The DNA here is from genome assembly GCF_012844345.1 of Pseudomonas sp. gcc21. NCBI lineage: Bacteria > Pseudomonadati > Pseudomonadota > Gammaproteobacteria > Pseudomonadales > Pseudomonadaceae > Pseudomonas > Pseudomonas sp. gcc21. The sequence goes on along the minus strand of NZ_CP051625.1, from coordinate 3,792,013 downwards.
ATCATCCAGCGTCTCGAACAACGGCACGACCCGCATGGGCCAGGAAACGCCGGCACATTTCAGCAACAACTTGACCGCCAGCACATCCGAGGCGCAGGACGCCATCGAGATCACGTACGACGCGAACAGGTCAGAAGACTGAGCGGCCACCACCCGACAGGTGGCCAACACCTCGGCCACCTCCGCTGAAGGCTGCCATTGAGGCGGCAGCAACGGACGCCGGTTGTGCAACTCGGTCAGCAAGAATTCGCAGCGCTGGGCTTCGTCCCACTCCTCATAACGGCCGAGACCCAGATATTCGGTCAATTCGGTCAGCGCATCGGCGTGTCGACCCGCTTCCTGACGGATATCGAGGCGCACCAGTGCCAGTCCAAACGCGTTGACCCGGCGCAGCGTATCGAGCAAAGGCCCGTCGGCGATCAACTCCATGCCCTGGTCAAGCAGGGACTGATAGCACAGCTCGAGCGGTTCACGGAGCTCGTCCACATGCTGCAGGACATCGGCGGAGTCGGCCTGCTCTCCCTTCAGAGCGGCCTGAGCCCAGCGGCGCGTCGCCAGCAATCGCTCCCGCAAGTCCTTCATGACTGCACGGTAGGGTTCATCCGCACCGCCTGCCCGCTCGATCAATTGCTCGCTGGCCCCCTGCATCGACAGCTCGTTACTCAAGGCGCTGATATCGCGCAGATAGAGATCCGCAGCCATCCAACGCCCCAACAGCAGTACTTCATTAGTGATCTCAGCGGTGACGTTCGGGTTACCGTCCCGGTCTCCACCCATCCATGAGGCGATGCGTACCGGCGCCGCACGTCTGTCCAGACGGTGCCCAGTGGCATCCTGCAACTGTTCGTCGAGCTGGCGAAGAAATCGCGGTAATGCCTGCCACAATGAATTCTCGATAACCGCAAAGCCCCACTTGGCTTCGTCCACCGGCGTGGGCCGGTTGCGGCGAATTTCATCGGTATGCCAGGCCTCGCTGATCAAGCGCGCCAGATCGCTACGAACCTGGGCGGTTTCGTCGGCCGACAGGTCATCATGATCGCCGCGCTCCAGCGCAGCGGCGATGGCATCGTATTTCTGAATGAGCGTGCGGCGCGCGACTTCAGTGGGGTGCGCGGTCAGGACCAGCTCGATGTCCAGCGCGGCCACATGATCACGCAGCTTGTCAGCATTCATACCTGAGCCGCGCAAGCGCTGCAGCAACTCCGTCAGACAGCGGTCCTCGAATAAAGGGCTCTCGTCATCGCGGCGACGGCGAATACGATGATACTGCTCGGCAATATTGGCCAGATTGAGAAACTGGTTGAAGGCACGACACACCGGTAGCAGCTGATCATCCGGAAGGTCGTGCATGGCGTTCAACAGGGCGTCATATTCGGCCTGGTTAGCCTGTCGACCCTGCTTGGCACCGAGCCGGATACGCTCGATACGCTGGAGGAATTCCTTACCCAGCTGTGCCTGGATAGTCTGTCCCAGCAACTCGCCCAGCTCATGTACTTCCTCGCGCAGACGCGCATCAATCTCGGTCATACCCAGCTCCTGTCGATTCACTTGTTACAGCATGGGTTCATGACCCCACGCTAGCAAGCGCCAGCCAAACGAACCAATCTAGGCTACGCTGAAAATATCGCCACAAGCGATACTTATTCGAAAGGGGGAAGCATGAAAATCCGTGAACTGACCGAGGAATGGGAACGCACCGCCAAAGGTCGCGTTACGCAGAACACCTACCAGGTGAAACTGCCATTGGAAGATGCAGCCCGATTGGCTGCGCTGCAGGAGATGTATCCAAAGCGCCGCATCGAAGACCTGATCACTGATCTGCTTTCGGCGGCACTGGAGGAATTCGAGGCTTCGTTACCCTATGAGCCGGGAGACGAAGTGGTCGCTGAAGACGAGATGGGCGATCCATTGTATGGCGATACCGGCCCAACACCGAGGTTTTTGACGCTAAGCCGCAAGCATCTGGCGGAACTGTCCGCCCAACAGCAGGAAACCGAACATTAGACAGAGCGGCGTTTCGCCGACATGACGAAACGCCGATTCGCTACAGTCCGTTACGCTTGGCCTGGTCCCAGAATCCATCCAACTGATCAAGCGTCGCTTGCTCAATGGTCGTGCCCGTTGCAGCCAGCTGCGCTTCGATATACCTGAAGCGCCGTTCGAATTTGCTGTTCCCGGCCCGCAATGCGGTCTCGGCATCGACCTGAAGGTGGCGCGCCAGGTTGACCATACAGAACAACAGGTCGCCCACTTCCTCCGCCACAGCCTGCTGGTCTCCCGCCGCAACGGCCTGGCGTATCTCATCGAGTTCTTCCTGCACCTTGTCGACGACCGGCCCTGTCTCGGACCAGTCAAAGCCGGCACGGCTAGCGCGCTTTTGCAGCTTCTGCGCGCGGCTGAGCGCAGGCAACGCCTGTGGCACATCATCCAGCAGTGAAAGCTGCTGCGGCGCGCTCGCCTTGGCAGCGCGTTCTTCAGCCTTGATTTCCTCCCAACGGTGCTTGATCTGACCGGCATCCAGGCTGCGCGTACCGGGCGCCGTGTGCAGATTGCCGTCGGGAAACACATGCGGATGTCGACGTATCAGTTTGCGGGTGATGCCATCGACGACGGCGTTCCAGTCAAAGTGTCCGGCTTCCCGTCCCAGCTGAGCGTAATACACCACCTGGAACAACAGATCGCCCAGCTCCCCGGTCAGCTGATCAAAGTCGCCCTGGGCAATCGCATCCGCGACCTCGTAAGCCTCTTCCAGGGTATGCGGAACGATGGTCTCGAACGACTGTTCGAGATCCCACGGACAGCCGTGCGCGGGATCTCGCAGCCGCTGCATCAGGTACAGCAGGTCATCAAGGGTGTGTTGCGTGCGGCTCACGCCCGGTTCTGCTGACGGTTGCGCCAGGCCTCGATCACGTTTGGCAGCTGACTGATACGCCCCAGCAGCCGGCCCAGCAGGCTGAGGTTCGGGATTTCAACAGTCAGCAACATGGCCGCGCAGTTGTCTTCCTTGTTGGTCCGGGTACTGACTTCCAGCACATTGATCTTCTCGTTGGCCAACAGTTGCGAGACATCACGCAGCAGACCGGCCCGATCATAGGCTTTGATATAGATCTCCACCGGATAAGTCTGCACCGGCTTGCCACCCCAGCTGACCTCGATCAGACGCTCCGACACACGATCCTGCAATTGCATGGCTGTCGCACAATCCGCGCGATGCACAGTCACCCCGCGGCCCAGCGTGATGTAACCGATGATCGGATCACCCGGCACCGGCTGACAGCAGCCGGCCAACTGGGTAAGCAGGTTACCGACACCCTGGATATACACATCCCCACGCCGGCCATTGCGGTTCGCACGACGTGGAACCAGCGTCAGCTGATCGGAATTGCGATCCGGCTCGACCAGCTGCTGGGCGACATTGACCACGTGTGCAAGGCGCACATCACCGGAACCCACAGCGGCAAACAGGTCCTCCTGGCTGTTGATACCCAGGCGGTCAATCAGCTGCGCATAGTCTGCCCCGTTGAGGGCAAGCCGGGTCAGCTCGCGCTCGAGCATCAGCTTGCCGGCGACCACATTCTGCTCGCGGGCCTGCTGCTTGAACCAGTGCTGGATCTTTGCACGGGCGCGGGAGGTGTTCACGTAGCCAAGATTGGAGTTCAGCCAGTCCCGGCTCGGACTGCTTTGCTTGCCGGTGATAATTTCCACCTGCTCGCCGGTTTGCAGCACATAATTCAACGGCACGATACGCCCGTTGACCTTGGCCCCGCGGCAGCTGTGGCCTATTTCGGTATGTACCCGGTAGGCAAAATCCAGTGGCGTTGCACCCTTGGGCACATCCAGCACGTGCCCGTCGGGGGTGAACAGGTAGATGCGGTCCGGTTCAAAATCAACGCGCAGCTGTTCAGCGAGCCCGCCGATGTCGCCCATTTCTTCATGCCATTCAAGCACCTGACGCAACCAGGCGATCTTGTCTTCATAGGCATCAGAGGTCTGTTTGAGATCAGTACCCTTGTAACGCCAGTGCGCGCAGACACCCAGCTCAGCCTCTTCATGCATGGCGTGGGTGCGTATCTGCACCTCGAGCACTTTCCCCTCGGGACCGACCACCGCTGTATGCAGCGAGCGGTAACCGTTTTCCTTGGGATTGGCGATGTAGTCATCGAACTCGTTGGGGATATGCCGCCACAGGCTGTGCACGATTCCCAGCGCGGTATAACAGTCCCGCACCTGGGGCACCAGAATACGTACCGCACGCACGTCATATATCTGGCTGAAGTCGATGCCCTTGCGGCTCATCTTCCGCCAGATCGAATAGATATGCTTGGCGCGACCGGTGATGTCCCCGTGGATATTCGCCTCATCCAGTTCGGCGCGCAGCCGCGCCATCACGCCATCGATGTATTCCTGGCGATCGAGACGGCGTTCGTCCAGCAATTTAGCGATCTGCTTGTACTGCACCGGCTCGAGATAGCGGAACGACAGGTCCTCGAGCTCCCACTTGATGTGACCAATGCCCAGACGGTGAGCCAGCGGCGCGTAGATATCGAATATCTCGCGGGCAACGCGGTAACGCTTTTCTTCCGAGCTGTCTTTGGCCGCCCGGATGGCGCAGGTGCGCTCGGCCAGTTTGATCAACGCTACGCGGACATCATCGACCATGGTGATCAGCATCTTGCGCAGGTTTTCCACCTGCGACTGAGTGCCGAATGCGCTGGCCTTGCCCGGATTATGCGAGACACTGATTGCAGCCATACGCTGCACGCCATCTACCAGGGTAGCGACGCTGGGTCCGAGACGGCGCTCGACTTCGATCAGATCGGTTTTGTTCTCGCGTACAGCGCGGTAAATGACTGCCGCGACCAATGAATCCTGATCCAGCTTGAGATCAGCGAGGATGTCGGCCATTTCCAGGCCGGTCTGGTAGCTACTGTTGCCGTTGCCCCAGATATGCTCAGCGGCAATGGCCGCCTGTTCCAGTTCTTTCGCCCACTCGCATGATTCGCGCAGGCGGTCGGGTTGCGCCAGAGGGACGCGCTTTTCTATCCGAGCCATCCAGGCATCAAGGTCAACACTTCCATCAAGGTTGACTGGATAATCAGCTCTGACTTGTACCATTTTGGTTTTTTTCCTTGCCTGACACGAACAGTGCCATGGCTTCCACATGGGCTGTTTGCGGGAACATATCCATGACGCCCGCCTGAACCAGCCGATAACCCTTGCTTGCCAGAATACCCGCGTCGCGGGCCAGCGTGGCAGGGTTACAGGATACGTACAGAATCCTGCCGATACCTCGCTCGGCCAACGCGGCCACCAGTGTTTCGGCCCCGTCGCGCGGCGGATCCAGGAGAGCCGCCTGGTATTGCTGATCCAGCGTTTCGTTTGTGAACGGCTTCGACAAGTCGGCCTGATAAAAGTGCACCGCATTGAGGTGATTATTCTGCGCGTTCACCGTGGCGCGCTCGACCATCCTGGCGTCGCCTTCCACCCCTGTCACTTCAGCTCCCCGCTTCGCCAACGGGAGCGAAAAGTTACCCACTCCACAAAAAAGATCCAGTACCTTCTGTCCGGGTTTGGCATCCAGCCAGTCCATCGCCTGATTGACCATCTGCTGATTCATCACAGCATTGACCTGAGTAAAGTCGCCAGGTGCAAACGTGAAGCGCAAATCCTGCTCATCGAGCCGGTAAGCCAGCTCCGATGGAGCACCCTCCTGCCGACTGAAGCGCATCGCCTCTGTCTCACCCTGGAGCCACAGATCGATGTTGTGGCGGCTCGCCAGTTGTTCAAGAAGCGCCACGTCCTGTTCATCCAGAGGCCGAATGTGCCGCACCACCATTGCCGGCGCCTCGCCCCCAATCAGCTCAACGTGCCCCAAACCAGTACACGCCTTGAGCTGCTGCAAGGCGTTCGGCAGCTCCTTTACCAGCGCCTCAAGCGCCGGAATCAGGATCGGACACTCGTTGATTTCCACCAGCTCATTACTGGCGCTTTGCCGGTAACCGGTCTGCAGTCGCCCTGTGCGCTGATCCCAACGCACCGACAAACGGGTGCGTTGGCGATACCCATAGGCCGGCCCCCGTAGCGGCGGCATCCAGCGTTCCGGTGTTATACCTGCGAAATGTTGCAATTGCTGGACCAGAGCTTGTTGTTTCAGCTCTATCTGAGTGTGGTGAGCTATATGCTGCAGTGTGCAGCCGCCACAGATGTCCGCGTGCCGGCACCGCGGCGCCTGGCGCTCGGGGCTGGATTCCAGCAGTTTGTCGATTCGCGCCTCGATAAGCTTGCTGCGCGCACGGATAACCCGGCCAGTGACTCGTTCGCCTGGCAAGCCGCCTTCAACGAAGGTGGTCCTGCCCTGCCATCGACCGATACCGCGCCCGTCATGGCTGAGACGATCGAGCACCACCTCTATGCGCTGCCCGATCGCAGCCGGCGCATCAGTCGTGCGCCGCGCCCGCCCGTAGGAACGCTTCATGATTGTGCGTCAAACACACCGGTGGACAGGTAGCGGTCACCCCGATCACAGATGATGGCTACGATAACGGCGTTTTCGACTTCAGCCGACAAACGCAGCGCCGCAGCAACCGCACCACCCGAAGAAACGCCACAGAAAATGCCCTCTTCGCGAGCCAGCCGACGCATGGTGATTTCGGCTTCGTCCTGGCCCATGTCGATCACGCGATCAACCTGCGAGGCATCGAAGATGCTTGGCAAATAGGCTTCAGGCCAGCGGCGGATGCCGGGAATGGCGGCACCCTCCATAGGCTGCAGGCCAACAATCTGCACCGCCGGATTCTGCTCCTTGAAATAGCGCGATAAGCCCATGATGGTGCCGGTCGTGCCCATCGAGCTGACCAGATGCGTGATAGTGCCCTGGGTGTCGCGCCAGATCTCCGGCCCGGTGGTACTGTAATGCGCCTGCGGGTTGTCCTGATTGCCGAACTGGTCGAGCACCTTGCCTCGGCCTTCGCTCTGCATCCGCACGGCCAGATCGCGCGCCCCTTCCATACCCTCCTGCTGCGAGACAAGCACCAGCTCGGCACCGTAAGCCGCCATGGACGCCTTGCGCTCGCTGCTCATGTTGTCGGGCATGATCAGGATCATCCGATAACCCTTGATCGCGGCAGCCATTGCCAGCGCAATCCCGGTGTTCCCGGATGTGGCTTCGATCAGGGTATCGCCTGGCTGGATTTCACCGCGCTGCTCGGCACGCAGGATCATCGACAGCGCCGGCCGGTCCTTGACCGAACCGGCAGGATTGTTGCCTTCCAGCTTGACCAGGATGGTATTGCTGGTCTCACCTGGCATACGCTGCAGTCTTACCAGCGGAGTGTTACCGATAAAATCGGCAATGGTCGGAAATTCGATGCTCATCATCCACCCTTGCGGCCTCGCCCGGTCAAGCCGTGCGCAAGGCTGTGCTTTTGTGTCAGTCGGCATATGATACCGGCATCGGAGAGACGGATACACATAATGAACGAGATTGGCATCAAGGCCCGGATACTGGCGATGACGCTGGTTCCTGCTGGCATTCTAGCTCTCTCACTGGGGGTGTATTTCAGCTGGCAGCACGTGCAGGACCTGGACCGGCAACTGCTGGAACGGGGGCTGCTGACCACCGAATATCTGCAAAGCCCGGCCGCAGCTGCGCTGCTTGAAAACCAACCAGAACGTCTCAGACCGATGATGTCGGTAGCGCTGAACCATCGCGATGTCCGTGCCGTCACCCTCTACGATGCCGATATGCAGCGTCTTGAGCACAGTGGTCCGCAGATGCACACCCCGGATCGTATTCATCAGAGCGAGTTCGGTGCTGGATCAGGCCTGCAAGTCCAGGCAAGCAGCTCCAGCAGCCGATTCAAGTTGCCGTTGCTGGCCAGCCCCGACCTCACCGGGTTGCGCACTTCGCCTGCGGTGGAACCGGACGCGCTGCTGGGTTGGGTAGAGGTAGAACTCAGCCATGGCAATACCATTATCCGCCGCTATCAGACCGTGCTCAGCGCCTTGGTGCTGATTGTGCTGGGGTTGGTCGTTACTGGTGCAGTCGTGGGCCTGATGGGCCGGCGTATCACCCGCCCGATTGGTCAGATCAACCAGGCCATCAGCCGCATCAGCGAGGGGCGTCTGGATATTCGCCTGCCACCGCAAGGCAGCCGGGAGCTGAACGAGCTGGCCGAAGGCATCAACACCATGGCGCAGACTCTGCAAAGCGCGCAGGGCGAACTGCAGCAGAACATTGACCAGGCCACCGAAGATTTACGGCAGACGCTCGAAACCATCGAGATCCAGAACATCGAGCTGGACCTGGCGCGCAAGACCGCGCAGGAGGCCAGCCGTATCAAGTCCGAATTCCTGGCCAACATGAGCCACGAGCTGCGCACACCGCTCAACGGTATCCTGGGCTTCAGCAATCTGTTGCAACGCACCGAACTCAGCGGCCGGCAACAGGAATATCTCACCACTATCGAAAAATCGGCCGACAATTTGCTGGCGATCATTAACGAGATTCTGGATTTTTCGAAGATCGAGGCCGGCAAACTGGTGCTCGACAACCTGCCCTTCAACCTGCGTGACCTGATTCAGGACACGCTGACCATGCTCGCGCCGGCAGCGCACCAGAAAGGACTGGAACTGGTCAGCATCATTTATCGCGATACGCCGCTGGGCCTTAGTGGAGACCCGTTACGTCTCAAGCAGATCCTCGCCAACCTGGTGAGCAACGCCATCAAGTTTACCCATCGCGGGTCCGTCAGTGTGCGCGTGATGCTTGAGCAGGAAGACGACACCTACGCACTGCTGCGAATCAGCGTCACCGATACCGGGATCGGCTTGTCGCCGTCCCAGCAGAAATCCCTGTTCCAGGCGTTCAGCCAGGCGGATAACTCACTGTCACGCCAGAGCGGCGGCACCGGCCTTGGGCTGGTTATCTCCAAGCGGCTGGTTGAGCAGATGCAGGGGGAGATCGGACTCCACAGTCAGCAGGGCGAAGGCTCTGAATTCTGGTTGACCTTGCGCCTCGGCAAATCCAGCCAGGCGCTCGACGATCTGCCATCCAAGCCCCTGAGGGGCATGCATGCGGCACTGGTCGAGCCACAATTACTCAGCCGTCAGGCCATCATGCATAACCTTGAAGACATGGGCTTGCAGGTAAGGCTGTTCGATAGTCCTGAGGAGCTGCATATCGCGCTCGAAGCAGGCAATACACGCGTCGAGCTGGCTCTGCTGAGCACTGCCAGCAGCAGCACATCAGCCAAGGCCATCTTCGACATGGTCAGCTACTGGGCCGAGCAAGGCTGGTGCAAGACGCTGCTGTTCACCGATACCACGGAGCATTATCCCGAACTCGATTCGCTGCCCCGGGCGCAGTGCCAGATACTCTCCAAACCGCTGTGTACGCGAAAGCTGTTCCGTGCGGCCTCACAGCTTCTGCTCAAGCCAGCCCCCAGCATACCCGCGTTGAAGCCACCGCCTCGCTCGGCTTCGCCTGCCCTGCGTGTGCTTTGCGTGGATGACAACCCTGCCAACCTGAAGCTGGTCGAAGCATTGTTGACCGATATGGGCGCACAGGTGTTGCTGGCGACTAGTGGCGAGGAAGCACTGGAGGCGCTGGACCAGCAGGATGCCGGGCTGATTTTCATGGACGTGCAGATGCCCGGTATGGATGGCCGACAGACCACCATCGAGTTGCGCAAACGCGAAGCGCGCGCCCACAGTGCAGCCATCCCGATCATCGCGCTGACTGCGCATGCGTTACCCGGCGAACGCCAGCAGCTGCTGAAATGCGGAATGAACGATTACATCAGCAAGCCCATCGATCCTGAGCAGCTTCGTCATTGCATCCGCAAATGGACCGGTGTGGAGCTGCTCGCGCTGGATGGCCCCCCGCCCCCTGCGCCTGAACCGGAACCTGACGAAGCAAAAGACGGCGACGCTCGAATACTCGACCAGGCCGAGGGGCTTCGGTTAGCTGCCGGCAAAGCCGACCTTGCCGAAGATATGCTCAGCATGCTGTTGGCCGGCCTGCCAGAGGAATGCCGGCAGATTGAGGACGCAAGCCTGACCAACGACCAGCAGGCATTGCTGGAAGCCGTACACCGACTGCATGGAGCTACCCGCTATTGCGGGGTACCGGAACTACGGGAATGTTGTAACCGGGCAGAAACCCTGATCAAGCGAGGGGAACCCAGCCAACAGGCAATCGACGCATTGCTTGAGGCAGCCGGACGATTGCAGATCCGATATGCCGCCCTCGGCTCAGTCGACGTTTCGTAGCTGCTACGGTGATCCGTGCGCTTTACTGCGCCGACCAGATGGCGAAAGCGAGGGCCTGCTCACGCTCATCACTGAGCGAGAGCAGCATGCGTCCGCCGCCACGCTGCTCGAGCCACTGCGCGGCGACACCGCTCAGGAGCACCTGCGGCGCGCCGTTAGCGTCGTTGTCGATCTGCATGTCCTGCCATGACATCCCCTTGGCCAGTCCGGTGCCAAGGGCCTTGAGGATAGCTTCCTTGGCGGCGTAGCGCTTGGCCAGATAGCGCGCTGGCTGCGAGTGGGCCCTGAATCGTTCGAGCTCCACGTCGGTCAGGATGCGCCGCGCAAACCGTTCACCTTGCCGGCCCAGCGCCGCCTCGATGCGGCTGACCAGCACGATGTCCGTTCCGATACCGGTAATCATCGGGCGACAGAGGCATCCATGATCAATGCACGCATGTCTTTGACCGCCGTTGCCAGTCCGCAAAACAGGGCGCGGGCAATAATCGCATGGCCAATGTTGAGTTCGTTGATGCCGGGAATGGCCGCAATCGGCTCGACATTATGATAGTGCAACCCATGCCCGGCATTCACCACCAGGCCGAGCTTGCGCGCGTAGGCGACGCCTTCACGGATACGCTTCAGCGCAGCAGCCTGCTCCTCACCCTCGGTGTCGGCATAATGCCCTGTATGCAGCTCAATAACCGGTGCCCCCACCCGCCGTGCGGCTTCGATTTGTCGCGGATCCGCATCGATGAACAACGAGACCTCCGCACCATGCGCTGCCAGCTGTTCTACCGCCCGCTGGATCCTCGCCTGATCTGCGGCAATCTCCAACCCTCCTTCGGTGGTAAGCTCCTCACGGCGCTCCGGCACCAGACATACATGCGCAGGCCGGATTTCACGGGCGAAAGCGAGCATCTCATCGGTCACTGCCATTTCCAGATTCATCCGGGTCTGCAGAACCTCGGCCAACAGACGAACGTCGCGCTCCTGAATGTGGCGGCGATCTTCACGCAGATGCACAGTGATGCCGTCAGCACCTGCCTGCTCGGCGTCGATAGCTGCCTGAACCGGATCCGGATACCGCGTACCGCGGGCCTGACGCAGCGTGGCGATATGGTCAACATTCACACCAAGCAATACGCGCTGGGGATGGGTCACTGTGGGTCTCCTTTGGCAATAAATGGATGGCGAGTAAAAAGAGAACGGCTCGTCAGCGGGCGCTCACCCAGGTGCGGCGCCAGCGCCTGACGCATCAGCTGCTTCGCCGCCCGCAGTGTCTGCGGCTCGGCCCAGTCGTTGGCGGCCATGGCCAGCAAGGCGCTACCCGGCACGCCGCCATCGTTAACCGCTTCCAGAACGACCAGCCCCTGCTCTGCTTGCCATACGTAGCGGGCATCTGCGACGACCGGCTGACCCCTGGCATCCAGGGTCAAGCTGAAGCCATAACCGAGGCTATCGAGTAACTGCCATTCGAACTGACGCAGCACCGGCTCAACCGGCGCATTACCGGCAAGCTGTTCCAGAGCGTGTTGATAGGCCGCAAAAAGGACGGGTTGGGGATCACCCGGATAGACCAGGCGAACCAGTAACTCGTTGAGATACATGCCGCTGAACAGCGCATCGCCCTGAAGCAGAACGTAGGATCCGGCGGCTTCGGCCTGGGTCAGCGTCTTGAGCTCACCCCGTCCGGTGGTGGCGACCATCAGCGGCATGAAAGCTTGGGGCACCAGCGCCTTGCGCTGTCCCCGGGCGCCTCGCCAGACCGCCCGCTGCAGGCCCTGGTGAAGCGTAAACAGATCCACCAGCGCGCTTGTGTCGCGATAAGGTCGACTATGCAGGACGTAGGCAGGGCTGAGAGGACGGCTCATAGGATCTGCTTGAGTTGGAATAGTCGATTTACCCAGGGCGCGCCCTTACGCCGGACAGGCGGGGCAGCAGCCTTAAGGCTCGAAGCGATAGCCCAGCGAGCTGAGCGCGCGTTCATCATCGGACCAGCCACGACGCACCTTGACCCACAGATTCAGCATAATCTTGCTGCCGAACAGCTTCTGCATATCCATGCGAGCCTCCTGGCCAATCTTCTTCATGCGATCACCACCGTCGCCGATGATGATCTTCTTCTGGCCTTCGCGCTCTACCAGAATCAGCGCATGGATATGCAGAACCTTGCCTTCCTGCTTGAACTGTTCGATCTCCACCGCAACCTGGTATGGAATCTCGGCGCCTAGCTGGCGCATTACCTTTTCGCGCACCAACTCGGCAGCGAGGAATCGTGAGCTTCGATCAGTGAGCTGATCGTCCGGATAAAAATGCTCGCTCTCGGGAAGACGACTGGCGATCAATTCCTCGAGATGTTCGATATTGCGACCATGCAAGGCTGACACCGGTACGACCTCCGCCTCGGGCAGCTGGGTAGTCAGCCACTCCAGGTGCGGCAGTATCTCGCTCTTTTCTTCCATGCGGTCAACCTTGTTGACCACCAGCAGCACCGGGCATTTGACGTAGCGAACCTTGTCCAGAACCATCTGGTCCTCGTCGGTCCAGCGCGTCCGATCCACCACGAACAGCACGACATCCACGTCACGCAGAGCCTGGCTGGCGCTCTTGTTCATGAAGCGGTTGAGCGCCTTGTCATTTTCTTTATGCACACCGGGCGTATCTACATAGATGGCCTGCACGGCGTTCTCGGTCTTGATACCGAGCATGCTATGTCGGGTGGTTTGCGGCTTGCGTGAGGTAATCGCCAGCTTCTGACCGAGGATGTGGTTGAGCAACGTAGACTTGCCGACATTCGGTCGGCCAACAATCGCTACGTAACCGCAACGGGAAACTTCACTCATCCAACTTCTCCACGCCAAGGGCGATTAGGGCTTTTTCCGCTGCTTCCTGCTCGGCGCAACGACGGCTACTGCCAGCGCCGAAGGTTGGCTTGTCCAACGGAGCGACCTGACATTCGACCTTGAAGGTCCGGCAATGGGCTTCGCCGCTACTTTCGATTACTTCGTAACGAGGGAGTTCGCTGTGGCGCGACTGAAGATATTCCTGCAGCCTCGTTTTCGGGTCCTTGTTGTTGTCCACCAGGGTCAGCGAGGCGATATGTTCGGTCAACCAGAACAGCGTGCGTTCACGCGCCGTCTCCATGCCGCTATCGAGATATATCGCGCCAATGATTGCCTCCGTGGTATCGGCGAGGATGGATTCTCGCCTGAAGCCACCACTTTTCAGCTCACCCGAACCGAGGCGGAGAAACTCGCCCAGCTCGAAGCCCTTGGCCAGTTCGGCGAGCGTGACACCCTTCACCAGTCTGGCGCGCAGGCGGGATAGCTGCCCTTCCCGCGCTTGGGGAAAACGTTCGAACAACGCTTCCGCCGCGACAAAATTGAGGATCGAGTCGCCCAAGAATTCAAGACGCTCGTTATTGCGCCCCCCCAGACTACGATGGGTCAGCGCCAGAACCAGGAGATCCGGGTCCTTGAAGCTGTATCCAATTTTACGTTCCAGTCGGTCTAACTTATTGCTCACTTGATTGGTCTGACAATATGGGATTCATCGAAATGGACCAGCAGGTCCACGTTCTGCAGCATGGGCGCGCGCACGTCATACTTGATCAGCACAGTGTAAGTATCGGTGCCGCTGGCGTTTATCTTGATGGCCTCGGCTGCGTTGACTTCCCTGATACTGTTGATTTGCATGCCCTTGTTGATATGAGAACTGAGTTCGCGTAGCGAGCCGATCTTGATCGTTGGGTCTTCGTTGATCGAAGTGACGATCTTGCGCAACGCAAAGTGATCCATGTAGATCGGAACCAGCTTGACTGTCACCATCATGCCGAAAACGACCAGCGCTATGACTGCAAGCCAACTGAAAAAAGACATACCCTTCTGGGAATGGCGCATGATTTCCTCGCAACGTCCGTTGTTTGATTGTGTTTATCGCTCCCAGCCATGCCAGGACATCGGCCCGCGAGCGGACCCTGTCAGGCTATGCTGCGCTACATTCCTGAGCTACTCGGCGCAACTTTTGCGACGTACCGCCCAACTATCGCAATCAGGAAAATACCCCGCTCTCTCACCCGTTCCTGCGCACACCTATTTGATCAGCGATACGCTGGAAAAACTCGGCAAGTTCTTGAGCTTGGGCTCCGGCCAATGCATCCAAACTGCAAAGGCCTTACCGACAATATAGTTGTCAGGCACCATGCCCCACAACTCTTGGGGCATGTTCGGCGCATTCCAGTAGCGGCTATCGTTGGAATTATCACGGTTATCACCCACCATGAAGTAGTGCCCGTCGGGCACCGTCCACTGCTTGGGTGCCGGCGGCTGAGACAAGCGCTTGTGACGTATCTGATGCGTCACGTCGCCAAGCCGCTCTTCGAATATTTCAACCTTGGCAACAGCTTGAAGCGGATGCCCCGGCGGGATTTCATCGTCAGCACGGGTCTCGACCAGCTCGGTATCAACCAACTCGCCATTGATATACAGCTGCTTGTCGGCATAACGAACATGATCGCCAGGCAGACCTACGACACGCTTGATGTAATTAATACGCGGATCATTGGGATACCGGAAAACCATCACGTCTCCGCGCTGCGGATCGCCAACATCGATGACCTTGGTATCGACTACAGGTAAACGGACGCCATAGGCAAACTTGTTCACCAGAATGAAATCGCCCACCTCAAGCGTCGGCTTCATCGAACCTGAAGGGATCTGAAACGGCTCCACAAGAAACGAGCGCAGAATCAACACCACGGCAAGAACGGGGAAAAACGATTTACCGTACTCAACCAGTAACGGTTCCTTGTCCAGCTCCTGGATAATGTGCGGATCGGCATTTTCTGTCTGCTGGCGATAAGCGGCAATGGCCCGGCGACGGCGCGGGGCGAACCAGACAAAATCCAGCAGAGCGAGAAAACCGGCGACCGCAACAGCGATCACCAACAGGAGTGGAAAGTTGATATGCGTCATGTAGCGGACCGAGGTTCCTAATTATCGACTTTCAGGACGGCCAGGAAGGCTTCTTGTGGAATTTCCACATTACCTACCTGCTTCATCCGCTTTTTACCGGCCTTCTGCTTTTCCAGGAGCTTTTTCTTGCGGCTGGCGTCGCCACCATAACATTTGGCGATGACGTTCTTGCGTAGAGCCTTGACAGTGGAACGGGCGACCACTTGTCCGCCGATCGCTGCCTGAATAGCCACGTCGAACATCTGGCGGGGAATCAGCTCCTTCATCTTCTCGACCAGCTGGCGCCCCTTGAAAGCGGCGTTGTCACGATGCACGATCAACGCCAGGGCGTCGACCTTCTCAGCGTTAATCAGTACGTCCAGACGCACCAGCTTGGCGGCCTGGAATCGATCGAACGCATAGTCGAGCGAGGCGTAACCGCGGCTCACGGACTTCAGACGGTCAAAGAAATCCAGGACTACTTCATTCATCGGCAGGTCATAGACCACCTGCACCTGGGTGCCAAGGAACAGCATGTCATGCTGCACTCCGCGCTTCTCGACGCAGAGCGTAATGACACCGCCAAGATGATCCTGCGGAACCAGAATATTGGCGCGAACAATGGGCTCGCGCATTTCCTCGATCATCGACGGATCAGGCAAATGGGACGGGTTATCCACGTAACTGATGCTGCCGTCTTTTTTCACCACTTCGAAAACAACGGTCGGAGCGGTGGTAATCAGATCCAGGTTGTATTCACGCTCTAGACGCTCCTGGATGATCTCCATGTGCAACATGCCAAGGAAACCGCAGCGGAATCCGAAACCCAGTGCATCCGAGCTTTCCGGCTCAAAATGCAGGGAGGCGTCGTTCAGTGTCAGCTTCGACAACGCCTCGCGGAAATCTTCGAAATCGTCGGAGCTGACCGGAAACAGACCGGCATAGACCTGCGGCTTGACCTTCTTGAAGCCGGGCAGCATATCCACATCCGGCGTACTGGAAAGGGTCAAGGTGTCACCCACCGGAGCGCCGTGAATGTCTTTGATGCCGGCGATGATGAACCCCACCTCGCCGGCTTTCAGATCAGCCGTGGCCGTGTGTTTCGGGTTGAATACACCAACGCTGTCGACCTGGTGAATTTTGCCGGTGGACTTGACCAGGACCTTGTCACCTTTGCGAATCCGGCCGTGTTTCACACGGACCAGCGACACCACGCCCAGATAGTTATCAAACCAGGAATCGATGATCAGAGCTTGCAGCGGCGATTCCAACTCACCAACGGGCGGCGGGATGATCTCGATGAGCCGTTCAAGCACGTCTTCCACGCCTACACCGCTCTTGGCGCTGCACACCACGGCGTCAGTGGCGTCAATGCCGATAACACTCTCGATCTCGGCTTTCACCCGGTCAGGCTCGGCCTGCGGAAGATCGATCTTGTTCAACACCGGCATGACTTCGAGCCCCTGCTCGATGGCGGTATAACAGTTGGCAACCGACTGGGCTTCAACTCCCTGCGCCGCATCAACCACCAGCAAGGCGCCTTCGCAGGCAGCCAACGAACGACTGACTTCATAATGGAAATCGACGTGACCGGGGGTATCGATAAAATTCAGTTGATAGGTTTTGCCATCGCGGGCGGTGTAATACAGCGTGACGCTGTGTGCCTTGATGGTGATGCCGCGCTCACGCTCAAGGTCCATGGAATCGAGGACCTGCTCGGCCATTTCCCGCTCGGTCAGCCCTCCACAAATCTGTATGAAACGGTCGGCCAGGGTCGACTTGCCATGATCGATATGGGCAATGATCGAAAAATTTCGGATTAGGCTCAGGTCACTCAAAGCAAGGATCTTCCAGACAAGATTGCCAGACATGGCGATGGCGGGGAGGTTCCCCGAAAACAGCCCGCGAGTGTACCTGATAAGCGGCACCTGCGCCATGCTGCTGCAGGGTTAGCAGGCAGCGCCGGGCAAGCGCTGCCACACTGGATGCGGCGGTGTGTGCCGCCCTATTCAGCGAGACGGAAAGTGATATAGCTGGCCCGTCCCTGACGAATGACACGCATCGAAACAGAACGATTGGTTGGCAGCTTGTCGGCCAGATTCTCGAACTTCTCGGCCGAATCGACAGGCTGATTGTCGAGACTGGTGATGATGTCGCCGGGACGCAGACCAACCATCGCTCCAGGACCCTGGCGCACCTCGCGCACAACCACACCCGCTTCAACGCCGGTGTTCTGTTTCTGTTGCTCAGTCAGGTCCGCCACCATCAAGCCGAGCCGATTGGCTGCGGTTGCCGCGCTACCCGGCGCACTGGATCCAGACGCAGCGGCCATTTCTTCATCGTCAGGCAACGCACCTATGGTCATCTCCAATGTCTGACGCTTCTTGTTACGCATGATCACCAACTCGGCCGTCTCGCCCGGGCGAACCCTGCCTACGGCATGCGGGAGATCTGAAGAAAGAATGATTTCCTGGCCATTGAATTCAAGTATCACATCGCCGGCTTGCAACCCGCCCTCTTCCGCAGGGCCTTCCGGCATCACCTGGGCGACCAGCGCGCCCGCTGGCTTGCGCAGGCCAAATGATTCAGCGAGATCCTTGTTAACTTCCTGAATGATTACACCCAACCAGCCACGGCGCACGACTCCGTCTTTTTTCAGCTGCTCGGCGACGTCCATCGCCACATCGATCGGAATGGCAAAGGACAGCCCCATAAAACCACCCGAACGGGTAAATATCTGGGAATTGATGCCTACAACTTCACCGTCAAGATTAAACAAGGGTCCGCCCGAATTACCGGGATTGATCGCAACGTCTGTCTGGAGAAAGGGAACATAACTCTCATTGGGCAGGCTCCGCCCCTTCGCACTGACTATGCCGGCTGTAACCGAGTAATCGAAACCAAAGGGAGAGCCGATAGCCAACACCCAATCGCCAGGGCGAATATCCGCTGATTTGCCTATTCGCACTACTGGAAGATCTTCTCCTGCGTCGATCTTGAGCAGCGCCAGATCAGAGCGGGGATCAGCACCAATCAATTCCGCCTCGACCTCGCGACGGTCCGATAGCCGCACAAAGATTTCATCAGCCCCGTCGATCACGTGGTTGTTGGTGAGCACGTAGCCGTCTTTGGAAGTGATAAAACCAGAACCAAGCGATTGAGGGGCCTGACGCTGTCGGGGCGCCTGCTGGGGTATACCCCGCTCAAAAAACTCGCGGAACAACGGTGGCAAGCCTTCGAGATCAGGCATGCCGGGCGGCATCCCCCCCGCTCTAGTCGGGGCCGTTTGGCGAGTACTGATATTCACTACCGCAGGTGAGGCTTCTTCAACCAGGTCTGCGAAATCCGGCAGGCTCTGCGCCATCAGGGTGGACTGCCAGGACATCAGTAGCGTTCCGGCCGCCGCTAGTAGCCAGCGTTGCGCGATCGACATATGAACCAACTCCCATTGATTAGAACTCGGTAGATTGTTCAAGAAAAATATGAAGGGATCAACTCTGCACAACGGTCGACCGCTGGGGTCTTAACACGCGAGGTTGCAATGAGGGGTCGCCGACACTGCGACGGGAGTGCCAGCGGACAGCACCAAACCCGGCAAACAGGCCGGTAAATGCCGCGGCGATGGTAGCGGGCTCGCTCATACCCAGCATGCCGGCCAGCGAGCCAGAGGCAAACAGCCCAATCAGCGGAACCACGTAAACCCACAGGGAGCCACGCACCACAGCGTCTTCCGGGATACCGATGACGATCTCGTCACCGACCTGATACTCGCGGTCAGCAATGACCCGGATAAAACCCTGTCGAGCACCCGAGCCGAGCCGCTGCAGTAGCGCCTGCCCACAACCGGCCCGCGCCTGACAGGAGCCGCAGGTGCTGCGGCGGACGGTTTCGACCCAAACGGCACCCTCTTCCACGCTGAGAACGCGCCCCTGCTCCTCAATCATGGTGCTTGCAAGCCTTGCTCCGGCAACAGCGAGCCCACGATGCGTTCAGCGGTGGCAGGCGGAATCTCTCCGACAACAGTGGCCAGGAAAAGCCCTTCGGCAAGATTCAGCCTCCGGCTCACGGCTACGGTGGGGCCCAGTTGTGCCCGTAGATCTTCGGCTTGATGCTCTTCGCTCAAGGACTCGATAAACAGGGTGAAACGCGCCAGACCATCGGTATAAACCTGGCTGACAACCTGCCCATCACCCTCATTGATCAGCTGCGCCTGCTGGCCTTCGGCAAACCCGGGCGGCAGCCATGCCGGTTGCCATTGACTATCCGGAACCATGCTCTCGGCCTGCGCTGCCGTGAGCTCAAGGCATGCATTGCCCGCCGCCACTTGCCCGGAAGCAGCCGGATCAAGACTGAACGTAGCGAACTGGAAGCGCTCAAGCAGCGCCTGTCGCTCGTTCACCATCAACGACTTGAGCAGCAGCCCGGTATCCGAATCAAGATAGAATTCATAAGCATAACGATGGGAATCGCGCGGCCTGACAGCAACGACAGTTACCGGTCGAGAGGCTACGCGAGTCGCGCCAAGCACCTGAAGCTCATACCATTCTTCCAGCAATTCAGGTTGCTTGATGGTTTGTGGGGCTTCCTGGCTGGCGATAACTGGCCCGCCACTGGTGGAACACACCAGCTTGCCATTGCGGCGCAGCCATTCCTGATATTCGCCATCAGTCTGAACCAGACGTTCGGTTGTTGTGTCTTCACCAACCTGACGCCAGATTTCATGAGTGGTAAAACTACCGGTTCGTTCATAAACGAAGGCACCGTGAAAACTTTGTTTTCCGGCCGCCTCCGTCATGCGTGCCAACCAGCTCTGGGCTTCCCCTGCCATCGCCACAGGTGCTCCGAGGAGCATGGCGAACAACCAACAGGACCGCCTATGGACGCTCCCCCTGAACAACACTATTTGTCATCCAGGCTCGCCGCGCGGGCATAAGGGACCGGGCTCGGTGCTGCAGCCTGGGTGCCTTGTTCCGCATGTTTGCGAAGGTAGTTGTTGATTCGCTGCTCATGCCAATCGGATGGCGCAGCAGCGTCGGACGAAGCCGGGAAACCAGCCAGAACCGCACTTCCGGACTGTCTGGCGGCCGGGGCAGCAGCAGGGGCTGGAGCCGGTGCAGCTTCCTGCACCGGGCGCTCAGCCACGATGGTCGGCTCGCCAGGCACGTTATTCTGATTTACCATCTTCACGCCGACCAGTACGGCCAGCGTGACGGATGCGGCGACAGCCAGCTTGCCCATGTTCTGCCATATTGCAGAAGGCTGGGAAGCTGCACTGGGCGCCGGCTCGTTAGCCAGAGCAGCAGCAATACCAGCGGACAAGTCCACCTTGCCCTGCCATGGCTCTTTATGCATAGCGGCCCGGGCGATCTGATAGCGCTCCCATGTATCGCGCACAGCAGGCTCCTGCTCTGTCGCCTGGAGCACACGATGTAATTCAAGCTCTCCGGCTTCGCCATCCATGATTGCGGAGAGAGACTCCTGCAAGGATTCGCTTCTCATTGGTGTACCTCTACTAAAGGCCCAAAGGGCTCGCTGCGTTAACCCTATTTCCTGCTTCATGCTTCGAGCAGGGGCTTGAGGGCTTTGTCGATTGCCTCACGCGCCCGAAAAATACGCGATCTAACGGTACCTACCGGGCATTCCATCACAGCGGCAATATCTTCATAACTCAAACCCTCAAACTCACGCAGGGTCAAAGCCGTTCTCAAATCATCCGGTAACTGCTGCAGCGTACGATTGACCACTTGTTCAATCTCGTTGCGCAGCAAGTCCCGTTCCGGTGAGTGAATATCCTTGAGGGCGCTGTCTCCCTCGTAGTACTCAGCATCCTCGGCTGCGATATCCGAATCAGGCGGACGTCGGCCTCGGGCCACCAGGTAATTCTTCGCAGTATTAATTGCGATCCTATATAACCATGTATAGAACGCACTATCGCCACGAAAGTTCGCCAGGGCTCGATAAGCCTTTATAAAGGCTTCTTGTGCCACGTCCTGCGCTTCATGCGTATCGTGAACAAAACGAGTAACCAACGCCAAAATCTTGTGCTGGTATTTCAGTACCAACAGATCGAAAGCTCGCTTATCACCCTTTTGAACCCGTTCGACCAACTGCTGGTCTGTCTGTTCAGCCATTCCCAGGCTCTCCGTTGCGAACAGGTACCTGTCGCGCCCTGTTGTGATAGACCCGCAATGTAGCCAAAAGTTCTCCCCTTATCAGGTTCAGCAATAGGAACAGTAGGAGAGAAAAAAGTTCCGTTCAGTGCTCTGGTTGGCAGTTTCTCCCCGGCAGCGCAACCATACAGGAAAGTATTGCATGGCAGTCAGCTTCTATATACTGGCCCGGCGAATTGCTTCGCACCCTCTGACATTGACGACCTGACACGAGTTCGAGATGACGCCTGAACTAAAATACGACGTACTGGTTATCGGCAGCGGCGCCGCCGGCTTGACCCTCGCCTTGCATCTGGCCGCGCACCTGCGCGTTGCGGTTTTAAGCAAAGGCCAGCTGTCGGAAGGCTCGACTTATTGGGCCCAGGGCGGCGTAGCGGGCGTCCTGGATGACAGTGATACTGTCGATGCGCATGTTCAGGACACCCTCGACGCAGGCGGAGGACTGTGTCGTGAAGCTGCGGTCAGACACATCGTCGGCCATAGCCGCGAAGCAATCGGCTGGCTGATAGATCAGGGCGTGCCCTTTACTCGCGAGAGAGGCGAAGACGGCAACGAAACAGATGACTTCCATCTGACTCGCGAGGGCGGCCACAGTCACAGACGCATCATCCATGCTGCGGACGCTACCGGCGCCGCGATATTCACCACTCTGCTCCGCCGCGCTCAGGCGCACGGCAACATTGAGTTGTTGGAAAACCGCGTCGCGGTTGACCTGATCACTTCCGAAAAAATAGGCCAGCCCGGCGACCGCTGCCTGGGTGCTTATATTCTCAATAGCCAGACCGGCCGGGTCGAGACCTTCAGCGCGCGCTTTACGGTATTGGCCACCGGCGGCGCCAGCAAGGTATACCTCTATTCAAGCAACCCCGACGCCGCGTCAGGGGATGGTATTGCCATGGCATGGCGTGCGGGTTGCCGCGTTGCGAATATGGAGTTCAACCAGTTCCATCCGACCTGTTTGTACCATCCGCAGGCGAAAAGCTTCCTGATTACCGAAGCCTTGCGCGGTGAGGGGGCGTTTCTCAAACTCCCGGATGGAAGTCGCTTCATGCCGCGCTTTGACAAGCGCGCTGAACTGGCACCCCGCGATATCGTCGCCCGCGCCATCGACCATGAAATGAAGCGCCTGGGCGTTGACTGCGTGTATCTGGACATCAGCCACAAGCCCGCCGAGTTCATTCGCAGTCATTTTCCGACGGTGCATGATCGCTGCCTCGAGTTCGGCATAGACATTACTCGTGAACCCATCCCGGTGGTTCCCGCAGCACACTATACCTGCGGCGGAGTGATGGTCGACCACGCAGGGCGTACCGACCGGAATAACCTGTATGCCATCGGTGAGACCAGCTTTACCGGCCTGCACGGCGCGAACCGGATGGCGAGCAATTCCCTGCTGGAATGCATTGTGTACGGACGGTCCGCTGCCCAGGATATTCTGGACAATATGGCCAGCACCCGGATGCCGGAGAATCTACCGCCGTGGGATGAGAGCCAGGTTACTGACTCTGATGAGGACGTGATCATTTCGCACAACTGGGATGAACTGCGCCGTTTCATGTGGGACTACGTAGGCATAGTCCGAACCACCAAACGCCTGCAGCGGGCCAAGCACCGCGTGGATATGCTGCTGGCCGAAATACACGAGTTCTACAGCAATTACCGGGTCAGCCGCGATCTGCTGGAGCTACGTAACCTAGCCGTGGTTGCGGATCTGATCATCCGCTCTGCCATTGAGCGCCGGGAAAGTCGCGGTCTGCACTACACCCTGGACTTCCCGGGACTTCTACCCGAAGCACTGGATACTATTCTGCAGCCGCCCAGCGCTGTCGACTGAAGCGCAGTCTCAACCTCAGCCGACGTAAAGCGTCTTCCGGAGCTGAGTCGGCCGGCAGGATCACCGAGACGGGAAACCACCGCCCGGGCTCGCGCAGTCGCACGACTACCAGGAAAGCACTCACAAAAGTGTCTGGTTGCAGGCTTGCGCCAGCCTCCGAACCATCACGGCGCAGCACGTGCCAACCCTGACTGTCAAACCGCAATCCGGTGACCGAATGGGCGTGCTGCAAACTGATCTGGCGTGGCCATATCCACCAGCAATAAGCCAATACCGCTGCCGCAAATATCCCGGCGTGCAGTGCCGGTAGGTCGCTGCGATACAGCGCCGTTACGGCCAATAACGACATGACCAACAGCACAGCTCCCAGAAAACGGGAGGGCTGGCGTTTGAGCATGAGAAAATCACTTGGGCTGGACACGATCCAATATCATCCTCACGATGCGTTTGAGATCCGCGTCTTCCGGCTCGCTGCGCTGCATGAACCAGCCAAACATATCCTGATCCTCGCACTCGAGCAGCATCCGATAACGCTCTTTATCTGCGTCTTCCAGATCGCGATAGGCCTCTTCCAGGAAAGGCAGAAGCAATACATCCAGTTCGAGCATGCCGCGGCGGCTGTGCCAGTACAAACGCTTGAATTCCACTTCGGCCGACATCGACATCTCCATAACAGATTTGAAAGCTTCTTTAGGTTCGGGTTCATTATAGCCGTAAGTCGCACCGGCAGTCGCTCCGACAGACTGACAAATAACCCCGCCTGATCCTATGATGTAACAGGCCAATTCACCGACATCTGGAATCCCATGACCGAGACAAATGATCTTCACTCGCTGCTGTCCGAACGGTTCCCTCGCCAGGCTGGCGCCGAAACGGACGGGACCACCATTACCTGGCTTGCAAACCAGGGCGTGATGAGCGCCCGTGGCGCTGATCCGAGCAAGTTTCTCCAGGGACAGATCACCTGCGATGTCGACAAGGTCACGGCCAACGTGAGTACGCTGGGTGCGCGCTGCAATCCCAAAGGCCGCATGCAGTCGAGCTTTCGGCTGCTCAAGTCAGGCGATGATGAATTCCTCTTGTTCATGAATCGCGAACTGATAGCCGGCCAGGTAAGCGAGCTAAGCAAATACGCCGTGTTTTTCAAGACAGCGCTAACCGACGTCTCTGCCGACTGGGTCGGCCTCGGCCTGTGGGGACCTGACGCGCAACAAGCGCTGCACGGCGCCAGACTTGAGGTGCCCGGCCGTAGCAATGAGGTAATGCACACTGGACGTGCCATGGTGATTCGCCTGGGCGAAGACGCCTTCGAGATCTGGCTGCCCGCCTCCGAACTCCAGCCGACCCTGGACAACCTGTGCCAGAGCGCCACACCCGCAGCAACGGAGGAGTGGCAGGTGCGTCAGATCCGTGCCGGCATTGGCGAGGTCACCCAGTCCACCTATGAAAGCTTCATCCCGCAGATGCTCAATCTGCAACAGCTGGGTGGCGTCAGCTTCCGCAAAGGCTGCTATACCGGGCAGGAAATCGTTGCGCGCATGCAGTATCTGGGCAAACTGAAACGCCGGATGTATCGCCTCCTCCTCGCCGGCGAAGCGCCGCCTCCTCCCGGCACGCCTATCGTCGATCGCGAGGATGGCAAACCCCTCGGCGAAGTGGTCATCGCGGCGCGCTGCAACCATATTGTAGAAATGCTGGCCGTGCTGCAGAAGGATGCGGCACAATTGACCACGATGAGCGTGGCAGACAGTGGCGGACCCTTGCTTACCATGGCGGATCTCCCCTATGAGTCCGAACTGATAGCCAGCGAAGCCGACAAGGAAAATTGAAAAGGGATTTCTTGATGACAGATCTGGCTGAACGGGTGCAAACCCAACTGATGGACGCTATCGACAAGGACCAGCTGGTGCTGCCAACCCTGCCCGAGGTCGCCTTGCGCGTCCGGGAAGCTGCAGAAGACCCGGATGTATCCATTCAGGCGCTGGTACAGGAAATCAGCAACGACGCCGCCTTGAGTGCGCGACTGATCAAGGTAGTCAACAGCCCGCTGCTGCGTACCAGGCAGGAAATAACCGACCTGTCCATGGCAGTCAACCGGATGGGCATTACCTATACCGCGAACCTGGCTACCGGTTTGGCCATGGCCCAAATGTTCCAGGCCACCTCGGATGTGATTGATCAGAAAATGCGACAGGTCTGGGCCCGCAGCCTGGAGGTGGCCGGAATCAGTCATGTGCTGTGCCGTCACTACACCCGTCTCAAACCCGATCAGGCAACGCTGGGTGGGCTGGTTCACCAGATAGGCGTGCTGCCCATACTCAGCTATGCCGAGGAACACGACGAACTGCTGCGCGATCCGGCGAGCCTGGAGCTGGTTATCGAGCGCCTGCATCCGTTACTTGGCGACCGCATCCTCGAAGCCTGGGACTTCCCGCAGCCGCTACGACGCATCCCTTCGCAGCATCTGGATTTCCAGCGCGATTCCGCAGCAACCGACTACGCTGACGTCATTCAGGTGGCAATGCTGCAAAGCCTTAGCGGGACAGATCATCCGTTCACCGCCATGGACTGGAATAGCCTGCCCTCCTTCGTCAAGCTGGGACTCACGCAGAGCGAAGGCGAAGACGAGGACCTTTCCGCGGAAATGGAAGCCGCCATGCAGCTTCTGGCGTGAAGACACGAGCACTGGCTGTCCCCTGACAGCCGGTGTTCAATTCAATAGGTTAATCCAGGCGTGATAGCTAGCGGTTAGTCCATTGCGGTGGGCGCTTGTCGAGAAAGGCGTTGATTCCCTCCAAGGTATCCTCAGCATCAAACAGGTCCACAAAGCGCTCACGCTCCTCAGCCAGCAGACTGTTGATTGGCTGATTCCGTGCCCCCTGAATCAGTTGTTTGCAGTGACGCACCGCCAACGGACTTTGTCGCGTGACCTGAGCCGCCAGCCGCAACGCAGTGGTCACCGCCTGGCCCTCTTCAACTACCTCCTCAACCAGCCCGATCCTCTCAGCCTTGACGCCATCGATGCGCTCTCCACAGAGAATCATGCGTTTGGCCCAGCCCTCGCCCACCAGCCAGGACAATGCCTGGGTACCACCCGCGCAGGGCAACAAACCGACCCCGGCCTCCGGCAGCCCGAGCTGAGCCTGGCGCTCAGCGATGCGGATATCACAGGCCAGGGCGCACTCGAGCCCGCCGCCCAGCGCATAACCATTGATAGCGGCGATGGTCACACCCGAGAAATCCCGTAACGCTTCGAATGCCTGACCAAACAAACGGGCCAACATCCTCGCCCTCGCCTTGTCACCCTCGGCAAACATCTTGAGGTCGGCGCCCGCCGAAAAGAACTGATTACCCCGACCGGTAAGCACCACGGCATAGATTTCATGGTCGTGGTTGAGATGGTCGACGAGCTCATAGAGGCCGTGCAGCGTATCGGAATCCCAGGTGTGGGCTGGCGGGTTGTCCATGGTCACCAGCGCTGTATGTCCGACTTTCTGCACGACCAGCTTGTCGGTGCGAGGAACCAGGGCGGTGTAGGGTTGAGGTACATGCTCCATAACAATCTCCTCTGTGGCGGGCCAACATCATTCGCCCGCCTGCTACTGAAAGCCACCTATCAGGGAGTCGAAGCGCAGTCGGGAAGACTCCAGTCGACGGGATGACGCCCGTGCTCCTGCAGATATTCATTAGCGGCGGAAAAATGGCCGTTGCCAATGAAGCCACGATGCGCAGACAGGGGTGAAGGATGAGCCGAGGTCAGTATCAGATGTCTCGATACATCAATCTGTGCGCCTTTTTTTTGTGCATACGCTCCCCACAGCATGAATACCAGATTCTCGCACTCTTCGTTAAGCACTTCGATTATGCGGGTCGTCAAACGTTCCCAGCCGCGCTTGGCGTGCGAGCCAGCGAGACTGTGTTCCACCGTCAACACAGCATTAAGCAAGAGCACGCCCTGTCCGGCCCAACTTTCCAGAGAGCCATGCCGGGGTGGCGCCAGCCCGAGGTCACGCTCAATCTCCTTGAAAATATTCCTCAAGGAAGGCGGTGGCGGCACACCCGGCGGCACTGAGAAGGACAAGCCGTGCGCCTGGCCTGGGCCGTGATAGGGATCCTGGCCGAGGATGACCACCTTGACCTGCTCAAGCGGCGTTTTATTCAACGCGTTGAATATCAGCCGCCCGGGTGGATAGATCCGTTTTCCCGCGGCCTTCTGCTCAAGCAGAAATGCCTTCAGCTCGCGCATGTAAGGCTTCTCAAACTCCCCGACCAGAGCGCGCTTCCAGCCCGGCTCCAACTGAATAGTAGACTGATTGACCATGCCGATCAGAGCGCCGGCACGCTCTGCGCGTCGCAGCGTACCACGCGCCCGCGATTATCCACCAGCAGGCCGGAAAGGCCGTTATGGCGGCTGTCATGAAGGACCAGAA
The DNA here is from genome assembly GCF_012844345.1 of Pseudomonas sp. gcc21. NCBI lineage: Bacteria > Pseudomonadati > Pseudomonadota > Gammaproteobacteria > Pseudomonadales > Pseudomonadaceae > Pseudomonas > Pseudomonas sp. gcc21. The sequence continues at coordinate 3,764,373 of NZ_CP051625.1, read as the reverse complement.
CCCCATCAACACATTCCGCGACCTGGCTCGCCGGTTTGCTACGCACTTGCCCGGCCTCTTCGCTGCCCACCGTGATCAGGCTGAACTCGGCGACCAGCAAACCCTCTTCCTCCCGCACGAAGTTGAGATATCCGTAAAAGTGCAGGATCGCGACAGTCGCCAGTACTGTGCCTATGGCGGTGAGTATCAGAGGTAACTTGTTGGTTTCGGTGTCATCAGACATCAGGCGGCTCCATCAGAGAATATTGGCATAATCGGCCTCGATACGATCGAGGCTCAGGTTGGTCAGGAAGCCCGAAAAACACATCCAGGCGCTGAGAGCGTTCAGGTCGGCAAAGGGCTCCGGCAGATAACGCGGCGGCACCACCAGCCCTTCCTCCACCAACTGCCCCAGCGTGCGCATATCCTCGAGCGTGGTCTTGCCACAGAACAGCAACGGAATCTGCTGCAACTTGCCCTTGCGTACGGCCAGCTGGATATAGTTGTAGGTCAGGATAAAGCCCTTGAGGTACGCCAGATCCTTGGTGAACGGCAGACCATTGCTGCTTGATCCGCGGAACACCCGGCTCGCATTGGTGTAGCTATCCTGCTTCGAATAACCTTCTTCCTGATAGAACCTGAACACATCCATGAAATCCGCACCGGATTCAGCCAGCTGGATGGCGCGGGTACGGTTGGTCAGTTTGCGTAGTCGCGCCGGGTAGGAAGCAAAGGTGATCACTTCCATGAGGATCGCCAGGCCTTCCTGTGTCACGGTGGATGACGGCGGCCCCTTGGCCAGGAAGGTACAGATGGGCTGATGTTGACCATTGAGACTGGTCGCCACGTGCACCATGCCTTCGTGCACAGCAAGGATCTTCAGGTCACGCTGGTTGAACATGGCGTCACTGCGGATCTTGATATAGTCGGCCCCTGCCGCAGCATCGGCAACGATGCCGTCGGATTCGAACACCCGTACCGCCTGATCGTCCGGAAACGCCTGATTCATCTTGTCCTGCAGAATGGCCACCGCCTCGGGCGCAGCAATGTGCTTGGGTTCCCGGCCAAGGTCCGAGCCGATGTTGGCCAGTGATTCGCTAAGCGTAATGCTCAAATCGGTCAGCGTCGGATCGCCGGCATGAAAGGCATCCGAGGCAGACCCATAGAGTTCCTGGGAAATACGACCGAGTTCCGGCGTGCCCCGCCCTTCGAGCATGCGGATAACCATGCGGTATTCACGACACATGCGGCGCATAATCTGCCCGACCGGGTTGAACGTGCCGAGCTGGCGGGTGATATCGCGCTCGATGTCCTGAAAAACCTGCAGGCGCTCGGCGGGATCGAAACTCAGCGGGCGACCGGCGTAATAATCCGGACCCACGTCAGGGATGGTGTTGCAGCCCTTGCGGAAAAACGCGTCGCGCAGACTATCGTCCCACTTGATGGCATCGAGTATGCGAATCGGCGCCTGCGCCTCGACCAGCCTGTCGGACAGGCTGCGTATGACCAGCTGATATTGCTCGCTTTGCTTGATTGCCATGCTGTTATTCCTGCTCTTAGTGTCAAGACATCACGAGGCCTCGGGCTGGGTGCAACACTGTGCCGGCTAGCTGAACTGCTGGCTGCGGTGCAAGGCTGCGCCAGAGGTCTACCCTGGCGGACACGCCGCAAGTATCTCCCTGTAGGCTCGGCGATAGCCATCCCTGGCTATCGACGGTCCGCCAGCACCGACCTCCGGCTCCGCCTACAGCATTCTCGTTTTCTCAGCCGCAAACCGTTGTTTTCTCGCGCCCCTCCGCAATCTGCCGCGCGTCCGGGCATGTCCCATGTCAGACCGTCGATGGCCATGGATGGCCATCGTCGAGCCCCATGGATGGCTTGCGGCGTGTCTGGCATGGGGCGTGCCCAGATGCGCACTCCCCTATACCAAACATTCACGGGGTTTTAACTAAGCCTGCTCAGGCCGCATATGCGGGAACAAAATCACATCGCGAATCGAGGGTGCATCAGTCAACAGCATGACCAGACGATCAATACCGATGCCCTCGCCTGCCGTCGGCGGCATGCCGTATTCCAGCGCGCGAACAAAGTCGGCATCGTAATGCATGGCTTCATCATCGCCCGCGTCCTTGTCGGCTACCTGAGCGTGGAAACGCTCAGCCTGATCTTCGGCATCGTTAAGCTCCGAGTAGGCATTGGCAATTTCGCGACCACCGATGAACAGTTCGAAACGGTCCGTCACACTCGGGTCATCATCGCTGCGCCGCGCAAGCGGCGAAACTTCGAACGGATAACGGGTGATGAAGGTGGGCTGCTCCAACCGGTGTTCAACCAGCTCTTCGAAGATCATTACCTGCAGCTTGCCCAAACCCTCGAAGCCTTGCACCTTGGCGCCTGCTTTGGTTGCAATGGCACGGGCGGTATCGACGTTCTGCAGATCGGCAGCGCTGATTTCTGGATTGAACTTGAGAATCGCGTCAAACACCGACAGCCGCGCAAAGGGCTCGCCAAAGTGGAATACCTTGCCCTGATAGGGCACGTCAGTTGTTCCCAGAACAGCCACGGCCAGCTCGCGGAACAACTCCTCGGTCAGATCCATGTTGTCTTCGTAGTCGGCATAGGCCTGGTAAAACTCGAGCATGGTGAACTCGGGGTTATGCCGGGTGGAAACGCCTTCGTTACGGAAGTTACGGTTGATCTCGAATACTCGCTCGAAGCCGCCAACAACCAGGCGCTTGAGATACAGCTCGGGCGCAATACGCAGGAACATTGGCAGGTCCAGCGCATTGTGATGGGTCTCGAAGGGCTTGGCCGCGGCACCACCGGGAATGGTTTGCAGCATCGGCGTTTCAACTTCAAGGAAGTTGCGCTCAGCCAGAAACTGGCGGATATGCGAAATCACCTTGGAGCGCACCTGGAAGGTGTGACGCGTTTCCTCGTTAACGATCAGGTCGACATAACGCTGGCGATAACGCTGCTCGGTATCGGTCAGGCCATGGAACTTGTCAGGCAAGGGTCGCAGTGACTTGGTCAACAACTGCACGTCGCGCATGTGCACATACAGATCGCCCTTGCCGGAGCGCGCCAGAGTACCCTCGGCAGCGATGATATCGCCCATGTCCCAGCTCTTGATAGCCTCAAGCGTCTCGGCGGGCAAGCCCTTGCGGTCAACGTACACCTGAATGCGACCGCTCATATCCTGAATTACCATGAACGCGCCGCGGTTGAGCATGATGCGGCCGGCGATCTTGACCGGAATAGCGGCCTCTTCCAGCTCCTGCTTGCTCTTGTCCGCGTACTGCTTCTGCAGCGCGCCAGCATAGCTGTCCCGACGAAAGCGATTGGGGAAGGCGTTACCCTTGGCCCGCTCAGCTGCCAGCTTCTCCTTGCGCAGGGCAATCAAACTGTTCTCTTCCTCGTGCTGAGCTTGCTGGTCTTGCGGCTGATCGGTCATTTTTCGCTAATCCTGAAGAAACGGTATTGTCAGTGCTGAATCCCGTTGCCGGCTTCCCCGGTATACATCGGGCCTGGCAACGGGTGGCGATTCCAGATGGAACCATGGCGCTAGGCATTGCGCCCGAGCGGGGTCAAAGCCCCTGTTTGAGGCTCGCCTCGATGAACTCGTCCAGGTCGCCATCAAGCACCGCGTTGCAGTTGCTGTTTTCGATGCCGGTACGCAAATCCTTGATCCGCGACTGGTCGAGTACGTAGGAGCGTATCTGATGCCCCCAGCCGATGTCAGACTTGGTATCTTCCATCGCCTGCGCTGCCGCGTTGCGCTTCTGCATTTCCAGCTCATAGAGCTTGGCGCGCAGCATTTTCATCGCGGTGTCACGGTTGGCGTGCTGGGAGCGCTGGTTCTGACAGCTGACCACGGTGTTCGTCGGAACGTGGGTGATCCGGATCGCCGAATCAGTGGTGTTGACGTGCTGTCCACCTGCTCCGGATGAGCGATAGGTATCGACGCGCAAATCCGCCGGATTGATATCGATCTCGATGTCATCATCAATCTCAGGGGAGACAAAAACCGCTGAGAATGACGTATGCCGGCGGTTGCCGGAATCATATGGGCTCTTGCGCACCAGGCGGTGTACGCCGATTTCAGTACGCAGCCAGCCGAAGGCGTATTCGCCCTTGATATGCACGGTCGCGCTCTTGATGCCGGCTACTTCACCGGCGGACAGTTCGACAATCTCGGTCTCGAATCCGCGGTCATCAGCCCAGCGCAGATACATGCGCAGCAGCATGTTCGCCCAATCCTGGGCTTCGGTACCGCCGGAGCCGGCCTGGATGTCCAGATAACAGTTGTTCGCGTCCATCTCGCCGCTGAACATACGACGGAATTCGAGCTTTTCAAGACTGACCTGCAGGCGTTCCAGCTCGGTGACGACATCCGCCACGGCAGACTCGTCCTCTTCTTCGGCGGCCATTTCAAGCAGCTCCGAGGCGTCAGCCAGACCGGCATGCATGTCGTCCAGTGTCTCGACGATTTGCGCCAGCTGCGCACGTTCCTTGCCCAGACCCTGAGCACGTTCCGGATCGTTCCAGACGCTGGGGTCTTCCAGTTCACGCTCTACTTCGGTCAGACGATCACGTTTGTGATCGTAGTCAAAGATACCCCCTGATAGTCTCGGAACGACTACGCAGATCTTTGATGGTGTTGAGAATCGGGTTGATTTCCATGGTGACAGATCCCGTCAGGAAAAAGGGCGTCATTGTAGCGGAAATTGCCAGAGCCGTGCAGCGTTCTCGGCGCAGGGCGCGCAGATACGACGGAACACTTCGATTGCGCAAACCCGTCCGGCCGCCTCCCCCGGCGAGCCAAATTCGCCGTGACAGCAAAGCTGGCAGAGCTTGATACAGGTCAGGAAGGCAATCTCCGGAATCACGCTAGACTGGGTGTATTCGCTAGCCACCATTACCCGCCAGGAGTCTTTTGTGAGCCAGTTATTACCCGACCAGACCATTCTCGATCAGCACGCAGCAGAACATGCCTCATTCGCCGAATGGCGCGCGGGCTATGGCGTGATAGAGCACAGCCCGGCCACACAGGCGGCAGTATACCGGCTGGCCCACCAGCTCCAGCAAAGCGGCGTCCAGCCCGATGTCGACACGGTATACCGGATGCTCATCGCGCTTGACCGCCTGACCAGTGCCGGGATGTGGCTGGTCGTGCATATGACCTACGCCAAACGCTGCCGTCCGGATGGCACAGCGCTGAATGCGGAAGATTTCAAGCGCAACCCGGAGGGCCATACAGGCGGCGCGCTGAATATGGTGCCCGGCTACGCTGCCTATCTGGCGCTGAACAACCTTACCGGCAATACCCGTAGCTGGCTGATGGGCCAGGGACATTGCGTCGCGGCGATCGACGCACTGAATATCCTCACCGGCAATCTTCATCCTGAACAAGCCGAACGCTACGGCGCAGACGGCGGGCTGGACCGACTGCTTAAAGACTTCTACGGGTACGCCCAGCAACCCGACGGCCGCCCTGCCGCCCCCCTGGGAAGTCACGTCAACCCTTACACCGCCGGTGGCATCATCGAAGGTGGCTATCTCGGCTTCGCCGAGTTGCTTTATGCCCATATGCCCTTGCCCGGCGAGAAGCTGGTTGCGTTTCTCTCCGATGGCGCGGCCGAAGAGCAGCGCGGCAGTGACTGGATACCACGCTGGTGGCGCGCCGAGGATTGCGGCGCTGCGTTCCCCGTCATGATTGCCAATGGACGGCGGATAGAACAGCGCACCGAGTTGGGAACGGTGAAGGGCCTCGATGGCTTCGTTGAGCACCTGACCGCGTGCGGCTTCGATCCGATACGCTTTGATGGCCGGGACCCGGCTGCCTTTGTCTGTACGTTGTACGAGATGGAGCAGCGGCTCGATCGCAGAGTCGAGGAACTTCAGCGCGGCCTGCTCAGTTATCCGCTGCCTATCCCCTATGCCATCGCCGAAACCACCAAAGGCTTCGGATTCTATGGTGCGGGAGAGAATGCTGCGCACAATCTTCCCTTGCCGGGTAATCCGCGGCACGACGAATCCGCACGGGATCTGTTCAACCAGCACGCTGGCAAACTCTGGGTCAGCCCCGAGCACCTGGAGCAGTCCAGGCGGCTGCTGACAAGTCACGCCGAGCAGAGTCGGCCATTGGAGCGTGACCACGCACTGGCCAAGCGTCACCCGCAAACGCCCGCCGTGCCCGAGTTGGAGTGGATAAGCGAACCTGCCTCACCAATGCTCGCCGTGGACCGGTTTTTCGTGAAAATGACTGAGGCCAACCCGGAACTGCGCGCCCGCGTGGGTAATCCGGACGAGCTGGCCAGCAACAAGCTCGGCGGTGTGCTGCGTGCGCTCAAGCACCGCGTAAGCGAGCCGGAAAGTGATCTGGAAGCTGTTGATGGCCGGATCATCACCGCCTTGAACGAAGAAGCCGTCGTCTCGGCTTGCCTTGGCAACAAGGCAGGCCTGAACCTGGTTGCCAGCTATGAAGCCTTTTGCGTAAAAATGCTCGGTGCTGTACGCCAGGAGGTTATTTTTGCCCGACACCGTAAGGAAGTTGGCCGGCCGGCTGCCTGGCTGGGCTTTCCGGTTATCGCTACCTCCCACACCTGGGAAAATGGCAAGAACGAACAATCCCACCAGGACACCACCTTCTGCGAGGCACTGCTGGGCGAGATGCACGACGTCATGCGCGTTGTTCTGACAGCAGACTACAACAGCACCATGGCCGTATTGCCGAGCATCTACACCGAGCGCGGCCGGCTGAGCTGCATGGTCATCGCCAAGCGCGACCAGCCCTCACGCTTCACCCCCGAACAGGCGGTGCAACTGGCGAAAGAAGGAGCGCTGATGTTCGATGAACACAACGGCAATGGCGAGCCCGTGCTGCTGGTCGCCTGCGGTGCGTACCAGATGGGCGCCATGCAACGCGCAGCGGAGCGTTTGTCGGCGCATAACGTCAGCTGGCGCCTGGTGTATCTGCAGGAGCCCGGCCGCTTCGCCATTCCACGCGACGAGCTCGAAGCAGAATATGCCGCCAGCGAAGAACTCATCCAGAAACTGTTCCCCCGCGATATCACCCGCCGGATCATGCTCACCCACATGCGCCCGGAAGTCTTTCGTGGCCACCTGCACAAGCTGCTACCCGACCCGCAACACAGCCGTGTGCTCGGTTACATCAACCGTGGCGGCACTTTGGATGAAGCCGGCATGCTGTTCACCAACCGCTCGAGCTGGGCCCACGTCGTCGCCGCAGCAGCCGAAGTCAGTGGCGTAGAACCCGCTCAATGGCTGGAGGATGAAGAGCTCAAAGCAGTGCAGGGACAGGGGAGTCCAAGCGTGTTGCGGTAGGATTGAAAAAGGGTTTCGTCGCATAGCGCGACGAAACCTGTCAGACCCGAGTCAGGCCTTCTTTGCCGACGCCCGCCTCCACAAGCACCTCAACATCCAACCCCGCCAATGTATTCAGCACCGGTTTGATCATGCTGGCCGAGAGTGGTCGGCTGAACCAGTAGCCTTGTATGTAGTGACACCCTTCGGTGTTGAGGAAGTCCATCTGCTCGATGGTTTCAATGCCTTCGGCGATCACGTCCATGCTCAGGCCGCGACCCAGACCGATGATTGCACGGCTGATGGCGCGCAGGCGCTCATCATCCGGCGCGCGGGAAATGAAACTCTTGTCGACCTTGATGATATGCAGCGGGTAGCGGTGCAGATAGCCCAGCGACGAGAAGCCGGTGCCAAAGTCGTCGAGGGCAATGCGGATGCCCAGACTTTCCAGTTCGCGCAGCGTAGCGAGCGTATCGGGCCCGTCCTGCATGAGCAGGCTTTCGGTTATCTCCAGCACCAGGCTGCTGGCCGGAAAGCCGGTTTCCTCCAGTATCGCAGCGACCGTTGCAGCGAAATTCTCTTCGCGCAGCTGGCGGCTGGACAAATTGACAGAGCAGCGCAACGCAGGGTGGCCATTCTCATGCCATTCACGCACCTGCACGCAGGCCTGGCGCAACACCCAGGCGCCCACTTCGACAATCTGCCCTGACTCTTCGAGTGCAGGAATGAATTCATCCGGCGGGATCATTTTGCCGTCGCGCCACCAACGCAGCAGGGCCTCAACACCGATCACGCTGGAGCTGTCGCCTTCTACTTTTACGATGGGCTGGTAATACAACTCGAACTGCTCGCGGTTGAGCGCCTCGCTAAGCGCGCTCTCCAGCTCCAGACGGTGATGGACCTCTTGTTGCAGATTCTCGCTGTACAGGGCCAGCTGCGATTTACCGAAGGTTTTTGCCCGGTATAGCGCAAGGTCGGCTTCGCGCAATGCGTCCTGTTCCTGATCATGCCCCTTGAGCGGAGCCAGACCAATGCTGGCAGTCACGGTCAGGCGTCGTTCGCCAATAAGCAGCGGCGACAGCAAGCCCTGCATGATGCGCTTGGCGACGTTCTCAGCATCGCCCGGCTCGGCCATATCGTTGAGCAGCACAACAAACTCGTCGCCACCGAAACGGCACAAATGATCGCCAGGCCGCAGACAGCGCTCGATACGCTTTGCGACGTGAATCAGCACCTGATCGCCAACCTGATGTCCCAGACTGTCATTGATCAGCTTGAAGCGATCCAGATCGATGAACAGCACCGCCGCATGCCGCGCACCGGGCTTGGCCTGCCGCTGCAGGGCCTGCAGCAGAAGCTGATTCATGCGTTCGCGATTGGGCAGCTTGGTCAGTGGATCGTGCAGGGACGCATGCGCCAGCTCCTGTTCCGCCGTCTTGCGTATGTGGATATCCGTGAGGGAGCCCGACAACAGGCGGTCGCCATGAACGTCTTCAGTCAGCTCGCCCCGCACCAGTACCCAGCGGTACTCTCCCTGGGCATGACGCAACTGGCACTCAATCTTCAATTCGGGTCGATAGCCCTCCAGGTGCGCCATCACCGAAGCCTTGAATCCGCTGCGCTGGCTCTGTGGAAGCATATCCAGCCATTCGACCAGATTTACTGGCGCGTCCGCCGCATCAAGCCCAAGCACCTCCAACCAGCGCTCGGATACTTCCAGTAGATCGTCCGCGACACGCCATTCCCAGATGCCGTCGTTGGTCCCGTGCATAGCGCGGGCGTAGCGCGTCTGGCTCTCCTCTAGCGCGAGCTGGCTGGCGGCAGAATAGGTATCAACCGCCAGGGTCATGTCGAAAAACACCACCTTGAGCAGACAGCTGTACAGACGGTGTACCAGCTCAAGCTGCCCGGGCCAGCGCTTGCGCAGCTGGGCGTGCATGAAATCAAGGTAGAAGTGGTAGCTGGCCAGCGATACGTTTTGCCCCAGGCCGACACTCTCATGGGTTATACCGACGAGCAGGCGCAGCCGCACGTATTGCATGTCGTAGGGACCGCGCAGCATCTGCTGGTAATAGTGTTTCTGTTGTTCCTTCAGACGCACCAGCATGTCTGGGCGATTAAGCAGCCCGGCGGCATGGGGAAACTGCAGCAAATGGTCATGCAACGCATCGATGCATTGCACATGCAGCGCTTCCAGCTCAGGGAGGTGTTCAGCCAACTCCTTGATACTTTGATCATCCATGAGCAGCAGACGCAGCCGGGTGCGGATATCCTCCGCATTCAGACCGAGATGGTTCTGCATTCCCTTCAGACGCTTCTTCAAGTCAGGCAAGACCTGGCGCTCCCTGGTATCAAACACCATCATACGACTGCTTACGCGTTACCGTTTCGCTGAAATTTTGTGAAGCATTACACATATTTGTATCACCAGAAACTTTATTTACTGACCGTCAGGTCATCGTGCCGAACGCGCTTTTCAAGCTCGAGCACCATCAACACTGCCACGCCCGCCATCACCGGAATCAGCAACAGCGGGATATTCAAAGCCGCTGAGTCGAACAACGTGTGCATGAACGCCGCGTAAGTAAAGAGCATCTGCAAGGTCGATACCAATAGCACCACAATCCACACCGCCGGCGTGCCCAGCATCCCGCGCAGCGTGATCGACGGGCTATCCAGGTAACGCACCGCAAACAGATAGAACACTTCCATCGCCACCAGCGTGTTGACCGCCAATGTGCGAGCAGTTTCCGTACTGTAGCCAGCCTGAATCGCCCACTGGAAACTGGCGAAAATGCCCGCCAGAAACAATAGCGACACAAGCACGATGCGCCATACCAGAAAGCTGTTCAGCAAGGACTCACCGGTTCGCCTCGGCGGCTTCTCCATCACTGAGGGTTCAGCCGGCTCGAAAGCCAGCCCCATCGCCAGTACGACCGAACTGACCAAGTTGACCCAGAGAATCTGTAAAGCGGTTATCGGCAGAGTCAGTCCGATCAATAGGGCAACGATAAGACTGGCTGCTTCCCCGCCGTTGATCGGCAGCAGGAAGCTGATGGCCTTTTTCAGATTGGTATACACCGTGCGTCCTTCCCGCACCGCAGCGGCAAGGCTGGCAAAATTATCATCCAACAGCACGATATCCGAGGCTTCACGGGCTGCTTCAGATCCCTTGACACCCATTGAAATGCCGACATCGGCACGCTTGAGCGCTGGCGCATCATTTACCCCATCGCCCGTCATGGCCACCACGCCATGTACAGACTGCAGGGCCTGCACCAGCCGCAGCTTGTGCTCGGGACTGGTCCTGGCAAACACGTCGACATCCTGCGCCAGCTGCATCAGCTCGGCGTCGTCCAGACTGTCCAGTTCTTGCCCGGTGGCAACCCGTTCGGTGTTACGCAGTCCGAGACGGGCAGCAATGGCCCGCGCTGTCATGGCGTGATCACCGGTTATCATCTTCACCCGAATGCCTGCACGGTGACATTCCGCTATCGCTTCCATCGCCTCGTGCCGCGGCGGGTCGAGCAACCCGACAATTCCGACCAACTGGAAATCTTCACCCAGCGCATCGCCATCGAGGTCGTGCTGTTCCGCCCTCACCGGCTTGCGCGCCAGCGCCAACACCCGCAACCCCTGCCCGGCCAGCTCGTCGATGTGTGCCTGCCAATCGGCAGGGTCCAGCACCACGGGCGCGCCCTGTGCGTTCAGAGCGCTATTACACAACGCCATGACGCGCTCCGGCGCACCTTTGAGCAACACCACAGCCTGGCCGTGGTGATCATGGTTAAGGGTCGCCATGTAGCGCTTGTCAGCATCGAAGGGAATTTCATCGCGGCGCGGCCATTCGGCCGTATACGACGCCGCATCCAGCCCGGCCTTTGCGGCCAGCACTGACAGGGCACCTTCCATCGGATCACCGATGACCTTCACTTTCTCGCCCTGGCGCTGCAGCTCGGCGTCATTACAGAGCAAGGCTGCCTGCGCCATATACTCAAGCAACACTGGCGAAGGCTCGCCGGACTGCGCATCGCCGATCCGGCCTTCGATAGCGTAACCCTCGCCACTGACCGGATAACTGGTCCTGTCCAGCAGCAGCGCGGCGACCATCATTTCATTGCGGGTCAGGGTACCGGTCTTGTCAGAACAGATCACCGATACGGCGCCGAGGGTTTCAATGACTGGCATGCGCCTGACCACCGCCTGGCGAGACGCCATGCGCCGCACCCCGATAGCCATGGTGATGGTCAGGATTGCCGGCAGGCCTTCGGGTATCGCCGATACGGTCAGTGCGACGACCGCCATGAACAGTTCATTGAGGGGCCGTTCGCTGAACATCCAGCCCGCCAGGAACACCAGCGCGCCAATCACGACGATGATCAGCGAAAGGTATTTGGCGAAGCGATTCATCTGCTCCAGCAACGGCGTTTGCAAGGTAACCACACCGCTGAGCAGGCCCGATATACGACCAATCTCGGTCTGTTCGCCCGTTGCGACGACCACGCCGCGCGCCGTACCGACATTCACCAACGTGCCCGAATACGCCATGTTGAAACGCTCGGCCAGTGGCGCGTCGCCGGGTTGCTGGTCGGTCAGCTTGTCCACCGGTACCGACTCGCCGGTCAGCAGCGCTTCGTCGACCTTGAGACCGTGTATCTGCTCCAGACGCACGTCTGCCGGGACGCGGTCGCCCGCCTCCAGTAACAGCACGTCCCCTGGCACCAGCTCACGGGCAGCTATGCGCTGCCGTTCACCATCGCGCATCACCGTTGCCTGGGGCGCGAGCATATGCCGAATAGCGGCCAACGCCTGCTCGGCCTTGCCCTCCTGCACGATGCCAACCACAGCCTGCAGTAACACCACCGTGAGGATCACCGAGGTGTCCAGCCAATGGCCAAGCAGCGCAGTGACCAGCGCGGCCACCAGCAGCACGTAGATCAGTACGTTCTGGAATTGCGCGAGCAAGCGACGCCACCATGGCCGGGCACTCGCAGCGCCAAGCTCGTTGGGTCCATATTGTGCAAGCCGGTCAGCTGCCTCGGCAGCAGTCAACCCCTTGTCGCGGCTACGCAGCTGATGCCGGACTTCGGCTACGGATTGCGTGTGCCAACTGGAGGATGACGGTTTCTGATCCATAATGAGTTCCCGGCGACGAATGACCACAGCAGGGCCAGTGTAGACGGTGGGAGCTGACCGGACATTGGCTCAGGTCAATGTCCGGGCGCGGGGAAACGCCGACCCGTCAGGCCGGCTGGACGTGCTTGACCAGCAACTGCAGGTTCTGCTGGCCGCGGAATTCGTTGATATCCAGCGTATAGGCCAGCACGACCCGCTGGATGGCAGGATTCGGCCAGACAGCCGGATCGACATTGAAGGCAATCGCGTCCAGCAGGTTGGTGCAGCCGGACGGCTGTACCACCATCTTCAGATGCCGCTCGCCTACAAGGCGCTGCTGAATAACCTGAAACTCACCATGGAACCCCGGCTCGGGAAAATGTTGGCCCCAGGGGCCCGCCTCGCGCAGCTGTGCGGCCAGTGGAAGCGTGAACTCCTCGGCACAGAGTTCACCATCGGACAGCACACGCCCGGTCAGGTCATCGGCCACCAGCTGACGGCGCACCTCGGCGTCGAAGGCAATGCGAAACTGTTCGAATAACGCCTCGGGCAAGGACAAGCCTGCGGCCATGGCATGCCCGCCAAACTTGCTGATCAGCCCGGGATTGGCCGCAGCCACGGCATCCAGTGCATCACGGATATGCAAGCCGGCCACCGAGCGCGCCGACCCTTTGAGCATGCCGTCCCCTGCGTCGGCGAACGCAATGACCGGTCGGTGGTAACGGTCCTTCAGGCGCGAAGCGAGAATACCGATAACGCCCTGATGCCAGTCAGGATCAAACAGACACAATCCAAACGGCAACTCCTGCTCAGTGACGCTGACCGCTTCCAGACTGGCCAATGCCTGCTGTTGCATATCCCGCTCGATGGCCTTGCGATCCTTGTTCAGCCCGTCCAGCTCACGGGCGATATCCCGCGCCAGATCCTCGTTGTCGGTGATCAGGCATTCGATGCCCATGCTCATGTCATCCAGTCGCCCTGCCGCATTCAGGCGCGGCCCGACGATGAAGCCCAAATCGGTGGACACCAGCCGCTGCGCGGGCCGCCCGGCCACTTCCAGCAGAGCGCGAATGCCGGGGCGACACCGGCCGCTTCGAATCCGCGCCAGCCCCTGATGCACCAGAATCCGGTTATTGGCATCCAGCGGCACCACGTCAGCCACCGTGCCAAGGGCTACCAGATCAAGCAACTCGGCCAGGTTCGGCTCGGGGCGCGTGGCATTGAACCAGCCGCTTTTACGCAGCTCGGCCCGCAGTGCCAGCATTACATAGAAGATCACCCCAACGCCGGCAATCGCCTTGCTGGGGAAATCGCAACCGGGTTGGCTGGGGTTGACGATGGCATCGGCTGCCGGCAGTTGCTCGGCTGGCAGATGGTGATCGGTTACCACCACGGACAACCCCGCCGCCTTGGCAGCAGCGACTCCCTCGATGCTGGATATGCCGTTATCCACGGTCACCAGCACCTCGGGTTTACGCGCCAGTGCTACTTCGACGATCTCCGGCGTCAGGCCATAGCCGTATTCAAACCGGTTGGGCACCAGATAGTCCACATGGCCAGCCCCAAGCGCACGCAGCGCCAATACTGCGACACTGCTGGCGGTGGCACCGTCACAGTCGAAATCGCCCACAATCAGAATTGGCTGTTGCAGTTCAAGCGCACGGCGCAATACCGCCACCGCTTCGCGCATACCCTTGAACAAATCAAACGGAAGCAGTGATTTCAGGCTCCGGTCGAGCTCAGCAACGGACGCAACGCCGCGCGCCGCGTACAAGCGCTGCAACAACGGCGGCAGATCACCCAGCTCAGGTAGCTGGGCAGGAACGGGGCGGGATTCGATGCGCATCAGCGCTCACCCTGCAGCCATTCGAGCGGTAGCTCATGTTGCATGCGGGCATCACTCACATAGAGCACGCCGTCGCTGATCATCAGACCCCAGTCGATCGCCCGGGGTAGATCGATCGCGAGGGCATCCAGCGGCTCCTGCGGCAAAACGGCGATATTCAGGTTCTTCAAGCCGGCGACGGCAGGCAAGGTCTTGCTCGCCCAGACGCGCGTGTTGCCGTAGGCCAGCAGGGAGAGTTTTTCCGACCGCCGCGAGCACCAGGTGAGGCGATCGGCATCCGGCTGACCAACCTCGATCCAGTGCTCGATGCGGTCGTCCAGACTCTTGTGCCACAGCGCCGGCTCGTCGACGTCCGACAGCCCGCGACCAAAAGCGAGCCGCTCCTGATACCACAAGCCATACGCCAATATGCGCGCGGTCATGCGCTGCTCGGTTTCCGACGGGTGACGCGCGATGGTTATGCGTACCGACTCGTAGATGCCACGGTCAACATCGGACAGACCGAGGTGCACTTTGTAGGGGGTCGCTTGCAGGGCCATGGGATTCATCGACGGGAAAAAGGGCGGGCAGTGTACCTTAAACAGCCGCGCCCCTGCAGCGCCGGAACCTGCTACCCGCTGTCAGATGGTTGACTGGCGGCCCTGCAAACTGGCCCCCATCGCGCAGATATAGATCAGCCAGCACGCATCGGGTTGTGTCTCAACCCTGCTCAAGCATCTGACGATAATACTCCGGAATCTTCAGCAGCCCGTGCTGCGCGGCAAGCTCCCGAACCTGGTTACGGCTACCGTCAAACTGCTTCGTCTCGCTGACGACATGCTCGCGACCGTCCAGGATCAGCGCGCAGGCGAAACACACCGTACCGTCCAGATCTTCATCCTCGGCTTCCGCAGCGCCGGTATCGGCTATCGCCATATTGGACTTGCTGTTACGCAAGGCGCCAAGGGCCATTTCCCTGGCCACCGGCTCGCTGGTCAGACCATGCTCATCAATTGTGTCAAAACTAACGCCCAGGCAATCATTCTTGGCTTCCGGTGCGTAAACAACATAGCCCCGTTCAAAGACCGCACCGCAACCCGGAATATCGGCCAGTTTGGTTGCCATCAAGCCCGCCGTGCAGGACTCCGCCGTGGCCAGTTTCAATTGATGCGATTTAAGGAAATCGATCACCACTTTGACACTTTGCATATTTGAACTACCCCTTTGTTAATACGCAGCGAGCTGTCTGAATAAGAGGCAATCGCAAGTACCAAAGTTCCGGTTGTTTCCTTCTGTCGACTGCTCCGCAAAACCGGAACTAAACACTCCCCAGACGGGTCATCAAAGTAAGCGGATTTTTTATTCGCAGCAGCAGCCCCCCTTGCTTATAGCGCGCGGATCAGAGGCCTTCTGCCATGGATGGCTTGGTCTGAACTGCGCACCGAACCAGTGCACAGCACTCAGACAGGAGCTGCCTCGTCAGACGCACGTTTATCCGGAGGGTATGGAGTATGGGAAATGTTGTTTCAACAGTGCGATCCGCCGATCCGGCTCAGGTAAAAGTCCGGCCACATTTACATGTGGAAAGTCAGCAAAACCAGAAGAAGAAGGTACTTTTCGTAACGCCGGAGTTTTCCGACTTGATTAAAGTGGGGGGGCTTGGAGATGTATCGTCCTCATTACCACGGGCACTCGCTGAATTTCACGATATTCGCGTTCTGATACCCGGTTATAGCCAGGTTATGGACAGCGGGCACCCGATCAGAATTGTCGGCAAGGTGGAGGGCCGTGCTGCTATTCCACCCTGCCGGATCGGACGTATGGATCTGGCGGACGGGCTGATTGTCTACGTACTCATCTGCCCGGAGCTATTTGAACGTGAAGGCAACCCCTACGGCGATGCGCAAGGTCGCGACTGGCCCGACAACCATATCCGTTTCGCTCGCCTCGGACTGGCGGCTGCGGACCTTGCTTCGGGCCACGCCGGAATCAGCTGGTGCCCTCAGTTGGTGCATGCCAATGACTGGCCCGCCGCGTTAGCGCCCGCTTATATGGCACTGCGCGGCGAGCGAACGCCTAGCGTGTTCACCATTCACAACCTCACCTATCAGGGCCTGTGCGACGCCGAATGCCTGCCCGAGCTTGGCATTCCGTCCCAGGCCTTTGTCTCCGAAGGGCTGGAATTTTACGGCAAGTTGTCTTTTCTCAAGGCAGGTATCGCCTACTCCAGCCACATCACCACTGTCAGCAAGACCTACGCCCACGAGATCACTACAGCAGAAGACGGCTGCGGGCTGGACGGTCTGCTCCGGCGCCGGGCGATCGAGGGGCGTCTGACCGGTATCACCAACGGCATTGATCGTAGCTGGGAACCGGGCAGTGACCCGCACCTGATCGAAGGGTTTACCAACCTTGAAGCGGAAGGCAAGGCTGCACATGCCCGATACATCGAAGAGACTTTCGGGCTCGACCACAGCGACGGCCCGCTGTTTGTTGTGGTATCGCGCCTGGTACATCAGAAAGGTATCGACCTGACCCGCGCCATCGCTGGCGATATTGTCGCAGCGGGTGGCCGCATCGCCGTCATCGGTCGCGGTGAGCCGGCACTGGAAGTCGATATGGTCAAGCTCGCTGAACAGTACCCAGGTCGTATCGGAGTCAATATCGGCTTCAACGAGCTGGACGCTCGGCGGATGTTCGCCGGCAGCGACTTTCTGCTGATGCCTTCGCGCTTCGAGCCCTGCGGCCTCAGTCAGATGTATGCTCAACGCTTCGGCTCGCTGCCAATCGCGCACCGCACCGGCGGCCTGGTAGACACCATCGAAGATGGCGTAACCGGCTTCCTTTTCAGCGACGCCACTGCCGAGAGCTATCGCGATGCTGTCATGCGCGCGATCAACATTCACCAGCATCCAGAGCTGATGAATGCCATGCGTCGTCGCGCCATGATGTCTCCGATGTATTGGGCCGACTCGGTCAAACCCTACGATGAGCTCTACCGCAGCCTGGTCCGCGAACGCGTGTCCCGCTCGCTGGCAGCAGAAGTCGGGAGGCGGAATTGATGGCAACCGCGCCCACCCACGGCGCACTGGTGCTGGACAACGGCGAGACCCGTTTCAGTCTCTGGGCTCCGGATGCCCGTGAAGTGTCGGTTGAGCTGGTCAGCGGTGCGATCCATAACCTCGAATCCAATCCGGACGGCTGGTTCCGGGCCCAGGTGTCCTGCCCGGCCGGGACCGGTTATCGCTTCATCATAAACGGGGACCTGCGCGTACCCGACCCCGCGTCCCGCGCGCAACTCGGCGACGTCCATGCCTTCAGCTCGGTAGTCGACCACGACGCCTATAACTGGCAGACCGTTGATTGGAAAGGGCGACCGTGGCACGAGACGATCATCTACGAGCTGCATGTCGGCCTGCTCGGCGGGTTCAAGGGCGTGCAGGCCTATCTGCCCTACTTACAGAAACTGGGTATCACAGCCATAGAACTGATGCCGCTGGGTGAGTTTCCCGGCGCGCGCAATTGGGGTTACGACGGCGTTCTGCCGTTCGCGCCCGATTCGTCCTACGGCACGCCGGAAGAGCTGAAAAGCCTGATCGATGCTGCGCACGGCCTCGGCCTGATGATCTATGTGGACGTGGTGTACAACCATTTCGGCCCTGACGGGAATTATCTCGGCCACTATGCCGGCGATTTCTTTCGCCAGGACATCGAGACGCCATGGGGGCCGGCGATTGATTTTCGGCGCCCCGAAGTGCGGAACTTTTTCTGCGAAAACGCGCTGATGTGGGTCAACGACTACCGCGTAGACGGGCTGCGCCTCGACGCAGTGCACGCCATCAGCGAGAAGGATTTTCTCATCGAACTGGCGCAGCGCGTACGCGAGGCAACCGGTCCCGACCGCCACGTGCACTTGGTTCTGGAAAACGAAGACAACTCGGCCAACCTGCTGCAACGCGGCTTCGACGCCCAGTGGAACGATGACGCGCACAACGTATTGCACACCTTGCTGACCGGTGAACAGGAAGGTTATTACGCTGAATTCGTTGAAGAGCCGACGCTGAAGCTGTCCCGATGCCTCGGGGAAGGATTTATCTTTCAGGGCGAGGACTCGCGGCACGGCAGCAGCCGCGGCGAACCCAGCGGTCATCTGCCGCCTTCGTCCTTCGTGCTGTTTCTGCAAAACCATGACCAGATTGGTAACCGCGCCTTTGGCGAACGCCTGACAAAACTGGCCGATGAGAGCACGCTTAAGGCTTCCGTTGCATTGATGTTGCTGTCGCCGATGGTTCCGCTGTTATTCATGGGCGAGGAATGGGGCTCGAAGAAACCCTTTCTATATTTCACTGACCATAACGAAGAGCTGGCCCAGGCAGTGCGCGAGGGTCGCCAGAAGGAATTCAGTGAATTCTCGCTGTTCGCCGAACATCCCGAGCGCAAGATCCCGGATCCCAACGCGGTGGATACCTTCTCTGCCTCGCGTCCCGACTATGTCGCCATCAGCCGGCCCGAATACCAACACTGGCGCGATTTCTATACCAGGTTATTGGAGCTGCGCCACCGACACATCATTCCGCGGCTTGCCGGTGCCCGCTTCGCCGGTACCAGCGTGCTGGCCGATAACGCCGTGTCAGCGTCCTGGCAAATGGGCGACGGCAGCCTGCTGCGCATTGATATCAATCTTAGCGACGCCTATGTGACCTGCGATCCGCTCGCCGAGACAGCCCAGGTGTTGTTCGCCTACAACGGTGAACCGCAGACCGGTGTTCTCGCGCCCCGCAGCGCTCTGGCGTCTCTGGAGCCTGCCGCATGAGCGATACCCTGCTGACGCAACTGGCCAGGGCGGCAGGCATCAACATTGAATGGACTGACGCCTTCGACGAAGAGCATCAGGTGTCGGTCGAAGTCCAGCGCAACCTGTTGGAGGCGCTCGGCTACGCCATTGCGGATGACGCCCAGATCCGGGAAAGCCTGGCGCATCTGGAAAACCAGCAGAGCGGCAAGGAACTGGCTCCCCTGATCACCGTGGAAGCCGGCCAGCCGCTGTCGCTGACCCCGCATTTCGGTGCCGGCACGGCATTTCGCCTCACCCTGGAGAACGGCGGATCCCGTGAGGGCAAACTGGACGCATCAGGGGCGCTGCCGGCTATCACCGACTGGGGCTACCATCGGCTGGAGATCAGCGACGAGCGCATCACGTTGGCTGTCGCACCCCATGCCTGCCCCAGCATTGACGAACTGACCGGCGGGACTAATGCGCACCTCTGGGGGCTTACCGCCCAGCTCTATTCGCTGAGGCGCGAAGGCGATGGCGGGCTGGGCGATACCGCAGCCCTGTCCGATCTGGCAAGAAGTGCTGCCGCTGCCGGCGCCGATACCCTGGCGATGAGCCCGGTTCACGCGATGTTCAGTGCCGATACCGGTAACTACAGCCCCTATTCTCCCTCCAGTCGTATGTTCTTCAACATACTGCACTCAGCACCCGCCAGCGTGCTGGGGGAACAAGCGGTAGCCCAGGCCATTGACGCCTGCGGTCTGGCAACGGAAATGCAGCGGCTCGAAGCATTGGACCTGATCGACTGGCCAGCCGCGTCGCAGGTGCGGCTGACTTTGCTGCGCCAGCTTTATCGCGACTTCACCGCCACCCAGAACGAACTGCAGAGTGATCTCGCCCGCTTCGAACAGCAGGGCGGCGAAGCGCTGGCCCAGCATTGCCGTTTCGAGGCGTTGCACGAACACATGCTTGCCACCGGCCAGTCAGGCGATTGGCGGCAATGGCCGCAAGCCTTTCGCGATCCACGCAGCGCAGAAGTCGAACGTTTCGCCAGTGAGCACGCCGACGAGGTCGGATTTCATGTGTTCGCCCAGTGGCTTATCGACCGTAGCCTGCGCAGCGCCCAGCAATCTGCCTGCGACGCCGGCATGCGCCTGGGCCTGATCGCCGATCTGGCCGTCGGCGCACACGGCTCAGGCAGCCAGATCTGGACGCGTCAGGCAGAATTTCTACCCTCTGTCAGCGTCGGCGCTCCGCCGGACATACTCAACCGTTCAGGCCAGAGCTGGGGCATATCAGCGTTCTCGCCCTCCGGTCTGCGCGCCAATGGGTTTCGCGCTTTTATCGAAATGCTTCAGACCAACCTGGCGCATGCCGGGGGCATCCGCATCGACCATGTGATGGGCCTGAAGCGTTTGTGGATTGTTCCGCATGGCGCCTCGCCTGATCAGGGCGCCTATCTCGATTATCCCTTTCAGGATCAGTTACGACTGATTGCCCTGGAAGCCTGGCGTCACCGGGCGCTGGTTATCGGCGAAGACCTCGGCACCGTCCCGCCGGGACTGCGTGAAGAGCTTGCCAGCCGCAACATCCTAGGCATGCGCGTGCTGTTGTTCGAGCAGGACAAGGGCCAGTTCATAGCGTCCAGCAAATGGCCCAGAGACGCCCTCGCCACCACCACAACGCATGATCTGCCCAGTTTGTGCGGGTGGTCAAAGGGGCGCGATATCGATTGGCGTCTCAAGGCCGGGCACAGCTCTGTCGAGCAGGCCGAGGCGGATCGCCCGGAGCGGGAAAAGGAAAAACGTGCGCTGACCGCAGCGCTCACCAAAGCCGGCTGCCTCGATGTGACCGAGGCCGGACTGAGCAAGAAACTCGAGGCAAGCATCGAGTTTATCGGCAGTACGCCAGCCTCGCTGGCCTTGCTGCCTATTGAAGATGCCATGGCCAGCGAAGAGCAGCCCAACCTGCCGGGCCCGGGCAACGAACATCCCAACTGGCGCCGGCGCTGGCCAATGCAAGCGCGGCTCATGCTGGAGGACAAACAGGTCAAGGGCCGCTTGCAACGCCTGGCGACTGCTCGCGCCTCGGCGCATTCGCGCAGCAGCAAGCCTTGATCGAAAGCAATACATATCAAGCGGAACAGCACACCATGAATGATCTGCGGGCGACGCTAAGACTGCAATTTCACAAGGGCTTCACCCTCGACGACGCGGTACCTCTGGTCCGGTATTTTTCCCGGCTGGGCATCAGCCACCTCTACGCCTCTCCTCTCCTCACCGCCCGACCCGGCTCGACGCACGGTTACGATGTCGTCGATCCGACCCGTATCAACCCCGAGCTGGGCGGCGAGGCTGCGCTGGAGCGGCTGGTCAACGAACTGCGGGACCACCGCATGGGCTTGATTCTCGACATCGTGTCGAATCACATGGCGGTGGGTGGCGATGCCAATCCCTGGTGGCTGGACGTGCTGGAATGGGGGCCGATGAGCCATTACGCGCAATTCTTCGACATCCAGTGGCAGTCTCAGGATCCCCTGATGCATGGCCAGTTACTGGTGCCCTTTCTGCGCACGGACTACGGCGAGGTGCTGGCCTCCGGGGAAATCGAGCTGCATTTCGATCAGAAGGAAGGCGCTCTGTATGCCAGCCACTACGATCACCACTTTCCCTTGTATCCACCGACCTACGCCGATGTGCTACAGGCCAGCGACGACGCA
The DNA here is from genome assembly GCF_012844345.1 of Pseudomonas sp. gcc21. Classification (NCBI taxonomy): domain Bacteria; kingdom Pseudomonadati; phylum Pseudomonadota; class Gammaproteobacteria; order Pseudomonadales; family Pseudomonadaceae; genus Pseudomonas; species Pseudomonas sp. gcc21. The sequence continues at coordinate 3,742,635 of NZ_CP051625.1, read as the reverse complement.
ACCCTGGTCGCCCTGTCCGGCAAGTTTGCCGAGCTGGAAAACACCGCTGGCGCCTGGAAAGCCGCCCGGGTGTTGCGCCGCGACCTGTCAATCCAGTCAGCCAATACCGACACGCTTAACGCCATCGAAGCGGCGCTGGCACGATTCAGTCCCGACGCGCCGCAGGGCAAGGAGAAACTGCACCAGCTGCTCGAACGGCAGCATTATCGCCTCGCCAGCTGGCGGACCGCGTCGGACGATATCAACTGGCGGCGGTTCTTCGACATCAACGAGCTGGGCGGCCTGCGGGTAGAGAACACGGCGGTATTCGAGGCGACCCACGCCAAGATCTTCGAGCTGATCGAAAAGGGCTGGATCAACGGGCTGCGCATCGATCACGTAGACGGGCTGGCCAACCCACGCGCTTACTGCCGCAAGTTGCGCCGGCGGGTCAACAGCCTGCTCGACAGGCGTCCGGCTGACCTGCTCGGCGAGCAGTTTCCGATTTATGTCGAGAAGATCATCGCCGAAGGCGAAACCCTGGCCGATGACTGGGGCGTCAATGGCACCACCGGTTATGAATTCATGAACCAGATATCGCTCCTGCAACACGACCCCCGGGGCGAAACCCCGCTCACGGAGTTGTGGGCCGAGCTGAGCGGCCGGCCGGCTGATTTCATGGTCGAAGTCTATGAGGCGCGCAAACTGGTGCTCGCCAGTTCCCTCGCCGGAGACCTTGAAGCCGTGGCCCAGGGACTGCTGCAGATCGCCCGCCAGGATATCGACACCCGCGATCTGACACTGGGTTCGATACGCCGCGCACTGACCGAACTGGTAGCGCATTTCCCGGTATATCGGACCTACGCTGGCGCGTGCGGACGCTCCCACACCGACCAGGCATTCTTTCAGCAGGCCTACGAAGGCGCGCGCGAAGCCCTGTCCGAAGCGGACTGGCCCATCCTCGATAAACTTGATTACTGGCTTGGCGCACAGCCACTGCGTGAGTTGCCGCCGGGCAATGAACGCCAGCTGCGCGAGCGAATCCTCGCTCGGTTCCAGCAGCTGACCTCCCCGGCTGCAGCCAAGGCGGTCGAGGACACCGCCTGTTATCGCGCGGCTGTGCTGTTGTCACGTTATGACGTCGGCTACGACCCGCAACACTTCAGCGCGCCCCTGCAAAGCTTCCACCAGGCCTGCCTGGATCGGCTGATTCACTTCCCTGAAAACATGCTGACCACTGCAACCCACGACAACAAGCGTGGCGAGGACACACGTGCACGGCTGGCTGTTCTCAGCGAACGCGCCGAATGGTTCGCGCACCGGGTACAGGACTGGCGAGCATTGGCCGCTCCGTTGCGTCAGGAACTGGCAGATGGCATAGCGCCCAGCCCGGCCGATGAGTACATCCTGTACCAGACGCTGATGGGCAGCTGGCCGCTGGATCTGCTACCCGGCGAACAGGCAAAAATGGATGACTATATGCAACGGCTCATCGGCTGGCAGGAGAAAGCCCTGCGTGAAGCCAAGCTTCGCAGCAGCTGGAGCGTGCCCAACGAACCCTATGAGACCGCCTGTCGCGAATTCCTGACCCGGCTGCTGACCGATCCCGCCGCCCGCGAGCTGTGTGAGGACATTGCTGCCGCCGCCGCCTCGATCTCACCCGCCGGCGCGCTGAACAGCCTGACCCAGAGCCTGCTACGTAGCACGGTGCCAGGCGTACCTGACCTCTATCAGGGCGCGGAATTCTGGGACTTCAGCCTGGTCGATCCGGATAACCGGCGCCCGGTGGATTTTGATGCCAGAGTGAGCGCATTGAAGCACCTGCCAGACAAGCAGGAGCTGGTGGAACATTGGCGCGATGGCCGCGTCAAACAGTGGCTGCTGCGTTGCATTCTGGCTGTACGTGGCGCTCAACCGCAGATATTCAGCCGGGGGGCCTATGTTCCGCTGGAGATCGAAGGTGAACACGCCGACCGTGTTATCGCATTCGCGCGACGCTATGAAGGAGATCACATGATTATCGTCGCGCCCCTGCACGCATCCGATCTGCTTGCCGATCACAACACGCCGCATATCCCGCCCGAGCGCTGGGGCGACACCCGGATTCGTCTGCCCAATCCGCTCAGCGAGAATACCCTGACCGGCGTGTTCTCGCAGCGCACTATCGAATCCGAGGCGGGCAGCATTGCACTCTCCGACGTGCTGGCTGACTTCCCGGTGAACCTACTTTGTTCCACTCCACATTGTCAGGAGTTCCTACTATGACCGCAGATGAGCAACGCATCCGCGATTTCGCTTACCAGATCTGGGAATCCGAAGGCCGGCCCAGTGGCAAGCATGAACGGCATTGGGAAATGGCCCGCAAACTGGTCGAGGCCGAGAATCAGGAAGCGGCAAGGCCCGTTGTGCGCAATCGCAAGGTAACCAAGCCCACCGAGGCCACACTAACGCCCGACGCCGAAGCACCGGTGGAGGTGCCCGCCGCACCCACTGGCCCGGGCACACCAAAAAAACCCCGTGCTCCTCGCTCCTCCGCTGCCAAGACCACCAAGGAAGCGAAGGAACCCAAAGCCCCCAAGACGCCCAAGGCAACCAAGACACCGAAAACGCCCAAGAGTAAATAACCTGCCCGCCGGGCAGGATTTGAAGAGGTAATCGCATGAGCAGGCAACACAACGAAGCCACGCCCCTGGTGCCCGAATTCAAGCAGACGTCCCGCGTCACAGAGGGCTCGCCCTTCCCTCTTGGCGCGACATGGGACGGGCTCGGCGTCAACTTCGCGCTGTTCTCGGCACATGCCACCAAGGTTGAGCTTTGCCTGTTCGATAGTAGCGGCCAGGTTGAACTGGAACGCATTGAGCTGCCCGAATATACCGACGAGATCTGGCACGGTTATCTGCCCGATGCCCATCCCGGCGTTATCTACGGTTACCGTGTTTATGGCCCCTACGATCCGGAGGCCGGGCACCGGTTCAATCACAACAAGCTGCTGATTGATCCGTATGCCAAGCAGTTGGTGGGCAAGCTGGAATGGACCGACGAATTGTTCGGCTACACCATCGGCTCGCCAGACGGTGACCTGAGCTTCGATGAGCGTGACAGCGCCCCCTTCGTACCCAAAGCCAAGGTCATCGACCCGGCCTTCACCTGGGGCAACCAGCACCATCCACGCATACCCTGGAACCGCACAATCATCTACGAAACCAACGTGCGCGGTTTCACCATGCAACACCCTGCCGTGCCGGATGCTTCGCGCGGTACCTTTTCCGGATTGATGCACAACGAAGTCATCAAGCACATCCGCTCGCTCGGGGTCAGCAGCGTCGAACTGCTGCCCGTGCATGCTTTTGTCGACGAGCCGCACCTGCAGGACAAAGGCCTTTCAAACTTCTGGGGATACAACACCATCGCCTTCTTCGCGCCGCACGCGCCCTATCTGGCCAGCGGCAAGGTCAGCGAATTCAAGGAAATGGTCGCGCGCATGCACAACGCCGGCCTCGAAGTGATACTTGATGTGGTGTACAACCACACCGCCGAAGGCAACGAGATGGGCCCAACGCTGTCCATGCGCGGCATCGACAACTCCAGTTACTACCGCCTGATGCCGGATAACAAGCGCTATTACATCAATGATTCCGGCACCGGCAACACGCTGGATCTGGGGCATCCCTGTGTACTGCAGATGGTTACCGACTCGCTACGCTACTGGGCCACTGAAATGCGTGTGGATGGCTTCCGCTTCGATCTGGCAACCATCCTCGCCCGCCACCACGACGGATATGACGAACGCCACGGCTTTCTGGTCGCCTGCCGTCAGGATCCAGTGCTGAGCAAGGTCAAACTCATCGCCGAGCCCTGGGACTGCGGCCCGGGCGGTTATCAGGTCGGTGGATTCCCGCCGGGCTGGTCGGAATGGAATGACCTGTTCCGCGACAACGTGCGCGCCTATTGGCGTGGCGACGAGGGCAAGCTACCGGACCTGGCCAGCCGACTGACCGCGTCGGGCGACCATTTCAACCAACGCGGCAGACGCCCCAACGCATCGGTCAATTTCATCACTGCCCACGACGGCTTCACGCTGCGCGATATCGTCACCTACAACGACAAGCACAACGAAGCGAACGGCGAGAACAACGAAGACGGTCACGACAACAATCTGTCCTGGAACCACGGGGTGGAAGGTTATACCGACGATGAGGAAATCAACGAGTTGCGTCTGCGCCAGATGCGCAACATGCTCGCCACACTGATTTTCTCGCAGGGCACACCCATGCTGCTGGCCGGCGATGAATTCGGGCGGACTCAACACGGCAACAACAACGTTTATTGCCAGGATAACGAAATCGGCTGGATAAACTGGGAGCTGGATGACGAAGGCTCCGCATTGCTCAAATTCACCCGCCGACTGATTGCCCTGCGCCAGGCGCACCCGGTTCTGCGCCGGGGCCGCTTTCTGGTCGGCCACTATAACGAGGACCTCGGGGTCAAGGACGTCACCTGGCTCACTCCTGACGGGGAAGAGATGTCAGAGGAACAGTGGCATGACACAAACGGCCGCTGCCTCGGCATGTTGATGGACGGCCGAGCCCAACCGACGGGGATCCGTCGGGGCGGCGAGGATGCCACGCTGCTGCTGATCATGAATGCGCACCACGAGACAGTGAACTTTTTACTACCGGAGGTTGCCCAAGGATCTGGCTGGGTGTGCCTGATTGATACCAACAGGCCTGAACTCAGACGAATCGAGCACCACCAGTTTGACAGCAGCTTTGCAGTGACCAGTCGTTCATTGCTCCTGTTCGAGCTGCAACACAAGGACCAGCGGTAAGGCTTCGGCCAGCCTCGGGTATTGATAGCGCTGACTCTCCTAGGGAGCTGGGAACACGATGAACTTTGATATCACCAGGGATGGCTCGCCGCTGCACGCGTGGAAAAACTCGGAACGAATGGCGTCGGTCCCGGTGATCGCTTGCGAGCAGTTGGTTCCTGCCCATGCGCGCGCGGTTATCATTTCACCCCACCCGGACGTTGAAATCCTGGGCTGCGGCGGGCTACTGCAGCTGCTCGCCCGGCAACAGCGCAACCTGATGCTGGTCTCGATTACCAATGGCAGCGCCAGCCATCCCGGATCCAAACTCTGGACGGCTGAACGGCTTGGTATTATCCGGCCCCAGGAAAGTGCCGAAGCCCTGAGGCGCCTGGGATTGTCGATGAATCGTCTGCAGTGGATTCATGGTGGCTTTCCCGACGCGGATCTGGCCGGTCGACAACCCGCTCTGATTGAATTCCTCCGCACCTATCTTCGACCCACCGATGTGGTATTCACCCCTTGGCGCGATGATGGCAACAGCGATCATCAAGCGGTAGCTCAGGCGGCTGTGGCGGTGGGCGCAGAAATTGGCTGTGCGGTGCATGAAGTACCGGTTTTTGCCTGGCAATGGGCAAGCCCCGAAGACCCACGCATTCCCTGGAAACGCGCCTGCAAGATTCATCTTGATCGCTGGACCCAGGCGCGCAAACGACATGCTATCCAGGCCTTCGCCAGTCAACTCAGTGGCGATCCCGAAGCCGGTCTCGCACCCCCACTGACCCCTGCCATGCTGGAACGCATGCAGCAGCCATTCGAGGTTGTGTTTGTTTAGGGTTTCAATCTAGACATCACACCGATGCCAGAACAAGCCCGCCGGCTGTCAGGGCGGAGCAAGTGTCGAAAACAGGGATGTTTTCGTCGAGCCCCCAGTGATGGGTTTACGGCGTCTTGCGCAGTCCTGACAGCCGATGGCCGCCCTGCCCCAGCCATGTCGGCGGCAACATCCACCGATTCAAATAAATTCAAAGCAATTCGCTGGGTTGGTTTACCGGAGTCAGCTGCCGCGAGACGGCAGGGGTGGGCCGACACGCTGCAAGTACGTCCGTGTAAGCTCGTCGATGACATCCCTGTCATCGCACGGTCGGCTCAGCCCTGTCGCCTCGCTTCGCGGCAAAGATTGAATCGCCAAATAGCACAACCCAAACCGGACGCATTCTCCACATCACGCCGATGCCCGACCGAGCCCGCCGGCTCTCAGGGTGGAGCAACTGTTGAAAACAAGGATGTTTTCACCAAGCCCCCAGGGACGGGTTCACGGCGTCTTGCGTAATCCTGACAGTCGGCGTGCGTTCAGCACCCCGACCCAGCCAGATAATCTGTTAAATCAATTCCCCGTTGCATGACGCCCAGGAGATCTCTTGGCACGCCAGCCGGTTACGACTCGAGACAGCGCGTGCCGCCGCAGCCACAAAAAAACTGAACCGTCGTCGCGCCCTCAAGTCCGAAAAGGAGAGGTCTGTATATGTAGTTCGTTCAGCTTATCGCGAGGTTTCAGTATGAAAGCAGTTACGTCCCCGGAAAAAGACGACGAGATCCGGCCTGATGATTTACCCGATCCGGATCGTGGGTCACGAGAGAATCTGGAGAACCCCGAAGACGACGAAGATCGCGTTGACGAGACGATCGACGAGTCTTTTCCGGCCAGCGACCCGCCAGCCAAGTATTGAACACGTCATCGGCAGTAAAGAGACGCTGAATGAGCGATATTCGCATCGGGATTTCCGGTTGGCGCTACCGCCCCTGGCGAGGGGATTTCTACCCTGAGGGGCTGGTGCAACGCCGAGAGCTGGAATACGCCTCGCGAGCGGTCAACAGCATCGAAATCAATGGCTCCTTCTATGCACTGCAAACGCCCGAGCGGTATGCCAGCTGGGCCGGGGAAACACCTGAGGGTTTCGTCTTCAGTGTAAAGGGTCCGCGCTTTATCACTCACACCAAACGGCTCCGCGATATCGAGGAGCCATTGGCGAATTTCCTGGCGTCAGGGCCACTGCACCTCGGTGACAAACTCGGTCCGATGCTCTGGCAGTTTCCTGCGAACTTCAAACTCGACCGGGAGCAATTCAAGGATTTTCTGGACCTGTTGCCGCGCAATACCGACGACGCAGCCAAGCTCGCCAAGGGCTGCGCCGAACGCTTGAAAAAACCGGGTTATCTGGACATCGGCGCGAAACGCCGCATGCGCCATGCCGTTGAGATTCGTAATCCGAAGGGGCTCGATGAGGATTTCGTCGAGCTGCTACACAGCCAGAAAATCGCACTGGTGGTCGCTGACACCGCGGGCAAATGGCCCTATCACGAGGACGTGACCAGCGACTTTGTCTACATTCGCCTGCACGGTGACAAGGAGCTGTACAGCAGTGGCTACTCCGACGAAGCGCTCGAACGTTGGAAGAAACGTATAAAGCTATGGGTCAAAGGCCGCCAGCCGAGGGATGCCACGCTCATCGCCCCCCATCGCGACACAGCCGAACACGCGTGTGATCTGTACTGTTATTTCGACAACGATATTAAAGTCCGCGCCCCCTACGATGCCCGCCAGTTGCTGGAAAAGCTGGGCCGGGCGAAGAAACTCGAAGTCGTACCGGGGCAACTGCCGGACGAAGGCAAGGGAGCCAAGCAGTGACCGAAGCGTCTTATTCCGCCCACGCCAAAACCCAACTCGCCCCACCGGTCCATTCACTTCGCATCATGACCGCGAACGTGCACAAGGGCTTTACCTTCTTCAACCGGCGCTTCATTTTGCCGGAGCTGCGCGACGCGGTTAACACGACATCGGCTGATGTCGTATTCATGCAGGAAGTGATAGGCGCGCACCGGGTACACGCCGAACGCTGGCAGAACTGGCCCGATACGCCGCAATACGAATTTCTCGCCGATACCATGTGGCCGGATTTCGCCTACGGGCGCAACGCGGTCTACCCGGACGGTGACCACGGTAACGCGCTGCTGTCCAAGTTCCCGATCCTGCGTTACGACAATCTCGACGTCAGTATCAGCGGCACCGAGGAACGCGGCATGCTGCATTCGATCCTGGACGTACCGGGCCAGCGCGACGTGCATGCCATCTGCGTGCACCTTGGCCTGCGTGAAACGCACCGGGACGAACAACTGCGCAGCTTGCGTGACTTCATCGAAAGCCTGCCGGCGAATGAAGCGGTCATCGTCGCCGGGGACTTCAACGACTGGCGACTGCGCGCCGACCGCATCCTGAACGAATGCGGCATGACCGAAGCCTTCGTCAACGCCTTCGGCAAACCCGCCAGAAGTTTTCCGGCGCGCTTGCCACTGCTGCGTCTGGACCGCATTTACGTACGCAACGCAACGACCCATGCGCCTGCAGTACTTTCACAACGGCCGTGGTCTCATTTATCAGACCATGCTCCCCTGGTTGTCGAGGTACGACTATGAGATTCAACTGGCAGGAAGGCAATGACGTCGAGCTGCTGATCAACGGCGAGGAATTCTTCCCCCGGGTTTTCGAGTGCATTCGCGCCGCCCGCAGGGAAATACTGCTCGAAACCTTCATCGTTTTTGATGACAAGGTAGGGCGGGATCTGAAGGAAGCGCTGATCGAGGCTGCTTCCCGTGGCGTTCACGTGGAGATGATCGTCGACGGTTACGGTACTGCAGAACTGAGCAGGGACTATATTGCCGAGCTCGCCGCAGCCGGTATTGTCATGCAGATGTTTGATCCGCGCCCGCGCCTGCTAGGCATGCGCACCAATCTGTTCCGCCGGTTACACCGCAAGATTATCGTTATCGATGCGGAGATCGGTTTTGTCGGTGGCATCAATTTCGGTGCCGACCATCTGGCCGATTTCGGTCCGCTCGCCAAGCAGGATTATGCCGTGCAGGTACGCGGACCGATCGTGGCCGACTTGCATCGCGCCAGCCGGGCGATCCTCAAGCACAGCCCGGTCACCGAGGCGCTGCCGGCGATCAAGCCCGTTACGGAACGCGCCGGTAACGCGCGTATTCTGCTGTCGATTCGCGATAACCAGACCCACCGCAACGACATCGAAGAGCAGTACATACGCGCTATACGGTCGGCTAATTTCCGGCTGCTGTTGGCCAACGCCTATTTTTTCCCCGGCTATCGGATTTTGCGAGAGTTGCGCAATGCGGCGCGGCGCGGGGTGAAAGTCACGCTGATCCTGCAAGGTCAACCGGACCGGGCGTGGGTACGTGCGTTGTCGGTGTTGTTATACAACTATCTGCTGCGCGACGGTGTTGTCATCCACGAATATTGCGAGCGCCCGCTTCACGCCAAGATCGCACTGGTCGACAAGGAATGGTGCACCGTCGGCTCCAGCAATCTTGATCCGCTGAGCCTGTCGCTGAACCTAGAGGGGAACCTGTTCATTCGCGATGCTGACCTGAACCAGCAGCTTTACGAGCACCTGGTTGAACTGGGTAACAGCAAATGTCAGCCGGTCACCCTGAAAATCGCAGCGAGGGGCTACTGGTGGCGGGCTCCGCTGATTTCAGCCAGCTTCCACTTCCTTCGTCATTTTCCGGCCATCATCGGTTGGCTGCCAGCGCATACCCCTCGATTGCAACCTGTTACGGACGAAATCACGCCGGTCGATACGGACGCCACAACCCCGGAGATAGCCTGCGGCCAAGAGAAGTCATCGTGAAGAAAAACCACTCTGAAGCATCGCCGAAGAACGATAAACGCGCCCGTAGAATGACCTGGCTGAAACGCGGGGTCACCCTGTTCTTTTTCATCGTGATCCCGGTTCTGTTGTTCAACATGATCAAGAATGTCGAATGGCAGGAAGTAAAGGACGCCCTGCAGAGCTATAGCCTGCCCACGCTGCTGGCAGGTGCCGGTATCACGCTGGTCAGCTATCTGGTGTTCAGCAGCTACGATCTGCTCGGGCGCTATTACACCGGGCACAAACTTAAAGTCACGCAAGTGCTGCCGACGGCCTTTGTCTGCTATGCCTTCAATCTCAATCTTGGCGCCTGGGTGGGAGGTATCGCCTTGCGCTATCGGCTTTATTCCAGACTGGGATTGAGTGTTGCGACGGTAACGCGCGTGCTGAGCATCAGCCTGCTGGCCAATTGGGTGGGTTACATGATCCTTGCCGGCTCGGTGTTCTCGCTGCGCCTTATGGAGCTGCCAGAGAACTGGGCCATCGGCACCACGACCCTGCAGCTGATCGGCTTCGCCTTGCTGGCAGTGTCGCTGGCATACCTTCTGGCCTGCCGGTTTTCATCCAAACGCACCTGGAAATGGCGTGACCACGAGATCGAACTTCCTTCGCTTCGTCTCGCGTTGATGCAAGCCACGCTCGGTGCGGTCAACTGGTCGCTGATGGCGGCTCTGATCTATATGTTGCTGCCCGAAGAAGCGTTCTTTCCGTCCATTCTGGGCATTCTGATGGTGAGCAGTATTGCCGGGGTGGTGACGCACATTCCGGCCGGACTGGGCGTACTGGAGGCGGTCTTTCTGGCGCTGCTTCAGCACCAGATCCCGGCAGGCACCCTGCTGGCGGCGCTGATCGGTTACCGGGCTATCTACTTTCTATTCCCGTTATCCATCGCGCTGATCATGTATCTGGTAATCGAGAAACGCGCCAAAACCCTGCGCAAGCAGGCCGGGACTGACGAGCCCGACCCGCAGGGTGCAGAGTCGTCAGACGATGTCGCCCGACTGCGGACGCAGGATCAGCGTGCCTAACGGCGGAAGATCCAGTACCAGTGACACAGGCTGACCATGGGCGACCTGATCTTCGGTCATGGTCTCCGTGGCGCAGCCGGCGTTTGAGCCCGCATACTGCTCGCCGTCACTGTTGAGCAGCACTGTCCAGGCTCCTTCCAACGGCACGCCGATCCGGTAGTTGTTGCGCGGCACCGGCGTAAAGTTATGCACCACCAGCAAGGGCACGCCCGCTTCGCCCTTACGCAGCCAGGCATAGACGCTGTTGCTTTCGTCATCCCCGATCAGCCACTGAAAACCCGCTTCCTTGCCATCCAGCTGATGCATGGCCGGTTCCTCCCGGTAGATGCGATTCAGCTCTTTCATGAGCGTCTGGACGCCCTGGTGCTCGTGATAACGCAGCAGATACCAATCCAACTCATGGTCGTGGTTCCATTCGCGCCAGGAGCCGAATTCGCAGCCCATGAACAGCAGCTTCTTACCGGGATGCGTCCACATGAAGCTCAGGTAGAGCCGCAGGTTGGCAAACTTCTGCCAGCGGTCGCCGGGCATCTTGTCCAGCAGGGATTTTTTGCCGTGGACCACTTCGTCGTGGGAAATCGGCAGAATGAACTGCTCGGTAAAGGCATACAGCAACCCGAAGGTCAGCTGATGATGGTGGTAACGTCTGTGGACGGTTTCCTCAGCCATGTATTTCAGCGAGTCGTGCATCCAGCCCATGTTCCATTTATAGGAAAAGCCGAGCCCCCCTTCCCGCGTCGGATGGGTCACGCCCGGGAAGGCCGTGGACTCTTCGGCGATCACCAGCGCGCCAGGCACCTCGGTGCCGACCACATCGTTGAGATGGCGCAGGAAGTCGATCACCTCAAGGTTTTCACGGCCGCCATACTTGTTCGGGATCCACTCACCGTCCTTGCGTGAATAATCGCGGTAAAGCATCGACGCTACGGCATCCACGCGCAGCGCATCGATATGAAACTGACGTAACCAATGCAGCGCGGAAGCCAGCATGAAGCCATGCACTTCGGTTCGTCCAAGGTTATAGATGTAAGTATCCCAGTCCTGGTGAAAGCCCTCGAAGGGATGCTCATATTCATAGAGCGCAGTGCCGTCGAAACGGCCCAGGCCGTGTTCATCGGTTGGAAAATGCGCCGGAACCCAATCAAGGATCACGCCGATCCCGGCGCAGTGGCAGGCATCCACGAAGGCAGCGAAATCCTGTGGCGAGCCGTACCGCGCAGTCGGTGCGAACTGCGATAGAAGTTGATACCCCCAGGAGCCGCCGAAGGGATGCTCCATGATCGGCATCAGCTCAATATGGGTAAATCCCAGATCCTTGATATAGGGGATCAGGCGCTCGGCGAGTTCGTGCCAGGTGTAAAAACGCCCATCGCCGTCCTCACGCTGCCAGGAGCCGGCGTGCAGCTCGTAAATGGACATCGGTGCAGAATGCGATTGACGTTCAGGCCGCTGCGCCATCCATTGCTGATCCTGCCAGTTATGCCGCAGCGGTTCGGCAACCTTCGAGCCCGTGGCAGGCGGCGCCTCGGTAGCCAAGGCAACCGGGTCCGCACGCAGTGGCAGAATGCCGTGCTGACCGAGTATTTCGTATTTATAGACCTCGCCTGGCTGCAAGCGCGGAATAAACAGTTCCCAGACGCCGGACGGGTGCCGCTGGCGCATCAGATGGCGACGTCCATCCCAGCTATTGAACGGGCCGACCACCGACACCCGGCGGGCATTGGGGGCCCATACCGCAAAGCGGACCCCATCGACGCCGCCGATAGTCATTACCTGTGCACCAAAACAGTGGCCGAGATCCCGGTGGTTGCCTTCGGAGAACAGATACATGTCCATCTCGCCGAGCAGCAAGCCGAAGCTGTACGGATCCTCGGTCTCCTGAATACCGCTGGCCCAGCGAATGCGCAGCCGGTATGCCCGCCGATCAGGCAGGCGCCCAACGAACAGCCCTGGAACCTGCGGCTGTTCCATCTGCCCCAGTACATCGCCGCTCTGGGCGTCGATCAGCTCGGCGCTCAATGCGTTGGGCAGATAACTGCGCACCACTGTCTGCCCGTTTATCTCGTGTGGGCCGAGCACCGCGAAGGGGTTCCAGTGTTCAGCCCGTACCAGCGCCTGGGTATCAACTTCCGCCAGACGAAGATCGTCATCGGACATTTGGCTATCCATCATAGATCGTCCTCAAGCTGCTGAACGAGCTCGGCCAGACCATTGAGCGGAACGCTGATCCAGGTTGGTCGATGCTCTGTTTCGTAAAGAATTTCGTAGGCAGCCTTTTCCAGACTGAACAAGGTTAGCGCTGCGTTTTCGCCATCGGGGTCGGCCCAGTCATGCGCGATCTCCGCTGCAGCCTGCCGATAGGCCTGCAGGAAGGCGGCGGTCGATCTGTTCCGGTAGTCGCGGACGATCTCCTCGCGGCTCTGCTCGGCTTCGTCGGAGCTGTCGGTGCTCTGAGCATTCAGACAGGCCATGGCGACAGCGTAATCGATCGAGCGCAGCACGCCGGTGACATCCTTGTAAGGGCTGAGCTTGGCGCGACGTTCCAGCAATGGGCGGGACGGTTCCCCTTCGAAGTCGATGAGATAAGCGTCGCCCTTGACCACCAGGACCTGACCCAGGTGCAAGTCACCGTGCACTCTGAAACGCAGCCCGCCGACCGCTTTCGCTGCCAGCTTATCGATCTTCTGTTCGAGACGCTGCCGCTGCTTTTGCAATGTCGTAACGAGCTTGGCATCTTCCTCTTCCAGCTGAGCCCGGCTGCCTTCGAGTGCATCCAGCGCAGACTGGAGCTGCTGACGGATACTGTGTGCCCAACCCTGGGCGTCCTCTTCGCGGGTCGGCTCGGAGGCGAAATCAGGGTTGTCCGTGGGAGAAGACAACGCAACGTGCATTTCACCCAGCCGCTGACCCAACGCTGCGGAAAACTCTTCCAGTTCGGCCAGAGCGCTGTACTGGTTCTCGTGCTGCGACAGGCCGCCGGCCATCTGGTCGCGGATGGCCCGGTCGAGGGTGACCAGCGTCCATTCCCAGGCATCGCCCTGGTTGTCCAGATAACCCTGCAGAACCATGAGCGCATAGGATTCACCCGACGGATCAGTGCGGGTGACCTGACCCAACATCGGTGCGCAATTCTCGAAGCCGTGATCGGTCAGATAGGCACCCATCTCCAGCTCCGGATGTATCCCTGCGTGCAGGTGACGGATCAGCTTGAGCACCATCCTGCCGCCCAGAATAACCGAGCTGTTGGACTGCTCGGCGGACAGATACCTGACATCGATATCCTCCTCGATTTCCATCGACGACAAGGCTTCACTGCCCTGGAACGCCAAGGCACCGCGCTCGGTCTCGACCGATCGCCCGTCACGCAGTTGCGTAATCAATGCCCGGATGAAGCTCTCCATAGTAAAGGCATCAGTCAGCAGCCCGACCTGGCGCCCGCGACGGATACGCGCCATCGCCAAATGTTCGGACAATACGCTGGTATCGTCCTCACCGATGAAGCCCAGCGGCAGCTGGTAATAATCAACGTGATCGCCGGTCTTGACCTCTACCTCGCTAAGCAACGCCGGATGGGCAGTATCGCCAAAGGGAACCGCATACAGGATGCGCGTCTTGGGCTGCCGTGTGCCCGCCCCGGCAAACCAGCGACGCTTGGGCAGATAAGCCGGCAGCGTCTCTTTCTCGAGGATTTTCAGCGGTTGCTCATCGAGCACTTCCTGCAGTTGACGCTTCAGCACCAGGGTCGCCATTTCGGGCATCCTCTCTGGAGGTTCGATATGCCAGCTGGGCATCTGCGTCTGCTCGGCCAGCAGAAACCAATAGAAACCATAGGGCGGCAGCGTCAGCAGATAACTGAGCTGGCCGATAGGCGGAAAGGCGCTGCCGCCGATCATCTCCACCGGCACCTTGCCGACATACTGGCTGAGATCGAGCTCGACCGCCTGGGCTGCGCGGGATACGTTGGCCACGCAGAGGATGGTATCGGTCTGCCCTTGTTCATCCGTGTATTCGCGCAGATAAGCGAGAATGCGCCGGTTTGGCGGCGCCAGCATTTTCAGCGTGCCACGGCCGAAGGCCTTCTGCTGTTTACGCACCGCGAGCATGCGCCGCGTCCAGTTAAGCAAGGAGTGCGGATCTGCCGACTGCGCTTCGACGTTGATGGTCTGGTAGCCATACAACGGATCCTGAATCGGCGGTAATACGAGACTGGCGGGGTCAGCCCGGGAAAAACCGCCGTTCCGGTCGGCTGACCATTGCATGGGCGTGCGCACGCCATCGCGATCGCCGATGAAGATGTTATCGCCCATGCCCAGCTCATCACCGTAATACAGCGTCGGCGTGCCGGGCATCGACAGCAGCAGGCTATTAAGCAGTTCGATGCGTCGACGATCACGCTCTACGAGCGGCGCGAGCCGGCGACGAATGCCGAGATTGATACGCGCCCGGCGATCGGCGGCGTAGTAATTCCACAGGTAATCACGCTCGCGATCGGTCACCATTTCCAGCGTGAGCTCGTCATGGTTACGCAGAAAAATCGCCCATTGACAGTTAGAGGGGATATCCGGCGTCTGGCGCAGAATATCGGTGATCGGGAAGCGATCCTCCTGGGCAATCGCCATATACATGCGCGGCATCAGCGGGAAATGGAATGCCATATGGCATTCGTCACCGAGGCCTTCCTCGTTGCCGCCGAAGTACATCTGGGTGTCTTCCGGCCACTGGTTAGCCTCGGCCAGCAACATACGGTCCGGGTACAGGCGATCCAGCTCGGCGCGGATCTTTTTCAGCACCACGTGGGTTTCTGGCAGGTTCTCGTTATTGGTCCCGTCGCGCTCGATCAGGTAGGGGATGGCGTCGAGGCGCAGACCGTCGACCCCCAGGTCCAGCCAGAAGCGCATGACCGATAGCACCTCCTTGAGCACCTGCGGATTATCAAAATTCAGGTCTGGCTGATGCGAGTAGAAACGGTGCCAGAAGTATTGCCCGGCGACCGGGTCCCAGGTCCAGTTTGACGTCTCGGTATCGAGGAAGATTATGCGGGTGCCATCGTACTTTTCATCCGTATCGGACCACACATAGTAATTGCGCGCCGCTGATCCCGGCTTGGCCCGGCGGGCACGCTGGAACCAGGGGTGCTGGTCCGAGGTGTGATTGATGACCAGTTCGCTGATCACCCGCAGGCCACGCTTGTGCGCCTCGGCAATGAAGCGTTTGGCATCGGCCATGCGGCCATAATCCGGATGTACCTTGCGGTAATCGGAAATATCGTAGCCATCATCGCGCCGCGGTGATGGGTAAAACGGCAGCAACCAGATGGTGTTCACGCCCAGATCAGCGATGTAATCGAGCTTGGCGATCAAGCCCTGGAAGTCACCAATACCATCATTGTTGGAATCGAAAAACGATTTGACGTGCACCTGGTATATGACCGCATCTTTGTACCAGAGCGGATCATCGATGAAGGCAGCGCTACGTTGTTTTTTTGGCATTATTGGTCTCTCTGATGTAACGGCCGCAGACGCCAGATACCGAAGGGCTGCGCCCATGGCTCGATCCGCATCCACTGGGTCTTGCCATACCAGGTCCAGGTATGACCGGTCATAAGGTCTTCGCCGACCATCTCGGCATCATCCGGCAAGCCGAACTCCCACAACGGCAGCTCGAAATGCGCCTCCTGGGCGTTGTGTGGATCCATACTGATGGCCACCAGCACGAAATTCTGCCGATCCTCGGTACGTTTGCCGAAATACAGGATGTTGTCATTCCAGACGGTGTAGGCCTGGAAACCCAGGTGAGTCTGCAGCGCCGGATTGGCGCGTCGGATACGGTTGAGGTGGGTGATCTCTGCAACGATGTTGCCCGGTGCGTAGTAATCACGCGGTCGGATCTCGTATTTCTCCGAGTCGAGGTATTCCTCCTTGCCCAATACCGGAGCTGCTTCGCATATCTCGAAGCCTGAATACATACCCCATGAGCCTGCCCCCATGGTCGCCAGTGCCGCCCGGATCAGAAAACCCGCTCGACCGGATTCATGCAAAAAGTAGGGATTGATGTCCGGCGTGTTGACGAAGAAATTCGGCCGGTAGCAATCGCGCCAGGGCTGCTGGTTAAGTTCGGTAAAAAATGTCTGCAGCTCCTGCTTGGTGTTGCGCCAGGTGAAATAGGTGTAGCTCTGACTGAAGCCCAGCTTGCCCAGGCGAGCCATCATGGGTGGCCGGGTAAAGGCTTCTGAAAGGAAAATCACGTCGGGATGGCTGTCGCGGATATCCGCTATCAGCCATTCCCAGAAAGGCATGGGCTTGGTGTGCGGGTTGTCGACCCGGAACATTTTCACGCCCAGCTCGACCCAGCCCATCACCACGTCACGCAACGCGACCCACAATGACGGGACGGCATCATCAGCGTAGAAGTCGACGTTGACGATGTCTTCGTACTTTTTCGGCGGGTTTTCCGCGTGGCGGATAGTGCCGTCCGGCCGCCAACTGAACCAACCGGGATGCTCCTGAAGCCAGGGATGATCAGGTGAACACTGGATGGCGAAATCCAGCGCGATCTCAAGCTTATGCGCCTGAGCCGCTTCGACCAGAGCGCGAAAATCCTCGAACGTGCCCAGCTGCGGATGTATCGCTTCGTGCCCGCCTTCGTGACTACCGATGGCGTAGGGGCTACCCGGATCATTCTCGCCGGCAATCAGCGAATTATTCGGCCCTTTACGATGCGTACGGCCGATCGGGTGAATCGGCGGGAAATACAGCACATCGAAATTCATCGCGGCGATGTCCGGCAGCCGCTCGATCACATCACGAAAGGTGCCGTGACGCTCGGGACTATCTGTTACCGAGCGGGGGAAAAGCTCGTACCAGCTGGCAAACTCTGCCGCACGGCGGTCCACCTCCACCGGATAGGCAGCGCTGCGCACCTTGTGCGGGTGTGATTCGCTGGCAATCACCGCCTCGACGGTTTGCGGCGCCAGCAGCACGTTCACCTTGTCATCCAGCGCTGTCGCCTCGGCCAGCTGACGCAGCACCTGGTCAAGCACATCGGCTAGCTCGGATGACGCCTGCTGTTTGACCTCACGCAGCAACTGCTCGCCCTCCTCCAGCTCCAGCGAGACGGGCACTCCGGCGGCGAACTTCTTCTTCAGCTCGTCACAATAGGTTGCGTAGGTATCCACCCAAGCTTCAATGGCGAACTCCATGCGTCCCAGCTGATCAGGAACGAATCGGGCTCGCCACACATCGTTGGCGACAAATTCCAGTGGCACACGCTGCCAGCTCTCATTCCGGATCGAGCGCCAGATCAGGCGCCCGCCGAGTTTGTCGTGACCATCGGAAAACACCACAGCGGAGACCTCTACCGGCCTGCCCTGAATAGCCTTGGCCGCGAACCGACCCGCCTCAACTTGCGGCTGCACCCTTTCGATAGCGATGCGCGGAAGCCGGACCGCGTCATCCAGGGATAGAACAGCACCATTCGAATGCTCGTTGGTATGTTCAGACGACATCTGTTTAGGCTCCTTGTGCCCGGCTGGCCGGGCGATGGAAAGTCGGGCGGCACGGCCTGAGTTATCAACCGTTAACGACACTGCCACCATTGATGTGAAGAACCTGGCCACTCATATAACTGGAGTCGTCACAGGCTAGGTAGACATAGGCCGGCCCGAGTTCGGCGGGCTGACCGGGGCGCTTCATCGGCGTATTGGAACCAAAGGTTTCTACGCTTTCAGCATCGAAGGTCGAGGGAATCAAAGGCGTCCAGATCGGACCTGGGGCTACCCCATTTACGCGAATTCCGCGTTCCGCCACATTCATCGAAAGAGAGCGAGTGAATGCGGTGATGGCACCCTTGGTCGAGGAATAATCAAGCAGCATCGGGCTGCCCTTGTAAGCCGTGACCGAGGTGGTGTTGATGATGGACGCACCGGACTGCATATGCGGCAAGGCGATCTTGGTCAGCTGGAACATGCCGAAAATATTGGTACGGAAAGTCTTCTCCCATTGTTCCTGCGGGATCTCTTCCAGATTCTTGCGCGGGTGCTGTTCGCCGGCATTGTTGACCAACACGTGAATCTGGCCCCACTCGGCGACCGTCTCCTCCACCACTTTGCGGCATAGCGCTTCTTCGGCCACATCGCCGGCGTACACTTTTACCTTGCGCCCCGCCTTTTCGACCTCCTTGCGGGTGTGCTCGGCGTCGGCATGCTCTTCGAGATACAGCATGACGATGTCGGCTCCTTCACGGGCAAAATGCACCGCCACCGCACGCCCGATCCCGCTGTCGGCGCCAGTCACGATCGCAACCTTGCCCTCCAGCTTGCCGGCCGCCTTGTAGTGATCAGAAATATAGATGGGTTCCGGATGCATCTCGCCCTCTTTGCCGGGGCGATGCTCCTGATGTTGGGGGGGGAGCGTTTGCTCGGACATGATGACCTCCGAAGGTGTGAACCACGTGTATGTTCCGACAGAACTGCGGAAACATTGGTTCCAGTCAATCGGGGCGGATTGCTGAACAGCGGGTGGAATGGGGCGGGAATACCTCGCCAGGTAGATTGCTTCGGGTGGGCTGGACTTGCCGCGGTGTTGCGGGAAGCCTTATCGCCGCAACGGGCCACAAAGGCCACGGGGTTCAGGTGCAATCTGCGTTGACTGGCCTGTCGGCCAGCGTCGTGCCGAGGGCGACATTCCCACGGGTGTGTGCAAGCCAGAACTCTTGAGCAGGCTCAACTCGGTATAGCTGGCGGGCACTGATCGTTGTCGGAGGGGCGTCCTCGCCGCGAGGGCGTCCGCAGCAGGCCTCCGGGTTCAGCCCCGCGAGGCCCGCTTAGGCTTCGGCGCGTCCTCTTCCTTGTCGCTGCTCCTGGCCTTGCTGCGGGGTGGTTTGCCGCTGCCCTTGCCTCCAGATTTGCCGCCCAGGCTGCGCTTGAGCAGCTCGGTGAGATCGGTGACGTCGGCACTGCGTCGCTGCTCGACGCTCTCTTCCTTTTCCACCGACTCGATCTTGCCCTTGGCGGCCTTTTCCTCGACAAGCTCCATGATCTTCTCCTGGAAATCGTCGCGGTATTCCTCTGGTTGCCAGTCGCTGCTCATGTCCTCGATCAGCCGGGTAGCCATATCCAGCTCCTTCTTGGTTACCTTGGCTTTCGTCACCGCATCGGACAGCTCAAGCGTGCCCAGTCCCCGCACCTCGGCCGGCCAGCGCAGCATCACCAACATCAAGGCGCCTTCGAGCGGCATCAGCGCGGCAAGGCGTGCCTTGGTGCGGATTACCACATTGGCCAGGGCCACCTTGTTGGTTTGCACCAGCGCTTCGCGCAGTAGGGCGTAGACCTTTTCGCCGCGCTTCACCGGACTCAGGTAATAGGGCTTTTCGAAGTTGGGCAAGGGAATCTGTGAACTGTCAACGAAGGAAAAGATGTCAATTGTCTGGGTAGCCTCAGGATGCGCAGCGCGGATTTCGTCCTCGCTGATGACCACGTACTGCCCTTTCTGCAGCTCGACGCCCTTGACGATATCCTCGCTGGTAACTTCCTTGCCGGTAGTCTTGTTGATGCGCTTGTAGCCGACCGGATCCATGCTGCGTTTGTCCAGCCAGTCGAAATCCACTCCCTGCGACGAAGTAGCCGAGACTAGACCCACAGGAATATGGACCAGACCGAAACTGATGGCGCCTTTCCAGATTGATCGGGGCATTGCCGTTACTCGCGTTAGCCTGTCTTCGAATGACCTTGACGCAGCGGAGAAAGTTTCATTTCCTCACTGGCCCTAAGGCGCCACACCGTTCACTTTCACTAGGGTCCGCGCTCTTCCTCGCGCTGCATGAGCAACGGCAGGACATGCAGAATAACCAGAGCGATCAGGGTGCTGACCATCGCGGTCATTTCATGCCCAAGACCGACCGCGACGCCAATAGCTGCGGTGAACCAGATCCCCGCTGCAGTGGTGAGCCCTTTCACATCCATAAGGCTTTCGGTCTTGATGATGGTCCCCGCCCCGAGGAAGCCCACCCCCGCGACGATACCCTGGATCACCCGGCTCATGGCATCGTCCATGGCGCCGTCCTGCAAGGAAGCAATAACGAACAACGACGCACCAAGTCCTACCATCATGTGCGTGCGAATGCCGGCGGCCTTGCCCTGCTGCTCACGCTCATAACCCAGCAACCCACCGAGGAACGCAGCGATCAGCAGTCGCAGCGTTACCCGCGTTGCGCTCTCGACATCATCCAGATCGGAAAATTCGCTGATTACCGTGGCGAGAATCGTGTCCCACACCGTGTCTGCCTCCTCATCATCTATCGCTCCTCTACCAACCCGCAGCAACACAATGGCCGCTTCTGCTGTGACTACCGCTCAGCTTAGTAGTTGCCCGGCCTTGGCCGTGGTGGAACTTATGGGTGGCTGAACACGGTCTACCTGTGTATCGCACCCCGAAAACGGAGAGACCCCATGGCGAAGAAAAACCTGTTTCTGGTGAGTTACATCCTGGATAACCAACCGCAATCCTGTGAAATCGAGTCGGATGCCCAGACGCTGACGCCCGAGCAAGCACTGCCGCTGATCAAGGAAAAAAATCCCGATATAGGCGCGGGAAACGTAACCGATGTGCAGGTGCAGCATATGGTCGAGCCGAAGGAAGAAGGCACAACCCCCTCACACCATATTCAATCCTGAGCGAGCCGACCGTCCGTCTCGATCGGCAAAAAATCGGGAACTATCAAGTGGCCATGTTCTCGAACAAGCACAACAACGTATCGCGACTAGCCGCTTCGCTTGCTCACCTAAACAGACGAAGCGGCTCGCCGGGAAGCTGATTGCACTGCGGGTGGAAGGGGCAGGTCGGCATCTCCGATACGGCTCACATGAATAGCAGATGGCGAGGCTGAAGTGCTCGCCCGCGTTAACCAGGGAGGTTGTCCATGAGCCCGGCAAGTTATGTATTACTGCTGATTGGTTGTTGGTTTTTACTCGCCAGCACCACGCTTTGGGGGATATTACGCGTTACTCGCCGCCACTATCTCGAGCTCCCGGACACCGAGAATGAACCAACCCCTGTGCCGGACATTGTCCATAACGAACCCACCGATGTTCGCTCGCCTTTGCTGGAAAAAGGAATCAAATGGCTAGGCGCCATCGCGCGTCTGCCCTGGACGATCACACCCGCCTTGCTGCTTCAGAGACGCACCAGCACAGATTAGTCCCTCCTAGGGCAAATCTATCCAGCGCCTTAGACATACTCTTGCGGCTGTTACTGAACAGCGAGGAAAAAATCCCCATACAAAGTTATATCAATATAGCTAAATACAATAACGAGCCTTTCTGAAAGAGCAATCGTCGTCAGCGAAGTGTATGGCCTTTAGCCTCATCTTGAATATTGCAGCGCTCTATTTGGATATTTGTACCACCGCGAGACCATCCCGAAGTTGTTCTCTTCAATTCTTGAGCTATGCTCAAATTTCGCTTGATCCAGCGTTACCCTGCTGTTAAAACCGTACCTGTAGACATAATAAATAGAGAGCGAAGGAACTTCTGACGAATCTGGCAAATGATGCTTATGTAAACTCCGCCAGGGTTTCGCTTGGCTATTCAGTCCTGATTTGGCCGCTTCGCCGTCATGCCTGACAGCCTCAGAACGACCTTCTCCGTAATAACGGACTATTCGGTGAGCATCCCGACGGCCAGCCTTCATCTGCCGACGTATTTCGGTTTATTGCCACGATCTTGAAACAAAGGACGAGCAATCTTATATCGGCGTATGGGGCATCCAATGATCACAGGGCTAGCCATGAAGAGGTCTGACCACCTAACCGTCACGGACATCGAAACCGTACTGAATAACTCCATGCAATCAGTACGCAGCAGGTGCAAGGTTGAAGCGGATCGTACCCTTACTGTTCAACTCAATTACCAGAATGAAGATTTCACCGTAGTGGGCATTGGCCGGGATCAGTACCGGGACGTTCAGTCCTTACGTCAACTAGGCCGGCATCTTCTTGAAGAGATTGAAGCGACGATTATCATGAGCGCCATGCGCAGCAATACACCGCTGCGCGCCAAAGCTCAGGCCCATTGAGGGGCCGCTGGACGGATCGCGCTACTTGCTATGCTCTGGGGAAGCCGGCGCCTTCGCCATGCCGCGGGGCCCCATCCGCGCCCAGATTATCCAACCGATGACAGGCAACAGAAAAATGAGCGCAATCCACCCGTAACGGGTCTGCTTGGGTTTGTCGCTCTTGAGGATATTGGCCGCCAGCCAGATATCCACCAGAAAAATAATTACCAGTGCTACACCAACCAATAGAAGTGGGTCCATCAATCCGCCTCCAGATTAAGGCTGTCTAGTAGTATGGCTCTTGCCGATCAGCCAAGTTCAAAAATTCCTGCGTCCGTACACCGTTCATCTCTCGTGATGAACTCGCCAAACCGCGTCAAGTCATAACTCACACAACCGAAACGACTTGTCATTGGCGGCGAGGAGGATATTCCATGCCACGCGGAAGCAAGGACAAATACAGCGAGAAACAAAAGCGCAAAGCCGAACACATTGAAGAAAGCTACGAAGAGAAAGGCGTTTCCGAAAATGAAGCCGAGGCGAGAGCCTGGGCCACTGTGAATAAACAATCTGGTGGTGGCGAACGTTCGGGCGGCTCAGGACAGAAGAAATCCTCACAGCAAAAGCACAAAGACGCCAGCCAGTCGGCGCGCCGAGCGGTTGCTACCAAGCGGGGTGAGCCTCGGAAGGACCGCTCGCTTGAATCCGAAACCAAGCAAGAACTCATGGAAAAAGCGCGCGCAAAGAACATTCGCGGCCGCTCTTCGATGCGCAAGCAGGAACTGGTTCAGGCTTTGAAAAAAGCATCCTGACTGAGTACGTGAATTAACCGCTGCAACTTACTGCGATCGCGGCGGCCGGATCGATACCTACATAACACGCCGGCTGCCGCTCGCCTCAAGACCACACGCTCTAACTGATACGTTTCTAACCGGGAGAAGTCATGAACACCTTGCGAGCATTAACTATCGGGGCTGCCACATTAGGGGCCGCCGCGTTCATCTATCACAAGATGTCTGAACAGAAGAGCTTTGGGCCGGCACGCTTTATCGATACTGCAGCAGCAAAGGGATTTTCCGAGATTGAAGCGGCGCGACTGGCATTGGAGAAAACCAACTCGGTAGAAGTTAAATCTTTCGCTTATAAAATGATTGAGGATCACCTCGAGATAAACAAGGAGCTCAGACAGCTGGCTCGCGAAAAAGGCCACGAGCTGGACGAGGAAACCGACCTGATCAATAAAGCTCGATCAATGTTGCTCAGCCTGCGCGAGGCGGACAGTTTCGATATGGCCTATGCGGACCATCAGGTCGCCGCACACGAGCAGATCGTGGCTATCTTTCAGCAAGGCACTCATCTAGACGATTTTGAAGTGAGCAACTTTGCCCAAACAATGCTGAGCAAACTCGAACATCACCTTAAAATGGCCAGAGCCCTGACCAGGAATCTGCGCGAAGCGCCCGCACACCCCATCGACAAACCTGGGGTAAGCGCTTCGTCAGCGACCAACGAGGCGGTGAACAAGCCCGCCCCCCAGACCAGCAGCATGCCGCTGATGGACAAGGAGGCGCCTGAGGTCAGCACAGGCACCCCGCAACAGAACCGTGGCAACGCGGCTAATCCCAAGCACTGATATTTCCTGGATTCCAGGCCTAGGGGATCGAAGCTGGAAGGTACCGGCTTGAGGCTTGAGGCTTGAGGCTTGAGCTAAAAGGATCGCACCAGCAAGCTAGCGCCTGGAAAAGAGCAATAACCCCCAGGCCGGACCAGCTCTCCCCTTGGCAAAGGGGGGGGGAACAATGGTTCGGCTTTTCAGTTTGAATCGCACTCCACACACCTCAAACCACCGCGTTAAAGCGCAGCGCAATCCGGTTAGAATGACGTGACATTCGACGCACCGGAGCCGGCATGAACGCTGACAAACCCCTCGCGGGTCTCAAGATTATCGAACTCGGTACATTGATCGCAGGCCCCTTCGCCGCACGTATATGTGCTGAATTCGGCGCAGACGTCATCAAGGTCGAGTCCCCCGACGGCGGGGACCCGCTGCGTAAATGGCGCAAGATTTATGAGGGCACATCGCTGTGGTGGTTCGTGCAGGCGCGCAACAAAAAATCGCTTACGCTGGATCTCAAGCAAGCTGCCGGCCAGCGCATCCTGCGCGAACTTCTCGCCGACGCAGACATACTGATCGAAAACTTCAGACCCGGCACTCTCGAGAAGTGGGGGTTGGACTGGGACGCGTTGCACCAGCTTAATCCACGACTGGTCATGGTGCGCCTTTCGGGCTTTGGGCAAACCGGCCCGATGAAGGATCAGCCCGGCTTTGGTGCGGTCGGCGAATCAATGGGCGGGCTGCGCTATATCACCGGCTTCGAAGATCGCCCGCCGGTTCGCACCGGCATATCCATCGGAGACTCCATTGCGGCGCTATGGGGCGTGATCGGCGCGCTCATGGCCCTGCGTCATCGCGATGCCGGTAGCGGCGAAGGCCAGATGGTCGATGTGGCGCTATACGAAGCGGTATTCGCCATGATGGAAAGTATGGTGCCGGAATACGACGTGATTGGTTATGTGCGCGAACGCAGCGGCAATATCATGCCAGGCATCACCCCTTCTTCAATTCATACATGTAGCGATGGCAAGGCCGTTCAGATTGGCGCCAACGGCGATGCAATCTTTAAACGCTTCATGTATGCCATTGGACGCAGTGACCTTGCTGAAGATGCCAGTCTCGCCGATAACGCCGGGCGCGATGAGCGCCGCGACGAACTCTATACCGCAATAGATAAATGGGTAGAAAGTCAGACCCAGGACCAGGTATTGAACGTATTGGCCGACGCAGACGTACCCGCAAGCCGAATATTCTCGGTCGCCGACATGTTCTGCGATCCGCAGTTCCTGGCCAGGGAAATGTTCACTCAGGGTACGCTCCCAGATGGCAAGCCGTTCAAGATGCCTGGAATCATCCCCAAACTCTCCGCCACGCCGGGATCAACCGAGTGGGTCGGGCCAGCGCTGGGCGAACATACAGATGCCGTGCTGTCAAAGCTGGGTTATACGCCGGAACATATCCAGGACCTGAGGCAGCGCAAAGTCATATAAGCGGGCGGCGCCGTGCCTGCACGACGCGACCGCTTTGCGAGGCGCCTTATGTTACGCGCCATCGTTTTGGCGATTAAGGAACCTCTGAAAACGTAGCGAGCGAAGGTCAGGCGAGGCGAAATCCGACAAAAAGTGCACCGGGCTGGCGTACCAGTTTACGCGTTGTAAATGAGCACTTTGAGGAGGATTTCAACGCAGCATGGCCGAACGCAGTAGTTATCCAGAGGTTTCTTAACGGAATCCAAGGAACGAAAGGATAGCCAGGACAATTACCACAGCGCCAACGATGTATACGATGTTATTCATGAGGTTACCTCTTATGGAAATTAAGAGCTGAACCGTACTTGAGCACAGTCCCACTTTATTTAACGAGCGGGCCTTGAAGTTCCAAAGCCCTTCCCGCTGAAATTTTGGACAGCGCAACGTCCAGAAAAGTTTGTTTCGATTTCAACTTAGCTTTCATCTAATTCGCAGGCGCGCGGATATTGATAATGAACTTTTTATTACGAAGTATTCCTATAGCGCGTAAAACGCTGTTAGGGCATAAAACTTATTGAAACGCCTTGTCAGGTTCAGTCGGTAAGAATGGCTGGAGGCAACCCCTGGTCCCGTCGCCGGCGCGCCTGCATGCGGATTCCTAGAATACGCCCCCAAGGCGAGTCTACCGGTGCCTGCCATGCCTGCTGATGTAACCAGGCCAGTGAAGCGGCATCGCCTGCCAGGGCGCTCTGCTCAGCTTTGTCCAGCGCACGCGGCCCGTGTTCAAGACAGTCCTGACACAGATGTTCAAGCCAGGCAGCGCGCGGTCCCCGCCGTCTATCCCGTGCCAGGGAGACCTGCAACGCGTTGATTTGCGGATGGACGACCGCTTCATGAAAGGCGGGAAAGTCACCGGTTGCTGTCTCCAGTCCGCGCGTGTCAGTCAGGCCGTCAATCAGCTCCGAGCCGTGTGTTTCTTCGGGAATCATCAACAACTTGCGCCGTCGCAGCCCCTGTCCTACGCGCACTTTGCCCAGGATGACGAATATGGGTGCAGCCAGTACCAGCGGCAGCGCGACCGGCAGGGACCAGAGGAAAAACATGGGATCCAACCACCAGGCAAAGGAGGACCAGGAAATGGCCAGCAAGGTGCCTATTGCCTGATTGAGTATGGCCTTGCCCCAGCCAATTTCCCCCGCGCGGTTCTGCCCAGCCCAGCGTAACGTGACGTTCAGCACGGCCTCGAGGATGTACCGCGAATGAGCGAGCATACGAATCGGCGCCAGCAAGGCTGAAATGAATATCTCCATCAACACGCCGGCCGACAAGCGCAGGAAACCGCCAAACGCTTTTGCACGCCCGCTCAATACAGCATCGATCAAGGCGAGGAATTTGGGCAGGAACAGCAGCGTCATGGTAATCCCTACCAGGACCACAGCCCGTATCGGCTCCCACTGCGGCCAGAGCGGATGCAGCTGGTACGGATCGGGAAAATAATCAATAGGCATGAGCACCATGCGCGCGGCTTCGATCGTAGTCAGCACCAGAAAAGCCAACCAGAGTGGCGAGGCAAAGTAGGACATGATGCCATTGACCAGCGCCATGCGATGCGCAACCCGCATGCCCTTGCCGCGCAGCAATAACCATAGGTGCTGCATATTGCCTTTGGCCCAGCGCCGGTCGCGTGTCAGTTCTTCTACCAGAGTCGGCGGCGACTCCTCATAGCTCTGGTCCAGCCCTGGCTCAAGCCAGACCTCCAGACCGGCCCGCCCCATATAGGCAGCCTCGACAAAGTCATGACTCATGATCGGGCCGCGAAATAGTCCCCAGCCTGGCAGCTTGCGCAATCCGCAATATTTCATGAACGGCTGGGTGCGCAGGATCGCGTTGTGCCCCCAGAACGCAGCCTCGCCGAGCTGCACCGCTGCCAGGCCGGTGGTGAACAAGGGACCGTACAGCTGATTGCCGAACTGTTGTATGCGAGCGAATACCGATTCGCCATTGAGGAGTGCAGGACTGGTCTGCAAAATCCCCACGCGGGGGTGGCGCTGCATCAGCTGAACCATACGCACCAGCGTCCGCCCGCCCATGAGGCTGTCAGCGTCGAGCACCACCATATAGGCGTAGTTGCGCCCCCAGCGCCGGAGAAAGTCGCCGATGTTTCCGCTCTTGTAGTTCAGGTTCAGCGTGCGCCGTCGGTAGAACAGCCGGCCCTCGGCGCCCAGCTCCTTGCACAGACCCGCCCAGGCGGTCTGCTCTCTGAGCCAGATGTCCGGGTCGCGGCTGTCGGAAAGGATATGGAAGTCAAAATGCTCCAGCTGGCCGGTGCGCTCGAGGCTGCGATAGACCGACTTCAGCCCGCTCAGGCTGCGCTCGACGGACTCATGATAGATGGGCATGACAATCGCCGTGCGCGCGAGCGTTGTGCCCGCCAAGGTGGCTTCATCCTGCTGGGCCAGCAGCGAATGCGCGTCGCCGCCCAGTCGGCGGATACAGAAACCGATCAAGCCCACCCAGAAGCCGATGGAAATCCAGGTGAACAGAATAGCGAACAGCACCGCCATACCTACTTCCAGCCCTGTGCCGCCGTTATAGGGCAGCACCGAAAGCATGAAATAGGTGGCGATAGCTGTCTGCAGCAAGACCGCCAGCAGCAGAAAACTGCGGCGCCAAACAGCGGCACGACGCCAATGCGAAGCACCCAAATGCCGGTCGGCTTCGGGCAATTCCGAACGGAGCGCAGTCATCAGTGCGTGCCGTAACCGATGCTGCCGCGGCAGATCGGCGGGGCTGGCGTCGGCACAGTGGCAGGCGACAATTCGAAGCGCTCCCTGACCATCTCCATGCAGACCCGGAAGAAGTCCGGGACATCCGCATCGAGCGCTTCCTCAACAATACGCAAGGCCTTTCGCTCCACACATGTATCAACTTCCACGCCGGTCCATTGCAGATATGCAAGCACTCTGGCCAGCGCTATTTCAGCCCGTATCGGCTGCATCAAACACTCCTTATTTACGCTGCATCACACCCAGCACGCCGCTGCCAGGCGGAAGCTCATAGCTCCACGTTTCGCTGAGGGTATCTTCGTTCTGGCTGAGGTAGGCACGCAGCGACAGCGGCCTGTCGGCTGCAGGTCGCGCCAGAATAGACAGCCGCCAGCGTTGCAACGGCTCGACATACTCGACGAAATGCTCGAGTACTTCGGTGTCTTGCAGGCCGCTGACGTGGCCGACGACCGGTGCGTCGGGTTTGCGATCGGCGAGCGGACCGCCGGCGAAGTCGGCAATCACCCGAACTGAACCCGGCTGGTCGCCACCGCCCACCCGCATGCCATCGCCAAGATAGGTATCTACCGCGCGCGCCAGAGGTTCGTTCGCCACGCGG
Source organism: Pseudomonas sp. gcc21 (assembly GCF_012844345.1). Lineage (NCBI taxonomy): Bacteria > Pseudomonadati > Pseudomonadota > Gammaproteobacteria > Pseudomonadales > Pseudomonadaceae > Pseudomonas > Pseudomonas sp. gcc21. The sequence continues at coordinate 3,713,579 of NZ_CP051625.1, read as the reverse complement.
TCTCCCCCAAAGCGTGCGGTATAGTTGAAGTGCAGCGACTGCTCTTTGCTGATCTGCCCATCAGTACGCCAGAACGCCACCACATTGTCGTTGGTTTCATCTGACGTCGGCAGTTGCACCAGCACCACCTGGCCCCGCCCCCAGTCACCCTCGGGCTCGATCCAGGCACTGGGTCGCGTTTCATACCGTGCCTCAAGGTCCATATAGTTATGAAAGTCCGTGTCGCGCTGTATGAGACCAAAGCCGCGCACGTTTTCGGTGGCGAAGTAATCGATACTGAGCGGCTGGGGGTTGCGCAGCGGCCGCCACAGCCACTCGTCGGTGCCACCGTCGTGAATCAGGAGTCCGTCCGAGTCATGCACTTCCGGCCGCCACTCACCCGGCGGCAGCAGGGTATTTTCACCGTAGTAGAACATGCTGGTCAGCGGTGCGAGCCCAAGCATTTCCACCGACTGGCGGGGGAACAGCGCCGATTCGACTTTGAGCGCAGTCTCCTCACCCGGTGTGACAGTGAATTTGTAGGCTCCGGCAAGGCTTTTACCGTCCAGCAGGCCATAAAAAGTCATGCTTTCCGCGTCGGCTGCAGGTTTCTCGAGCCAGAATTCGATAAACGAAGGAAATTCCTCACCACCTGGCAATCCGGTGTTGACTGCTATCCCGCGACCCGACAGCCCAAAGTTGTTTTCCTTGCCCACCGCGCGGTAATAGCTGGCGCCTGCGAAAACAAGGAACTGGTTCATGACATCCGGCCCATCAAAGGGAAAGGTCAGCTTGAACCCGGCGTAGCCCATATCGGCCGGGACCAATCGCTCAATGTCCGGATTGGGATAGGTAAACTGCGCCTTCTCGAAATTGACGGGATCCACTGCGCCCTGATTGACCACATTGATACGCACCGCGTGGTTATAGAACAGCCCCGGCGGGATCATCATCACCTTGAATGGCGTCTCGTCGTCATGCCAAAGGCTGCTTTCTGGCTTGAAGCGAATCCCCTGATAATCCTGATAGTTGAGATCGCGGAGAAAGCGCGGCACCTGAGCGGGGGCTGCGTAAGGCCGGGACGCCAGTTCTCTGGCTTTTCCGATTACAGTTTCGAAGTCGAAATTCTGTTCCTGGGCCAGAAGCGGCATGGACAGCACAAAGGGCAACGCCCTGAAGAAAAACCTGATCATCTTTAAGCAGTTCCTTGCGAGCATTCAAGTGCTAAACAGTTGACCCCGAACGGGCCGTTAGAGTCCGCCTCCATTCCATCGCGAACCGCGATGGAGCGGGAATAACCCCAGTGTCTTCGGCCGCCGGGCCATCGAACACTCCCATGACAACGCACACAAATACGCAGCTGATTAGTGCCGTGAACCATCATGAAGTTCCGGACCCACCCGGACGGGCGTATTCTGCAACCGGCTCCCACATCCTTTACACTGGCTAAATACACAAACAGGAGCGCTAGATGGCCAAGCCAAATTACTCGTTTGAAAAACGTCAGCGAGAGCTGAAGAAAAGCAAACAGCAGGAAGAAAAGCGCCAGGAAAAAATCGCACGTAAAGCCGCAGCTGAGAATGAAGCCAATCCGGCCCGGGACGGGGCTGCTCCTGATCAAGCGACACCGGATGACAGCGGGAAGAATGAGTAATCCGGTGCGGTTGCGCAGGCGTCAACCGATACCGGTAAAGAGCGCGCCGTGCGTGTCCACGCGGCCAATCAACAACCTGCATTGATGGAGTAGCGTTTGCTGACCCTGCCACTGTTCGTTCTGGCCCTGTTTCTGCTAAGCATGACGCTGCTGGCGAAAATTCGCCTGCATGACTGGTGGCTGCGTGCGTGCGAATTCCCCCGCCTGCAGATCGCGACCCTGGCGCTGCTGGTCGTTGTGCTGTCGGCCTGGAGCGAAGAGCCATGGCAGATGCCGACAATCGCCTGTGGGCTTCTGGTACTGGCCGTTCAGTTGTACCGTATCCTGCCCTGGACCCGATTGTGGAAGGTGCAGGTACTGCGCGCCAAGGATGCGGACCAGGACAGCTGCGTTACCCTGCTTATCTCGAATGTATTAACGCCCAATCGCAACGCCGATGGTTTGATCAGCCAGATTCTGGACCAGCAACCCGACGTAGTCCTGACCCTGGAGTCTGATGAATGGTGGGGCGAGCAACTGGACGCCGCGCTGGCAGACTGGCCGCACCGCGTCAGCGTTCCCCAGGACAACCTGTACGGCATGCATCTGTACTCACGGCTGCCATTGCACGATATCGAGATCAAGCGCCTGATCCAGGACGACATCCCGTCGATTCATGGTGGGCTCGAGCTCGAGGACGGCAGCGTCATCAACTTTCATGCGTTGCATCCACGGCCACCCGCGCCCAACGAGAGCAAGGAGTCACTCTGGCGGGATGCCGAGCTGTTGCTGGTCGGCAAGCATGTCCACGAGCGCAACGAGCCCGCATTATTGATTGGCGATCTGAATGATGTGGCCTGGTCCCGTACTACCCGCACTTTCAGCCATGTGAGCGGCATGCTCGACCCCCGCTGTGGTCGCGGAATGTTCAATACCTACAATGCCTGGCACGTGCTGCTACGCTGGCCACTGGACCATATATTTGTCACCCGGCATTTCAAACTGTGCGCAATCAAGCGGCTGAAGCAGTTTGGCTCTGATCACTTCCCCATCATGGCGACACTCTGCTACACGCCGGACGAAGCCCGCGACCACGAGAAACCGACAGCGGACGCCGAGGAGAAAGAGCAGGCCCGCGAAACCATCAAGGAAGCGCGTTCACGCGAGCAGGAGGAATGACACGCGGCGCAGCACGTTGCACTGCCTGCTACACACAGGGCGGGTAAATCACCACCGGCAACGTCACCGCTGCGGCGGCGACGGCAGATAGCAGGTAAATACCGCCACTGATGCGTGCGATGAACTTCCGCTGGGAGTCCTCGGTGACAGGGGTATCCGGCCCCGCTTTCCAGCACCGGTAGGTGGCAATGAGCAGCAGCAGCGTGACGCACGCACCCAACCCCAATAGCAGCGCATTGATCCACGTCCGAGGGCCGAGCTCCGCAGCGGGCGGCGCAATATTGCAGCCTACGCCCTGTAGCCCGTACAGCACGACGAACCAGACTGACCAGATGATCAACCCCAGGACCAGATGTATCGGATGTGTAAACGAAAACATCAGCTACCTCCCCATCCCATAGGCAGCAAGACGAAAGCCGCGACTGCCAGCCAGAAAATAGCCAGCGTATACACCCACAGGGGCCACACCACGAAGGGCTCATAGGGTACGCGCAGACTCACATAGCCGAACTGAACGCGCATCGCCTGCATCGCTGTTACCACTGTCGTCAGCCCACTATGGATCAGCAGATACATCAGCATCACCGTCAGCACCGAATCATGCGCAAGCTCGGTGGCTTGCAGGGGTGCGCTGAGCAATACCCACAACAACAGCCCGAAGTGGGCCAGCCCGATGACAGATGCCAGCCAGAACAGCCCTTGCATACCCTTGGCATTGCCTGCGCGCAATCGCCCTACGGCATAGCGAAACACCAGTGCAGCGACCGTCAACAGCGCCCCGCTGATCAGCAATAGCGACAGATCAAGCGGCCCCTCGTCCGGCGCTTGCCATTGCGGTGCTGCAGTCCACAAATAAAACCAGCCGAACAGCATTGAGGCGTAGAGCGTCCCATTGCCCATCATCGCAACGACCATCCCCCACAGGCCCGGGCTGTCGAACGTGCGCGAATGCAACGGCGGATCGGTGCGCTCGTCTGCAGTCAGTGGCGCGCTACTCGCGTGGGCGCCGTTATGCCAGCTCCAACGCAACAGGGACAGTACCGCGAATACCGCAGCTACCAGCGCCACCCAGTAAAACTTGGTCAGCAATCCCAGGCAGACAACGGCAATGATCGCCCCGCTTTGCAACGGCAGCCATGAGTTGGTCGGCAGATGAATTACCTGCATGACCTTGCCGCTTGCAGCTTGTGAGCCATAGATCTCGCGGCGGCCGTGACCGATATCAGCCAGGCCGTAATTGCCATTGGCAATCTTCTGCGGCAATTCCGGATCTTCGAACAGGGGATGTCGGGTCGGCACATCAGGCAGACTGGCAAAATTGTACGGGCTGACTGGCATCTCGACTGCCCATTCCAGCGAGTCCGCATTCCATGGGTTCTGCCGCGCGGGTCTGCCAAAGCGGAAGTGCAGCAGCACATCGACTATGATCGCAGCGATACCAATGGCCATGATAAAGCCGCCGATCGACGAGATGAGGTTGAACAGGTCCCAGCCCAACCCGGCTTCATAGGTGTAGACCCGACGCGGCATGCCGAACAAGCCGGTCAGATGCATGATCAGGAAGGTGACATTGAAGCCAATAAAGGTCAGCCAGAAACCCCAGCGACCCAGGGTGTCTGAAGGCATGCGTCCGGACACATGCGGCAACCAGTAGTAAAACCCTGCTATCAAGGGGAACAACATGCCGCCGACCAGTACATAGTGCATATGCGCGACTACAAAGTGCGTGTCGTGCACCTGCCAGTCAAACGGCACCAGCGCCAGCATGACGCCGGTCAGCCCGCCGGCGACAAAGATGATAAGGAAGCCCAGAATCCACAGCATGGGTAGGTGAAACACCACCCGCCCGGTCCACAGGGTGGCGATCCACGCAAAGAACTGGATAGCAGTGGGTATCGCTACCAGCATGCTTGCCATCGAAAAGAACGCCAACGCCAGCGAGGGTATCCCGACGGTAAACATGTGGTGGACCCAAAGCCCGAAACTGATGAAACCCATCAGGATGATTGCCAGCACAATCCAGCGATAACCGAGCAGCGGACGCTGGGCAAATACCGGGATCAGCGTGGAGACTATTCCGGCACCCGGCAGGAAGATGATGTACACCTCCGGATGCCCGAACAGCCAGAACAGGTGCTGCCACAACAGCGGATCACCACCGCCCGCCACTTCGAAAAACACCATGCCTGCGGCACGCTCAAGCTCCAGCAGGATGCTGCCGAGAATCAGCGGTGGAAAGCCGAAGACAATCATCAGGGCCATCGCCAGGATGTACCAGCAGAAGATCGGCATCTTGCGCAGCGACATCCCGTTGGCCCGCGTGCGCAGGATCGAGACCACCAGCTCGACCCCGGCGGACATCGCCGAAATCTCCACAAAGGTGATGCCCAGCAGCCAGAAATCCGGCCCCAGGCCCGGCGAATAAAAGGATCCACTCAAGGGCGTGTACATGAACCACCCGGCGTCGGGGGCCATGTTCAGGAACAGGCTTGAGACGATAATGATGCCGCCGAACAGATAACAGTAATACCCCAGCGCGCTGAGACGGGGGAATACCAGATCACGGGTCCCGATCATCTTCGGGATCAGGTACATCGCTGCGCCTTCCAGCACCGGAATGGCGAACAGAAACATCATCACCGTACCGTGCATGCTGAAAATCTGGTTGTAGGCGCTGGAGCTGAGAATATCCTGTTCCGGCAATGCCAGCTGCGTGCGCAGCAACATCGCCAGGATGCCGCCGATCAGGAAGAACACCATGCCGGTGACAACGAAGCGCAGCCCCACAGACGTATGGTTGACCGCGGACAGTTGGCCCCAGCCGGGCAGGTTTCCCCATACCCGATCAAACTGTTCCAACCGCGCGCGGTTGCCTGCGTTTCTGAGCTCACTCATCGGCCTGCTCCTGCGTCAGCCAGGTTTGAAATGCCTCTGGTTCGAGGGCCTCCACCACGAAATGCATATGCGCGTGGCCCGCCCCGCAAAATTCGGCGCAGTGGCCCCGGTACGTCCCGGGTTGGTCCGCCTGGATCCGAATGACATTGGTACGGCCCGGAATCACATCCAGCTTTCCGGCCAGTCGCGGGACCCAGAAGGAATGAATGACGTCGGCGCTATTCAGATGTACATCGACCGGCACCCCAGCGGGGACGACCAGCCGGTCCTCCAGCACGATATCACTGTCGGGATAACTCACGTCCCAGCGCCACTGCTGCGCCATAACATTCAGTCGTACGGGTTCGCCCTGCTCCAGGGGCAGCGGCAGCATGGCTCGCCCTATCGGCAATCCGAACGCCAGCACCACCGCCAGGCTGACCCCTGGAAGTACCAGTCCGCCCCAGATAACCCAACGGTTTTGCAACCGCTGCGACTGCTGCTGGTCAACATCTCCAGGGTCCCGGCGCATGGCGTAAAACCACAGGGCAAACACCACCAGCATCACCAGGGTGAAGTAACCGAACATGCCCCACCACAACCAGGACGCCGCGGTTGCGGAGGGCCCGGCGGGATTCAGGGCAGAGAACGGCCCGCCACAACCGCTGACAAGCATGCACAGGCCAAGCAGCCCCGCGCCTGCTAACCTTTTGAAGACCGCTCCGGAACGGAAACCGGCGATGACTTCTGCGAAACCACGAGGATCACGATGAATTCCGCTTCCATTGCCAGCAAACTCGCCATTCATGGTCACCCCATCCATCCGATGCTGATTCATTTTCCGGTGGCGGCGCTGATCGGTGTCATAGGGACCGATGTCGCCTATGTGCTGACCCAGGATTATTTCTGGGCGCGCGCCAGCCTCTGGCTGGTCGGTATCGGCACGCTGGGCGGCTGGGTATCGGGCACCATCGGGTTGCTTGACCTGGTTATCGTCAGCCAGATCCGCCGTCTGATCACCGCCTGGTGCCACGGCATACTCGCCGTGATGATGCTGTCGCTCGCCACGCTCAACTGGTTGATACGCCTCGATGAGCCGGCGAGCGCCCTGTTTCCATGGGGCATCTATCTGTCGTTGCTGAGCGGCGTGATGATCTCCCTGACCAGTTTCCTGGGTGGACAGCTGGTTTACGACCACGCTGTCGGGGTGTCTCACGAGAAAATCAGAGAACGCGCCGAGCGTCTGGGTGTGGATCCCTAATACCAGCCGGCTCATGGCAGGACCTGCAACGTCGGTTTGGCGAGCACCAGCCAAACGATTCCAACAATCAGTACGCACTGCACCAGACCCAGGACCCAGCACCAGCCAAGGATCGGCTTGCCGTTCCCGGACTCGGCACGCAGGATCAGCAACCCCGTCGCCGCGTGGGAAAGCACCAGCCCTGCCACCAGGGTCAGTTTGGCGATGAGCCAGACGTCAACCGTGTGATCAATCAGAAAAACCAGGGTTCCGGCAATAATGGCGACCAGTGCGGCAGGGGTAGCGATGCGCGTGAAGGCCATGCGCGCGACTGAATCGAAGGGGTCGGAGGGCTCACGAAACGCGTTTTCTCGGGCCAGGCTGCCGGCAATCAGAGCGGGGAGATACAGCAGCGAGGCAGCCCAGAACAACAAACCAATCAGATGTGGCACGAGGAACCAGAGCATGCGCTGGGCCGTCTCCTTTTGTTTTTTGCCGGGTCAGTTCACAGTATGTTGACAACAGCGACACTGAAAGTTGCGCATACCAATGCCACAGCCAGAATCACCAGCAGCCCGTCGTTGACCACCAGCGACAATCCGAAGGCGGCCAAAGCCAGCCCCACCACGGAGGCGGAAAACGGCACAATTTCCATCATTGGCAGGCCGACGCTGATCACTACACAGATCAAGGCAATCGCGTAGGCCGCGCCGTTGGTCACCAACACCGTGAGCCGGGGGCGCAGGACGGAATCAACGCGCCGCGCCACCGGGCGCACCCAGGATATCGCCTTGATCAGGTGGTCATGTTTGACCGAGCGATCGAGAAGCCAGGCTGGCAACCAGAACTGCTTGCGCCCGAATAGCATCTGCACCGCGATGAGAAGGACGAATACCGCCATGGTCGTGGCCATGCCGGGTATCCCGCTGAGCGGAGACGCGAGAATGATGCCGACCAACATCAACAGGGGCCCGAAGGAACGCGTACCGATGGACTCAACCACCAGCCGCAGGGAGACTTCATCCCGGCCCCGGTTAAGCCTGGCGAGATGATCCAGTAACTGTTGAAGGTTTCGCAGGGGTCGACGCATGGCGTGAGATCGTCCTCGCTAAAGCTCAAAGCTTGGAGGAAGATTCGGCTGCGTTAGTTCGGTCAGAAACGACTGCGGCCCGGATCGCTCCGGGCCGCAGGGCATTCCAGCTGTACAACAGGCCGTTTCGGCACGGCCTCCCAGCGCTTTACCTAGAGCGGTTTGCCGCGATTGCCATGGGCAGCAACGAATTGCTGAACATCAACCAGATGGTTCGGCAGTACGCTGCAGCGTTCCTCGCGCTCGAACAGATCAGCCAGATGCGCTGGCAACGCCGGCTCCTCAGCGATCGAAGATTGGCGCACCGCATCAGGAAACTTGACCGGATGGGCCGTACCCAGCGTGATCATCGGCAAACTCATGGAGCGGCGACACTCGCGAGCTGCGCGAACTCCGATCGCGGTATGCGGGTCCAGCAGCTCGCCACATTCCTTGAAGACTTCAGTAATGGTGGCGCAGGTCTGCTCATCGTCAACGGCTAACGAATCGAACAGGCGGCGGGTTTCAGTCCAGCGCTCTTCGTCCACCGACAATTTGCCAGTCTGACGGAACTGATCCATCAGCTGGGCCACCTGCAGGCCGTTACGTCCGTGCATGTCAAACAGCAAGCGCTCGAAGTTGGACGAGACCATGATGTCCATCGACGGCGACAGCGACGGATGCAGCGCGTCCTTGTCGTACTGGTTGCCGCTCATGAAGCGGTGCAGGATGTCGTTACGGTTGGTCGCCACGATCAGCTGACTGATCGGCAGCCCCATGTTGCGCGCCAGGTAACCGGCGAAAATATCACCGAAGTTGCCGGTGGGCACAGAGAAGGCCATCGAACGCGCTGGTCCACCGAGCTGCAGCGCAGCGTGGAAGTAATAGACGATCTGCGCCATGATGCGCGCCCAGTTGATCGAGTTGACCGCTACCAGACGGGTGCCCTTGAGAAATGCCTGATCGGCAAAACTGGCCTTGACCATCTCCTGGCAGTCGTCAAAGTTGCCTTCGATGGCGATATTGTGAATATTGTCACCAGCAATGGTGGTCATTTGCCGGCGCTGCACTTCCGACACCCGGTTATGCGGATGCAGGATGAAAATATCGACGTTCTCGCAACGGCGACAGCCCTCGATTGCCGCAGAGCCTGTATCCCCCGAGGTCGCTCCCATGATCACCACGCGTTCGCCGCGCTTGGCCAGAAAGTAGTCCAGCAAACGACCAAGCAACTGCAGGGCGAAATCCTTGAACGCCAGCGTCGGACCGTGAAACAGCTCCATGACCCATTCGTTAGCCGCCAGCTGACGCAAGGGTGCGACTGCCTGGTGCTCGAATACAACATAGGTTTCGCGCAGGATTTCCCGGAAGTCGGCGTCGGGAATGCTACCGGCAACGAAGGGCCGCATCACATTGAACGCCAGTTCGTGATAAGGCAATCCAGCCCAGGAGGCAATCTCCTCTTGGGTGAAGCGCGGTAAATTCTCGGGCACATACAGGCCACCGTCGGTAGCCAGCCCTGCGAGGAGTACATCTTCAAAGTTCAGGGCCGGTGACTGGCCACGGGTGCTTATATAGCGCATATCGTCACACCTTCGGTTCGCGCTGCAAGCGGCAAGCTGTAAGCCCCAAGCTGTCCGAAGCGGACCTGCTTGTCGCTTGTCGCTAGCTGCTAATTAGTTAAGTTGTTCTACCCGGATCCGCATCAGCGGCGCAGCGATATCATCCAGTGCTTCCAGAGCCGCGATGGCTTCGTTCATGCTCTGTTCACGCACGCGGTGCGTCATCAGAATGATCGGCACCAAGCCATCCTGCTCCTCGGCTTCCTTCTGGATAATCGATTCGATATTAATGCCGCGCTCGGAGAGGATCGAAGCGACTTTGGCCAGCACACCGGGACGGTCCTTGGCATGCAGGCGCAGATAGTAAGCTGTGTTCACATCCCCTACCGGCAATACCGGGAAATCGGACAGCGAGTCGGCCTGGAACGCCAGATGCGGAACCCGATTGTTCGGATCGGTCGTAAGCGTGCGCACCACATCAATGATGTCCGCCACGACTGCAGAGGCGGTAGGTTCCGCACCTGCCCCGGCACCGTAATACAGCGTGGAGCCGACCGCGTCACCGTTGACCATGACTGCGTTCATCACGCCTTTGACATTGGCCAGCAACCTGTCGGCCGGGATCAATGTCGGATGTACCCGCAACTCAACACCGGACTCGGTGCGCCGTGCAATACCCAGATGCTTGATGCGATAGCCAAATTCCTCGGCATAATTCACGTCGGCCGTGGTCAGCTGAGTGATGCCTTCGGTGTAGGCCTTGTCGAACTGCAGCGGAATGCCGAATGCAATGGAGGCAATGATAGTCAGCTTGTGTGCCGCGTCGATCCCTTCCACATCGAAGGTCGGATCAGCTTCTGCGTACCCAAGTGCCTGCGCTTCAGCCAGTACATCGGCGAAGGTCCGGCCCTTGTCGCGCATCTCGGTGAGAATGAAGTTGCCGGTACCGTTGATGATGCCAGCAACCCAGTCAATCCGGTTAGCCGCCAGGCCTTCACGCAGCGCCTTGATGATCGGGATACCGCCGGCCACGGACGCCTCAAAGGCAACCATAACCCCCTTTTCACGCGCAGCCTCAAAGATTTCGTTGCCGTGCACGGCAATCAGGGCCTTGTTGGCGGTGACGACGTGCTTGCCATTGGCGATCGCCTGCAGCACCACTTCTCTGGCGACGTCACTGCCACCGATCAGCTCGACGATAATGTCGATTTCAGGATTGTTGACCAGCACAAACACATCGTCGACCACCTCGGTGTCGCCGAGGCTGCACGCCGGGTTGAGCCGCCGCGTGGCAATCTGTGCCACCTCAATATCACGCCCGGCGCGCCGCACGATTTCCGCTGCGTTGCGTTGCAGGACGTTAAAGGTGCCACCGCCAACGGTGCCCAGACCACATATTCCAACTTTGACCGGTTTCAAACTAAGGCCCCTACTTATCCGCTGTGTTGTTTGTCTGAATTGAGAACCATCCAGGTACGTCCGGATCGAACAGCCAACGCTACTGGTTAGCGAGGGCTTCCTTGGCCAATGCTGCAGCTGGCTTGTAGCCAGGAATCAGCACGCCATTACCCAGGAAAATCGCAGGAGTACCCTGTACCCCAACCTGACGACCGAGCTCAAAATGCTTGGCGACCGGATTATCGCAGGTCGCTTCTTTCACGCTGTCACCCTGCTTGGCGCGGGTCATGGCTGCTTGCTGATCCTCGGCGCACCAGATCGACTGCATGGTGCGTGCTGTCTCGGTCGACATGCCGCCACGCGGAAAGGCCGCGTAGCGAACTTCGATCCCCAGCTTGTTCAACTCGTCTACTTCGGTGTGCAACTTGCGGCAATAACCGCAATCCGTGTCAGTGAACACGGTGATATGAGCCTTCCGTTCTTTGGCAGGAAAGACCACGAGTTCGTTTTCCGGGATCGCATCAATCGCTTCACCGATGCCTCTGGCTTCAGCCTCGGCAGTCAGATTGCGCGGCTGCGCTCCGCTGACATCAAATATCGCGCCCTGGATGATGTAGCTTCCATCTTCGCTGACATACAACAGGCGACCACTTGCAAGCTGCACCTGATACAGGCCGCCAACAGGCGCGGGACTTACCGCCTTGATGTCGCCGCTCAGGTTGAGTTTGTCGAGACTGGCGCGGATGGCTTTTTCGGCATCAGCCGAGACCTGCGCAGCGCACAGGGCCAGCAGACAGCCGGCAACATATCTGAAACGCATTGATTCGATCCTCCGGAAGACGCGCAAGCTTAGCATGAAACCGCCCCATCACCCACGTGGATGATGGCTGGCGTGCAGATCCTTCAGGCGATGGCGTGCGACGTGAGTGTAGATCTGCGTAGTAGACAGATCGGTGTGACCAAGAAGCATTTGTACCACACGCAGGTCCGCGCCATGGTTGAGCAAATGGGTGGCAAACGCATGCCTCAGGGTATGCGGTGACAACGCACTGCGAATGTTCGCCTGTGCGGCGTGAAGCTTGATCCGGTGCCAGAACGTTTGCCGGGTCATCTGCCGCGCCCGCTTGCTGGGAAACAGCACATCACTGGGCTGACCGTTGAGCAAAGCCGGGCGGGACTCGCGCATGTACCTATCGAGCCAGCTCAACGCCTCCTCACCGAGCGGCACCAGCCGCTCCTTGTTACCCTTGCCGGTTACCCGCACGACACCCTGCCGAATATTAACCTGATCCAGCCGCAGCTCAACCAGCTCGGTAACCCGTAGACCGCACGCATAAAGCACTTCGAGCATGCAACGATCACGTAGTCCCAGGGAGTCATCGACGTCTGGCGCATCCAGTAGCGCCTCGACATCCGCCTCGCTGAGGGACTTGGGTAGCGAACGTCCCAGCTTGGGCAATGCGATGTCCAGCGTGGGATCTTCAGCAATCAAACTCTGACGCAGCGCGTGTCGATAAAAGCCGCGGAGGCAGGACAAATGCCGTGCTGTTGAGCGGGCGTGATAACCCTTGCCGATACGCCAGGCCAAATGCTCCATCAGCATTGTTCGTGTGGCTGCCAGCAGGCCCGAGCGGCGCTGAGTCAACCAACCACTCAATAACTCAAGATCGGTGCGATAGGCGGTCAGGGTCTGGCGCGACAGTCCGCGTTCCAGCCACAAGCTTTCGAGATAGCGCTCGATGGCACGCATATCAGCTGCGGGCAGAACCGATTCAGGCGGGGCTGACTCGCCATTCCCTGCCCCATGTTGCTGCGAGCTAGCCTGATTGATGCTGGCGGACATGCTTACCTCATTTTGCTGGCTGCTCATCATAAAACCATCAGGCAACAAAAAAGCAGCCCGAAGGCTGCTTTTTGTGCTGCAGGACTGAAATCAGCCCAGCTTTTCCTTGATACGTGCGGCCTTGCCGGACAGTTCACGCAGGTAGTACAGCTTGGCTTTGCGAACATCACCGCGACGCTTGACGTTGATGCTATCGATCAGCGGCGAGTAGGTCTGGAAAGTACGCTCTACGCCGAAGCCGTTGGAGATCTTGCGCACTGTGAAGGCAGAGTTCAGCCCACGGCTACGCTTACCGATAACCACGCCTTCGAAGGCCTGCAGACGCTGACGATCACCTTCCTTTACTTTTACCTGAACAATAACAGTATCGCCCGGCGCGAACGCGGGGATCTCTTTGGTCATCTGTTCAGCTTCGATCTGGGCAATAATATTGGACATCATAAACTCCTGCACAAGCCGCCGGACTTGCTAATGGTTATCGGTTTCCTGCTCGCGGATGAATTCCGCCAGCAGCTGTTGCTGTTCTTTGCTCAGCATAAGATCCTCGAGCAACTCTGGCCGGCGTTGCCAGGTTCTGCCCAGGGACTGCTTGAGTCGCCAGCGCCGGATTAACGCGTGATTACCACTGAGCAGCACCTCCGGTACGCGCTGCCCTGCAAACTCTTCCGGCCGGGTGTAGTGTGGACAATCCAGCCACCCTTCCGAGAACGAATCTTCTACCGCAGAATCCGCATGCCCGAGCACGCCGGGAATCAGACGGGTCATTGCATCCAGGAGCACCATGGCCCCCAGCTCACCACCGGAGAGCACGTAATCGCCGATGGACACTTCTTCATCGACACAGCGCTCAATAATACGCTCGTCAATGCCTTCGTAGCGTCCGCACAGCAGCACGACGCTTTCCAGCTGCGCCAGCTCCGCGGCCCGTTTCTGGCTGAGCGGCTGACCCTGGGGTGAAAGGTAGATCACCCGTGGAGGCGTTGGGGCCTGCTGCCGGATAGCCTCGATGGCTTCGAGCAGGGGTTCCACCTTCATCAGCATTCCCGGTCCACCACCAAATGGCCGATCATCGACAGTTCGATGACGATCATGGGCGTGATCACGGGGATTACTGAACGCAACGCTCAGCTGGCCACGCTTTACCGCACGACCGGTTACGCCGTAATCGGTAAGTGCCGTAAACATCTCGGGAAACAGGGTAACTACACCGGCCCACACCGGTCAGAACTCCGGATCCCAGTCAACCTGCACAATACCTGTGCTCAGATTGATATCTTTCACGTACTGGTCCGGCAGATACGGCAATAGCCGTTCACGCTGATCCAGACTGCCTTCGCAGGGCTTGACCACAAACACGTCGTTGGAACCGGTTTCCAATAGATGGTCTATGCGACCAAGCAACTGACCTTCGAGGGTCACTACCTGCAAACCTTCCAACTGGTGCCAGTAAAACTCACCTTCATCGAGACCAGGGAGCGCGTCTTGCACTACACATATCTCGAAGTCCGTCAGATCAAGCGCCTGGTTGCGGTCGTTCAGCCCTTTGAGCTGCACCACCAGCACCCGGCCCTGAATTCGGGCATCGGTGAAGGTTACTGTCCGCGTTTCGGCGCCCTTGCGGAGCGTCCACTGCGGATAGTCCAGAATGTTATCCAGCGGGTCGGTATGCGAATACACCTTGACCGCCCCGCGAATTCCATGAGCCCCGACAATCTTGCCGAGAACCACCAGAGGTGATTCAGCGGACTCAGGCACGCTGGTCATATTCAGGCAGAAGCCTGATTTTCCTTCAGCAGTGATGCAACACGCTCAGACGGCTGTGCACCCTGGCTCAGCCAGTAAGCTACGCGCTCCTGGTTGACCGACAGGCGGGTTTCAGCACCGGCAGCAACCGGGTTGAAGAAACCTACACGCTCTACGAAACGGCCATCACGGGCGTTGCGGCTGTTAGCGACGGTCAGATGATAGAAGGGGCGCTTCTTGGAGCCACCACGAGCTAGACGAATGGTTACCATGTGGACATCGTTTCCTGTATTTGAGTAACGCTACAATATTTCAACGAGCCTATAGCCCGAAAGGTCGCGTATTCTACGGAATAACGCGGCCATTGAAAACAGTTATTTGTCCCGTCGCCGATTCGGCGACAGGTCCGGTCAGAACTTGGGCATACCGCCACCGGGGGGCAACATACCGCCGCCCCCTGCGCCGCCCATCCCGCCCATGCCGCGCATCAGCTTGGCCATACCACCCTTGCCGCTGACTTTCTTCATCATCTTCTGCATCTGCTTGTGCTGTTTGATGACGCGGCCAATATCCTGAATCTGCGAACCAGATCCGGCAGCAATGCGGCGCTTGCGCGAGCCGCTGATGATATCAGGATTACGTCGTTCAGCGGGGGTCATCGAATTTATGATGGCCTCCATCTGCTTGAACTGTTTTTCAGCCTGGGTCTGTGCGGTTTCCATCTGGGACGGATTGATCTTGCCCATCATGGGCAGCTTGTCCATCAACGACCCCAGTCCGCCCATGCCGCGCATCTGCTGCAACTGGTCACGGAAATCTTCCAGATCAAAGCCCTTCCCCTTCTTGAGCTTCTTGGCGAGCTTCTCGGCCTTGTCTTTATCCAGCTTGCTCTCGGCCTGTTCGATCAGACTGAGCACATCGCCCATGCCAAGAATGCGCGAGGCAATACGATCCGGATGGAATACTTCGAGCGCGTCGGTCTTTTCCCCTACACCCAGAAACTTGATCGGCTTGCCGGTGATATGACGCACCGACAGCGCTGCACCGCCACGGGCGTCGCCGTCGACCTTGGTAAGGATCACACCGGTCAGCGGCAACGCCTCGTTGAACGCCTGTGCGGTGGCCGCTGCGTCCTGGCCGGTCATGGCATCCACAACAAACAGGGTCTCTGCCGGCTTGGCCGCCGCGTGCACTTCTCGGATCTCGTTCATCATGTCGGCGTCGATTGCCAGACGACCGGCAGTATCGATAATCAGTACATCCATGAAGCGATTACGCGCTTCACGTATGGCCGCATCGACGATATCCACCGGACGCTGGCTGATATCCGACGGGAAGAAATTGATACCGACTTCCGCCGCCAGCGTCTCCAGCTGTTTGATGGCCGCAGGGCGATAGACGTCGGCACTGACGACCATCACCTTTTTCTTCTGGCGCTCGCGCAGGGTTTTACCCAGCTTGGCAACCGAAGTGGTCTTACCCGCGCCCTGCAAGCCCGCCATAAGAATGATCGCCGGGGGCGCTACGCTGAGATTGAGCCCTTCGGACCCACCCATCACCGCTTCCAGCTCGGCCTTGATGATCTTGACGAACACCTGACCGGGCGACAGGCTGCGCGACACCTCCTGCCCAACCGCACGCTCCCGCACCTGGTCGACAAAGCTCTTCACGACAG
Source organism: Pseudomonas sp. gcc21 (assembly GCF_012844345.1). NCBI lineage: Bacteria > Pseudomonadati > Pseudomonadota > Gammaproteobacteria > Pseudomonadales > Pseudomonadaceae > Pseudomonas > Pseudomonas sp. gcc21. Next base: position 3,697,384 of record NZ_CP051625.1, on the reverse strand, counting down.
GCAGCGCCACGTCGGCTTCAAGCAATGCCATGCGCACTTCGCGCAGCGTGTCCTTGATATTCTCTTCGGTCAGCTTGGCCCGGCCGGTGACACCGCGCAGGCTATGGGAAAGGCGTTCGGTAAGATTTTCAAACATCGATGGTTCTCCTTTGCTTCACACGCCCGCCACGGGAGAGAAGCCTGTTAGCCGGCAAGTATACCTTTGCCTATGCGCAGATTACAGGGAAGCGCTTTATCAGCACCGCGGCTTATGCCACACTCCCTTATTGTTGGTAACCACTCTCAAGGACGTATGACTGCTCTGATCCCCAGCATGCTGGCTGCCGGGCTTTACCTGGGCGGCACGCTTTATCAATTTCAGTGCCTCAGCAAGCGCCTGACAGCGAATACCCATATCCTGCGTATGGTCGGGTTCGTTGCGCTTCTGGTACATGCGGCCAGCCTTTTTCTGCAGCTATTCTCCGATCAGGGATTGTCACTCGGCTTTTTCAATGCAGCATCATTGATCGCCTGGCTGGTAGTCAGTCTCACGCTTGTGTCCAGCTTCCGCGCCCCGGTCACGACTTTGCTGCTGAGCCTGTATCCGCTGGCGCTGGTGACTGTTCTGCTGGCGGCGTTATTGCCAGACCACGGCACTATTTTTGTCGCCGACCGACACGGTCTGATCGTACACATACTATTGTCGATTCTCGCCTACGGCATATTGTCCATTGCCGCCTTCCAGGCTGTGATGCTGGCGGTTCAGGAATATCAACTCAAACACAAGCGCCCTACCCGCTTCATTCGCACCTTTCCGCCGCTTCAGACTATGGAGCGTTTGCTGTTCCAGTTTCTGATGTGCGGCGAGGTCCTGCTTACCCTGGCGCTCATTTCAGGCTTCGTATTTCTGGAAAACATGTTCGCCCAGGATGTCGCGCATAAAACCCTACTATCGTGTCTGGCATGGGTCTTGTTCGGCATCCTGTTATGGGGCCGGCACGTCCGCGGCTGGCGCGGCAGCAACGCAATCCGCTGGACCCTCGCAGGTTTCCTGGTGTTGATGCTCGCGTATTTTGGTAGCAAACTGGTGCGCGAATTCATACTCCCACTGTGATCATCTTCTACAGTTCCGAGGCATTCCCTTGAACGAAGCCCCCATCGGCATGCTGATGCTCAGTCTGGCAGTGCTGATCCTTCTTTCCGCATTTTTCTCCAGCTCCGAAACCGGCATGATGAGCCTCAACCGTTACCGGTTGAAGCACCTGAGCAAGGAGGGAAACAAATCCGCCAAACGTGCTACCCGCCTGCTTGAACGCCCGGACCGGCTGTTGGGTACCATCCTGGTCGGCAACAATATCGTCAATATCCTTGCTGCCTCGATCGCTACGATTGTCGCCGTGCGGATATGGGGCGATGCCGGCATTGCAATCGCGACCATCGGACTGACGGTCGTCATTCTGATATTCGGGGAAATCACGCCAAAAACGCTGGCCGCGCTGCGCCCGGAAATGATCGCCTTCCGCGTCGGCATCATTCTGGAATTGCTGCAGCGACTGTTCTATCCCATCGTCTGGGTCTGCAATGCACTGAGTAATGGTCTGCTCAAGCTGATCGGGGTGAATCCGGCTGATGCCGACGAAGGCCAGCTCTCCACCGAGGAATTGCGCACCGTTGTCCGCGAAGCCGGCCTGGGGATCACCCGTAGTCGGCAGAACATGCTGCTGGGCATTCTCGATCTGGAAAAAATGACCGTCAATGACATCATGGTCCCGCGTAATGAAGCGATGGGCATTGATCTCGACGACCCGCTGCCTACCATCCTCAGTCAGCTGCGCACCTGCCACCACACACGCCTGCCGGTCTATCAGGGCGACATCAACAACATTACCGGCATCGTGCATATGCGCTCCATCGCACGCTTGCTTAGTCGCGGCACCCTGACCAAGGAATCGCTGATTTCAGCGTGCAAGGAACCTTATTTCATCCCTGAAAGCACGCCGTTGCATACGCAGCTGTTTAACTTTCAGAAGAACAAGCGCCGCATCGCATTTGTAGTGGACGAATACGGGGATGTGATCGGACTGGTGACGCTGGAGGATATTCTCGAGGAGATCGTGGGCGAGTTCACCACTGATCTAATGCCGAGTCAGGATGTGCATCCGCAGGATGACGGCACCTTCGTGATCGACGGCAGTGCAGCCATTCGTGATGTCAACCGCCAACTCCAATGGAAGCTGCCGGCCGACGGCCCCAAGACGCTGAACGGATTGATTACCGAGCAACTGGAAAGCATTCCGGAAACCAGTGTCTGCCTGGCGATTGGTCCGTATCGGATCGAGATACTGCAGACCAAGGACAACATGGTCAAAAGCGCCCGCGTATGGAACCGGGCGCTGGATCAGATCATGGCCGCAAAACCGCTGTAGCGCCTTGCGGCGCCACAGCTCTCGTTTTACAACCTGACGTCGACTGCCCCTGCCGCGCACGACGCTTTGTCGCGCGCCTCTTCAACTGTTGCGCCACGCGCCAACGCAACGCCCATACGTCGCTGACCGTCCACCTCAGGCTTGCCAAAGAGACGCAGCTGGGTATCGGGTTCGGCAAGCGCCTGGTGCAGGTTATCGAAACAGACATTGTCCGAGGTGCCATTGACCAGCAGCACTGCCGAGGCGGACGGTCCCAGCTGGCGGATCAACGGAATCGGCAAGCCGAGTATGGCGCGCGCATGCAGGGCAAATTCGGACAGATCCTGGGAGATCATGGTGACCATACCGGTGTCGTGCGGGCGCGGCGACACTTCGCTGAACCAGACCTGATCACCCTTGACGAAGAGTTCCACGCCAAACACACCACGCCCGCCCAAGGCGTCCGTCACTGCCAACGCAATCCGCTGAGATTCAGCCAGCGCTGCTTCGGTCATTGCCTGCGGTTGCCACGACTCGTGATAATCCCCAGCTTCCTGACGGTGCCCGATCGGTGCGCAGAAGGTAGTACCGCCAATGTGCCGTACGGTCAGCAGCGTGATCTCATAATCGAAATCCACAAAGCCTTCAACAATCACCTTGCCCTGACCAGCACGGCCTCCCGCCTGTGCGTAATCCCAGGCGGGAGCGACATCTGACTGATTACGCACCAGACTCTGGCCCTTGCCGGAGGAGCTCATCACCGGCTTGACCACGCAGGGCAAACCCACCGCGTCTACCGCCGCAAGATATTCGTCATGGGTGTTGGCGAACTGATAGGCCGAAACCGGCAAACCGAGCTCTTCGGCGGCCAGTCTCCGGATACCCTCGCGATTCATCGTCAACCAGGCAGCCTGGGCCGTGGGAATCACGTGATAGCCTTCCTGCTCAAGCTCGACCAGCATGGCGGTGGCGATCGCCTCAATCTCCGGGACGATATAATCAGGCTGCTCAGCTTCGATGACTTCCCGCAACAATCGACCATCGAGCATGTTGAGTACATGGCGACGATGCGCCACCTGCATCGCAGGCGCGTTATCGTAGCGGTCGACAGCGATCGTCTCGCAGCCCAGCCGCTGAAGCTCGATGATCAGCTCCTTTCCCAGCTCCCCCGAACCGAGCAACATCACCCGCGTGGCATTTGCGGCGTTAGGCGTTCCGATGCAGGTCATAGCTGGTTCCCTTGAGGATTCGTTGAGGCACTGATCCATAAACCCTGATCGCGAGCGCGTTGCTCGCACAGCTTGAGAATTTCCCGCTTCTCGGCATCGCTGATCCGGCCCCAGCGAGTGATTTCCTGGCCGGTGCGCTGACAGCCGGTGCAGATATCCTGGTCATCCAGCACGCAAATGCTGACGCAGGGCGAACGTACGGTTGTATGCATGACCATCAGTCGAGCTGCGGTTTGAGATCGCGACGGTAGCGCTGAGCGTTATGCACATAGTGCGCGGCACCTGCTTCGATCATCTTTTTCTGGGCTTCGCTCAGCTGTTTGACCACCTTGCCGGGGGACCCCATAACCAGTGATCCATCGGGAATTTCCTTGCCCTCGGGTATCAGGGCATTGGCGCCGATAATGCAATGCTTGCCAATTTTCGCACCGTTGAGCACCACGGCATTAATCCCGATCAGGCTGTAGTCATCTACAGTACAACCGTGCAGCATGGCGTTGTGGCCAACTGTTACACCCTTGCCCAGGGTGAGCGGGGAACCGGGATCGGTATGCATTACCGCGCCGTCCTGGACGTTGCTATGCTCGCCCAGCAGGATCAGCTCATTGTCTCCGCGCAGTACCGCGCCGAACCAGACGCTGGCACCCGCTTCCAAGCGCACCTTGCCGACGACCACGGCGCTTTCCGCAATCCATGCATCGTCAGCCATTTCTACGCGGCTATCTCCGAGACTGTATTTCATCGTGATTTCTTCTCCTGGTCCGAGTCATAGGGGATGCTCAGCGGAATATTGGCATCGAAGGCGACGTTCATCAGCTCAGTCAGCATCAGAGCGGTCAGCCCCCAGATCTTGAAGCCCTCATAACGGTAACTGGGCACATACCAGCTACGGCCTTCGTAATCGATACGGTGGGTCATTTCGCGGGGATCTTCGAGCAGGTAGCTCACCGGCACGCGAAAGATCTCTTCAATCTCGTCCGCGTTCGGCGTCAGTTCGAATACGTCCGGGAGAATACCTACGTACGGGGTAACCTTGATGCCAAACCGCGACACCAGACTGTCCATCGGGCCAACGACATCGATCAGCTCCGGGCTCAGGCCTATCTCTTCATGGGTTTCCCGCAGTGCAGTGAATTGCAGGTCGACATCGCCCGGGTCCCGTCGCCCACCCGGGAAGGCGACTTCTCCCGAATGCGTCGATAATCGCTTCGAGCGCAGCGTCAGAATGATCTCGGGTTCATTGTGCACACAGGTAATCGGGATCAGCACGGCAGCCTCCGGCAGGCCCGCCGCTTCGATGACACGCGGCTTGTGATCCATTACCCGCATGCGCAGCTTGTCCAGCATGCACATACCTCGCTGTTTGCCTTGAGTCTGTGGATATCGAGGATGCCGTGGAGGCTCAACTGATCAGGCATTCCGCTCGCCCGCGCGACCGTTAGGATAATTTTTACCGAACCGGTCAAACGCTGCGGGATATCGACAGACCCGTATGATGTCATGATCACCTGACCAGGACCAGAACCCTCCTCGGGCTGAATAGCCGCTTATAGAAGCGGGCGTAGCGGCTGCGGCGCAGCAGGGGTTGCTGCATGAACGGATGAACCGCAAGATATGCCTCAGTATGAATCTTTCACGAAGCGAAGCCGTTACAGATGAAATTTTGCAGCCAATGCGGGGAAGCCGTCTCCGAACGCATTCCAGCCGGCGATAATCGTGTGCGTTTCGTCTGCGCTTATTGCGAGACGATTCATTACCAGAACCCGCGGATCGTCGCCGGTTGCCTGGTAACCCACGAGCACCAGGTGTTGCTGTGCCGACGGGCAATTGAGCCACGCCACGGCTTCTGGACCTTACCGGCGGGCTTCATGGAAAACGGCGAGACCACCGAGCAGGCCGCCCTGCGAGAGACCTGGGAAGAAGCCCGGGCGCGGGTTGAAGCGCAACAGTTGTATATGCTGTTCAACCTGCCGCACATCAATCAGGTTTACATGTTCTTCCGCGGACAATTAGCCGACATGGAATTTGCCGCAGGAGAAGAAAGCCTGGAGGTTGGGCTGTTCAGCGAATCGGATATTCCCTGGGACCATCTCGCCTTTCCCACCATCAGCAAGACGCTGCGCCAGTATTACGCCGACCTGCGTAACCGCGACTTCCCGGTACGCATGCTGGACATCACCTGGCCGGCCATCCGCCGCACCGGCCCCATCGCATGACTCGCCTGCTGCTCACGCTGCTGGTTGTGTTGTTCTCGCCCGTCAGCTGGGCCTCCCCCTCCATCGACAAACTGCTGGTCCACAAACAGGAACGCAAGCTGCAAGTAATCAGCGATGGAGCTGTGATCCGTGAATACCGCGTTGCGCTTGGCAAGCAACCTGTAGGGCATAAACGCCAGCGGGGAGACCAGCGCACTCCCGAAGGCATCTACAGCATCGATTGGCGCCACAAGAGCCCCAATTACAATCTGAGCCTGCATCTCGATTATCCGAACCTCAAGGATCGTGCGGCTGCCTATGAGCGCGGCCTGGACCCCGGCAGCATGATCATGATCCATGGCACCCCGGTGGACGAAAACTACCCCGAGTGGTTCTACAAGGGCCTCGACTGGACCAACGGCTGCATTGCGCTGGATAACCAGAGCATGCAGGAACTATGGGACTTGGTGCCAGATCAAACTATTGTCGAAATCAGACCTTGACCCAGGTCAACACCCAGGGCTGCCCATTAAGGGAGACTCTCTCATAGAGGACATGGCGGACGGTTAGCCTGTTGTAGTCACGTGAGGAGATTCCGATGAAGATCAAATTGCTGTATCTGGCCATTGCCGCAAGCATGGGCCTGAGCCCGACGGCCATGGCCGATCGCGCCACCAGCGAGCCTATCCAACCCATCCAGGAGGCCAAGGTAACTGAGCCGGCCAAGGTCGAGCTGGGTAAAAAATTGTGGTTCGATCCACGCCTGTCCCGCTCCGGCTTCATCTCCTGCAACTCCTGCCACAACCTGAGCACCGGTGGCAGCGATAACCTGCCTACTTCTATCGGGCATAACTGGCAGGAAGGGCCGATCAACTCGCCGACGGTGCTGAACTCCAGCCTGAACGTTGCGCAGTTCTGGGATGGCCGGGCAGCAAACCTTCAGGAACAGGCTGGCGGCCCGATCTCCAACCCGATGGAAATGGCTTCCACTCACGTACTGGCGCTGGACGTCATCAATTCAATACCGCAGTACCTGCAGGAGTTCGAGGAGATCTACGGCACCAAGGAAATCACCATCGATAACGTCACCGACGCCATCGCCGTGTTTGAGGAAACGCTGGTGACACCCAATTCCCGCTTCGACCAGTGGCTGAAGGGCGACGACAAGGCGTTGAGCGAAGAAGAACTGAGCGGCTATCAGACATTCAAGGATATCGGCTGTGTCGCCTGCCATAACGGCCCGGCCGCTGGCGGAACGTCCTTCCAACGCATGGGCATCGTCGAACCCTATCAGACAACCAACCCGGCCGAGGGGCGCGTAGCGGTCACCGGCAAGGACAGTGACCGCTTCAACTTCAAAGTGCCGACCCTGCGGAACGTGGAGCTGACGTATCCCTATTTCCACGACGGCGCCTACTGGGAGCTGGAAGAGGCCGTGGATGTCATGGGCCGTCTGCAGCTGGGACGTCAGTTGAAAGAAGGCGAAATCGATAACATCGTCGCCTTCCTCAAGACCCTGACCGGTGATCAGCCGAACTTCCAGCTGCCACACCTGCCGCCATCCACCAACGATACACCTCGTCCGGTTCCGTTCGAGAGCCATGTAGAAGCGGCCGAGGAAGAGAAAAGCGAGTAAGCACCGCGACTGGCTGGTCTGATTCAGCAAAACAGGATGCGAGCGCCGTCACCGGTGCTCGCATCCTGTGCTCACAACTCCTTTGCGCAAATCAAAACGCCGCTAGCGGCCAGACGTCATAGGCGGGCTCTTCATACGGATGCGCCGCCTTCAATGCCGCCACGGAGCGGGCAATCAGCTCGTCACTACAGACCAGCTCAACTCTGTACTCGGCTACTTTCTCCAGCTCGCCCTGTGTGCCGATGAATGGCTGAGCACCGGCTCGTGGACGAAACTGCCCCTGACCCAACACCTGCCAGCAGCATTGCTCGTAATCACCAATGCAGCCTCCTCCCACATCGAATATGGCCTGCTTGACCGGCTCAAGATGCGATTCAGGGACGTAAAAGCAGAGTTTGTACATGCGGGCGCTCCGGGTTGTTGATCTGCAAACCAGTGTTGCAGCCCGGAATGCTTTTCTCAAAGGTCAGAAGCTCAGGCGCAGCCCGACGGTCAGATTGCGCCCCGGAAGCAACACCTCATCTTTGATGAATGAACTGTGCTGGCGAACCTCTTCATTGAGCAGGTTGTCAGCGCGCGCGTACACCAGGTAATCCAACCCCGCTGCGCTCTGCGCGTGATAACTCAATCCCGCAGCCAGCATGCTGTAACCCCCGGTTTCGGTTTCATATTCTGCTGCGTCATCCTGCCGGCGCACGCGGTAGCTTTCCAGATTACCGGTGAGGTGGCTGGACAGGCGCTGCTCAAGCCGCAAACCGTAACGATCCGCCGGAATCCGCGGCAGATCGCCACCGCCATCGCGCAACCGGCCCCGCACACTGTCGCCGAAGAATGTGACCTTGAGATTATCGGTGGCCTGTATGCCGACACTCGCCTCGACCCCGTGGAGTACCGCGTCCTGCTGACGGTACTCCACTACCCGGTAATCGCCACCTGGCTCGTAGCCGGCATCGGCTGCATAAATAAAGTCGTCAATCTCGTTACGGTATGCGCTGAGGCTATAGGTAACCGCGCCGCTGAGTTTACGCAGGCCGACCTCCAGGTTGTGGCCGGTTTCTTCCTCAAGCTCGCTGTTACCCAGCTCCACGGTACGGGTGGCCGCATGCGGGCCGGATGCAAACAATTCTTCCGCTGTGGGTAAGCGCTGCGAGCGAGAGACGCTGCCGAACAGCGCGTAACCAGGTGAGAAGGTCCAGGCGCTGCCGGCTGATATTGACGTGCCTCGGTGCGATACGCCTGTCGTGGCACGTCTGGCATCAATGTCCTGCCATTCATGTCGCAGGCCGATTTCATGTAGCCAGTCGCCCTGCTGCAGTGCTTCTATCAGGAATAAGGCATGATTATCGGTCTGCGTAGCCGGCACATAGGCCTCTTCACCCAATGCGGAAAAATCCCGCCGGGAGGTCTGGCCACCCAGCACGCCCTTCCAGCCTGCAATGGGTTTATGCGTCAGCTCCAGACGTGCCTCGCTACCTTTGTTCTCGAAGCGGGTCCCGACTTCGTCACCCTCAATCTCTTGATGGGTGTAATCGGTATGCCCCAGGCGCAGGCGAAGTCGGTCGAATCCCGCAAAGGGGTCACGGTATTCCCCACGCACATCCCAGCGTTTCTGCCGCATGTCGATGAATGCCGCGTCGTGTTCGTGGTGATGATCATGATCCCCCTCATGGTCGTGTTCATCATGCCCGGGACCATGCCCGCCGCAATGCCATGTCGGACCATGCGTATGACAATCGGCATGAACGTGCCCCAGCAAACCGTATTCCCGATTCTGCACACTGTAGGCCAGGCCTATGTAACCGCGGTCACCGATCCAGCTTAGGCCTAGCGCCGCCGAATCTGACTCGTTGAACGCGCCGTGTTGGCGTGACGGGCTGCCCGGAACCCTGTAAGGATCGGCAGTCAGTTTGCTTCCCTCCAGCCGAACGGCGACCTGACCTGCGCCTGCCGTGACGCCAACCGAACCTGCACGCTCGTCGGCCACCGAATTACCGCGGACCTCCATGTCGACCTCGACACCCTCATCGGGCACGTAGGTGGGTACCTTGCGATCAATCAGATTGACCACACCTCCGATTGCGCCGCCCCCATACATCAGTGTCGCCGGGCCCTTTAGCACTTCTACCTGCTCAAGTAACTGCATGTCGCTGGTTATGGCGTGATCGGGGCTGCTGGTGGACGCATCCAAGGTGCTGACGCCATCGCTTAGTACCCGCACCCGCGCCCCTTCCAGACCACGAATAACCGGGCGCCCCACTCCGGGGCCGAACCCGCTGGAATGAACGCCTGGGAGGCCATCCAGAGTATCGCCCAGCGTTGCGGCACGTCCCGTCACCAGCTCATCGCCGCGCAACACTTCTACCGATGCGCTCATGGCTTCGGCGCGACTGCCATGGGAGGAGGCGTTAACGGTGGTGTCGGGCAACGCCAGAGTATCGGCGTCCGCAGCAGACAGCCCAACAAGGCTGACAAGGCCAATTGCCACAGCCAACGGCTTAGGTAGGGATTTCATTGCTTCCTCGCTCTCAGTTTGATGATGGGGGAATCCCCCCTCCAAATTCGGGAAGCAATATGAATTGTTATACTATTACAATCAAGCGTTTCGTTTAGCTATTTGAAATTAGTCAGTACCGGCTTTTTCGTTTCAGGGCTTGAACATGCGGAACCTAATTTCGCTCCAGATACGAAAATCCCGGCGAATGGCCGGGATTTTCGTACAACGTTGACCGGTTAACCGACCCAGGCCCGCGCATTGCGGAACATGCGCATCCAGCCGCCATCCTCCGTCCAGTCCTCAGGGCACCAGGAGTTCTGCACCGCACGGAACACCCGCTCGGGGTGCGGCATCATGATGGTGACCCGGCCATCTGCCGTGGTCAGCCCGGTAATCCCGCGCGGAGAACCGCCGGGGTTCGCCGGATAGCGCTCGGTCATGCGACCCCGGTTATCGATATAACGCAGAGCGACGCTGCTGCTCGCCTCGCACGCATCGACCGCCTCGCTGGAGGCGAACTCGGCGTGCCCCTCACCGTGAGCGACCGCGATCGGCAAACGCGAACCGGTCATGCCGCTGAGGAATATCGAGGGAGACGGTTGCACTTCGACCATCGCCACCCGCGCCTCGAACTGCTCGGAGCGGTTGCGTACAAAGCGCGGCCAATGCTCGCTGCCCGGAATCAGCTCGCGCAGGTTGGAGAGCATCTGACAGCCGTTACAGATCCCCAGCGCAAAGGTTTCCGGCCGGGCGAAGAATTCGCTGAAGGCCTGACGTGCGGTGTCGTTGAACAGAATCGATTTGGCCCAGCCTTCACCTGCACCGAGCACGTCACCGTAGGAGAACCCGCCGCATGCAACCAGACCGCGGAAGCTGTCGAGCTCAACCCGACCAGTGAGGATATCGCTCATGTGAACGTCAATGGCGTTGAAGCCTGCCCGAGTGAAGGCAGCAGCCATCTCAACCTGACCGTTTACCCCCTGCTCGCGCAAGATGGCTATGCGCGGACGGATGCCCGAGTTGATATAGGGAGCCGCGACGTCTTCGTTGACCTCGTAGCTAAGCAGCGCCTGCAGACCGGGGTTGGCGTCATCCGCCAGGCTTTCAAATTCCATATCAGCGCAATCGGCGTTGTCGCGTAGCCGCTGGATCTGCCAGCTGGTCTCGCTCCACGCCTGCTGCCAGGCACCGCGCGTGCCGCTGAGCACGATCTGCTCGTTGTAAGTGAAGTTCAGCGTTTGCTCCTTCACCGGACGGCCGATCACCGCACTGCAATCACCCAGCCCAACAGAACTCAAGGCGTTGAGCACCCGTTCAGTATCCGCCTGACGCACCTGAATGACCGCGCCCAGCTCCTCGTTAAAGAGCGCAGCGGGCAGATCAGCAACCTGATCGGCCAGGACATCCAGATTGACGTCCAGTCCGCAATGTCCGGCAAAGGCCATCTCCGCCAGCGTCGTCAGCAAACCACCGTCGGAGCGGTCATGATAAGCCAGCAACAGACCGTCGCTGTTCAAGCCCTGGATCACGGCAAAGAAAGCCTTGAGGTCTTCTGCGTCATCCAGATCAGGCGTTTCACTGCCAATACGGTTATACACCTGTGCCAGCGCCGAACCGCCCAGACGGTTACGCCCGCGACCCAGATCGATAAGAATCAGATCCGTTTCGTCCTGGTCCAGTCGCAGTTGCGGCGTCATGGTCTGGCGCACGTCCTGTACCGGAGCAAAGCCGGTGACGACCAGTGACATCGGCGAGGTGACGCTCTTTGTTTCGTCAGCCTGTTGCCAGCGCGTCTGCATGGACATGGAGTCCTTGCCCACCGGAATGGTAATGCCCAGCTCAGGGCACAGCTCCATACCCACCGCACGAACGGTTTCGTACAAGCGAGCATCCTCACCCGGGTGCCCTGCTGCAGCCATCCAGTTGGCGGACAGTTTGATGTCCGATAGCTTGTCGATCCGCGCCGCTGCCAGGTTGGTCACCACTTCGGCGACAGCCATGCGACCCGAAGCGGGCGCATTGAGCAGTGCCAGCGGCGTGCGTTCGCCCAGCGCCATGGCTTCGCCGGTATACACATCGAAGCTGGTCGCCGTCACGGCACAGTCGGCAACCGGCACCTGCCAGGGTCCGACCATCTGATCTCGCGCGACCAGACCGGTGATACTGCGGTCACCGATGGTTATCAGAAAGCTCTTGCTGGCAACCGAGGGCAACCGCAGCACCCGGTCTACAGCCTCGGTCAAATCCAGGCGCGCGCTATCGAACGCATCGCCCTGCTCGGCTTCCCGCTGAACGCTGCGGTGCATGCGCGGCGGCTTGCCGAGCAGAACCGACAGCGGCATATCTACCGGGTTGTTGCCGAAGTGGCTATCGCTCAACGTCAGCAGCTGCTCTTCAGTGGCTTCGCCAACGACTGCAAAGGGACAGCGTTCACGCTCACAGATTGCCTGGAATCGCTCGAAATCGGCAGGATCGACCGCCATCACGTAACGTTCCTGCGACTCGTTGGACCAGATCTCCAGCGGGCTCATACCCGGCTCATCATTGGGAATATTGCGCAGTTCGAAACGGCCACCGCGCCCGCCGTCATTCACCAGCTCGGGGAAGGCGTTGGACAGGCCGCCGGCGCCCACATCATGAATGAAGCGGATCGGGTTCTTCTCGCCCAGCTGCCAGCAACGGTCGATCACCTCCTGGCAGCGGCGTTCCATCTCCGGGTTCTCGCGCTGAACCGAAGCAAAATCCAGATCAGCGGCGCTGCTGCCGGTCGCCATGGAGGACGCAGCCCCGCCGCCCAGCCCAATCAACATGGCAGGTCCGCCAAGCACGATCAACTTCGCACCCACCGGGATTTCAGCCTTTTCAACATGATTGGCGCGGATGTTACCCATACCGCCAGCCAGCATGATCGGCTTGTGGTAGCCACGGATTTCCGGGCCACGCGGCGAGTCGATCGTCTGCTCGAAGGTGCGGAAATAACCCGTCAGGTTCGGGCGTCCGAATTCGTTATTGAACGCCGCCCCGCCCAGCGGGCCGTCGATCATAATCTGCAAGGGCGTGACGATACGATCAGGCTTGCCGTTATCTTCTTCCCACGGCTGCTCGAAGCCCGGGATGCGCAAATTCGATACCGTAAAGCCGACGAGACCAGCCTTGGGCTTGGCGCCTCGCCCGGTAGCGCCTTCATCACGAATCTCACCACCTGAGCCGGTCGAAGCACCCGGGAAGGGCGCGATGGCCGTTGGATGGTTATGCGTTTCGACCTTCATCAGAATGTGCACCGGCTCCTGATAAGCACGGTACTCACCGCTGGCTGCATCCGGAAAAAAGCGCCCCGCAACAAAGCCTTCGATAACCGAGGCGTTGTCCTTGTAGGCCGAGAGCACCCCTTCGCTGTGCATCTCATAGGTATTCTTGATCATGCCGAACAGGCTTTTTTCCTGCGCCTGGCCATCAATATCCCAGGTGGCATTGAAGATCTTGTGCCGGCAATGCTCGGAGTTGGCCTGCGCGAACATCATCAGCTCGACATCACTGGGGTTACGCTCAAGCCCTTTGAAGCTATCAACCAGATAATCGATTTCGTCATCAGCCAGAGCCAGTCCAAGCTCGACGTTGGCCTGCTCCAGCGCGCCTCGGCCGCCGGAAAGGATATCAACTGTGCTGAGCGGCTTGGGCTCAGTGTGCTTGAACAGGTTTTCAGCCGCCTGAAGATCGTCCAGTACCAGCTCGGTCATCCGGTCATGCAGCAGATCCGCCACGATCAGGCGATCGGCGGGTGTGAGCTCCCCCCGAACGTAATAAGCCGTTCCCCGCTCCAGCCGCGCGACCGCATCGAGACCGCAGTTATGCGCGATATCGGTCGCCTTGCTCGACCAGGGCGAAATGGTGCCAAAACGCGGAACCACCAGAATCAGATTGTCGCCAGGCTCTTCAACCGTAACCGACGGACCATATTTGAGCAGTCGCTCAAGCACCTGTTCGCTGTGCTCGTCGAGCTCCGCCGCCAGCTCGGCGAAATGCATGAACTCGGCATACAGGCCCTGCACCGCAGGCACAGTGGACTGAAGGCGCGCAAGCAGCTTGTCACGGCGAAAATCGGAAAGGGCTGGGGCTCCACGCAGAATTTGCATGTCGATATAGGCCTCGGGGTGCTGGAAGGTAAAATTGAAGGCCCATAGGATACCTCAAGCGCTGACTTCCCACCACGCTGGGGAGCGACTCGGACAGCCCACCGGTACGCGGCGGTGCCCCATGCAACACTACTGCAACCCGCCGCTATTGCGGGGCGGTGGATTTGCATATACTTGCGCCCATGCGTCCCATCCCTTTGAACAACACATCCTCGCAGGCTCCACGCGAGGCAGCCAGAACACGGCCAGATGTGCTGCGAAGCGCGCCGACTTCCCGTTCGGTCACAGCGGGCTTGGCTGGGCGAGGCGTTCAGTCGACGGCAATCGGGTGGTCAGGCAAAGCACGCTCAGCAGTGCTGACCCTGCTTGCCCTGACCCTGGTTCTGACCGGTTGCGAGAAACCCAACCGACTGGAGCAGATTCACGAAGAGGGTGTGCTCCGTGTAATCACCCGCAACACACCCACCACTTATTACCAGGACCGTAACGGCGATACCGGTCTCGAGTACGAACTCAGTAAACGTTTTGCCGACAGCCTGGGCGTGGAGCTGGATCTCAGCACTTCCAATACGCTCGATGAAATCTATCAGCGTCTGGGCGCAGAGAATGGTCCGGACCTGGCTGCAGCGGGTCTGACAATCAACCCGGCCCGTGAGGGTCAGGTTCGCTTCGCTGAACCCTACCTTGATGCTACCCCGCAGGTGGTCTATCGGCGCGGTACCCGCCAACCACGCAATCTCGGCGATATCTTCGGCAAACGCGTCATGGTACTGAAGGGCAGCACCGTGGCCGACCAGCTGCGCAATCTGCAACTCGAACACCCCGAGCTGACGTTCGAGGAATCCGACAACCTCGAAATCGTCGACCTGCTACGCCTGGTCAACGATGACGAAATCGACCACGCGGTGGTGTATTCCAACGAACTGGTGGTCAATCAGGCGTTCTACCCCGCTGTCCGCGTCGGTTTCGATCTTGACCAGCCCCGCCCTATCGCCTGGGTGTTGCCGCACAGCAATGATGACAGTCTGCTCAAAGCGATTTCTTCCTTCTTCGAGACGATAAAGACAAACGGAACGCTCGATCAGCTGGTTGAGCGATTTTATGGCCATTCCGATGTGCTTGATTACGTCGGCGCCCGGGCCTTCGCCCGACACATGCAGAGTCGGTTGCCGCGGTTTGAAACCCATTTCCGTCAGGCCGGCGATCAGTATGCTCTGGATTGGCGCCTACTGGCAGGCATGGCCTACCAGGAATCGCTGTGGGACCCGGATGCACGTTCACCCACAGGCGTGCGCGGTCTGATGATGCTGACCCTGCCGACGGCCAAATTTGTCGGCGTGACCAACCGCATTGATCCCAAGCAGAGTATTTTTGGCGGGGCGCGCTATCTGGTCTGGGTGCGGGATCAATTGTCGACGGATATTCCCGAGCCAGACCGCACCTGGTTTGCCCTGGCTGCGTATAACGTCGGGCTCGGGCATCTGGAAGATGCGCGGATCCTGACGCGTAACAACGGCCGCGATCCAAATCGCTGGATTGATGTAAAAGACCATCTGCCTCTGCTTGCCAAGAAACAGTGGTACACCCAGACCCGCTACGGTTATGCCCGCGGCGGGGAACCCGTCAACTACGTGCAGAATATCCGGCGCTATTATGAAATCCTGCAATGGATAACCCAGCCGCAGTCTGAAACGGGCCGCTTACCGGACAGCAACTACCACACACCAGGCATATTGGAGCAACTGCCCCAGGGGATCTGAGCGCGACGCTGCCGCAGCAACCTGCCAGAGGCTGAGCGTGACGTGAGATACCGATAGAAACTACCGAAAGGTTAACTCGCAGCAAAGGAAGCGACTGTCAGGATGGCGGCTGAGAAACGCCCAAGCCGTGCGCTTGGCTCAACGCCCCCGACGAGCCTTGAAAAACGCGGTCAGGACGGCAGCGCACTCCTCTTCCAGCACACCGCCTTCCACTTCAATGCGATGATTCATCCAGGGCTGCGCAAGGATCTGGCTACGGCTTACTACCGCGCCCGCGCGCGGCTCCGTGGCGCCAAATACCAGCCGTTTGACCCGACTATGAATCAGAAGCCCCGCACACATGGTGCAAGGCTCCAGCGTCACATACAGCGTGGAATCGGGTAAGCGGTAGTTCTGCTGCTTGGTGGCCGCCTGACGCAGCGCCACCATTTCAGCATGGGCGCTGGGATCATGGCTGACGATAGGCTGATTGAACCCCCTGCCGATAACCCGGCCGTCCTGCACCAGCACGGCGCCAACCGGCACCTCACCGCAGGCGGCGGCCTGTTCGGCTTCCGCGAGCGCAAGGCGCATGAAGTCGATATCGGCAGGTTTCATTGATCAGATCAGCGCCCGTTCGCGCAGCAGGCCGATAACCTTCTCAACGCAGGTATCCACATCCAGCTCGGCAGTATTCAATACCAGCTCTGCGTCTTCCGGCGCTTCGTAAGGATAAGAAACTCCCGGCACGGTGTCTTCGGTGTTGGCCGCGTACAGCCCGGACGGATCCCGAGTTTTACAGACCTCAAGCGGCGCATCCAGATACACCATCAGGCACCGTTCGCCAAGGATGTGCTTGGCAGCCGCACGCCCCTCTTCGGTAGGTGCCATAAAGGCGCCAAGAGCAATCAAGCCGGCTTCATTGAGCTGTCTGGCGATGCGTGCACCTTTCTGCAGGTTCGCGGCACGGCCGGCAGCATCCTGCCCTACCCCCTTGCTCAGATCCTGACGCAGCACCTTGCCATCCAGCACGTAACAGGCGCGGCCGCTATCGAACAGCTTGCGCTCCACCGCGTAGGCAATAGTACTTTTGCCGGACCCGGACAAGCCGGTGAAGAGCACGGTGACCGGCTCCTGACCGAAACGTACAGCACGTTCCGATGCGGTTACGTGGGCCAGACGGCCATGATGGCTGCCCGTGGTGTTCTGTCCGAACAACCCCTTGGCCACGATCATGCCTGCGCCGACGGTGCCATTGGTCATGCGGTCGACGATAATGAATGCGCCTGAAACCGGGTTGGCTCGATAATCGTCATAGGCAATCGGCCGCTCCAGGGCCAGCTCAACCCGACCAATCTCATTCAATTCCAGCTGCGCCGCGGTCTGCTTCTCCAACGTATTGACGTCGATCTGGTGCAGGATACGCGTGAAGGAGCCCGGGCTGGTGCTGGTCGCACGCTTGATGTCGTACTTGCGCCCTGGCTGCATTGGCTGCTCAGCCATCCACACGATGTCGGCTTCGAACTGATCGCCGATCAACGGCCGATTGTCCACATGCGCCAGCATGTCGCCCCGGGAGATATCCACCTCATCTTCCATGGTCAGAGTAACGGCCTGGCCTGGTCCGGCGCTTTCCAGCTCGCCATCATAGGTCACGATGGATTTGACCCGACTGGTCTTGCCCGAAGGGAGCACCACCAGCTCGTCGCCCTTGTGGACGACGCCGGACGCAACGGTACCGGCGAAGCCGCGGAAGTTCAGGTTCGGTCGGGTAACCAGCTGCACCGGGAAGCGCAGATCGGTAAGGTTGCGGTCGGCGGCGATTTCAACCGTCTCGAGAATTTCCATCAGCGACGGCCCGGTATACCAGGGGCTGCGCTCGCTGCGATTGACCACGTTGTCGCCCTTCAGCGCAGACATGGGCACAAAGTGCACGCTGCTGCCGTCAAGCAGTTCAAGCCCGCCGGCGAAGCGCCGGTAATCGTCACAGATCCGGTCGAATACGGTCTGATCGAAATCCATCAGGTCCATCTTGTTGATAGCAACGACGATGTGTTTGATGCCCAATAGCGACGCGATAAAGCTGTGCCGGCGGGTCTGCGTCTGTACGCCGTAACGGGCGTCAATCAGGATGATCGCCAGGTCACAGGTTGAAGCCCCGGTGGCCATGTTGCGGGTGTACTGCTCATGGCCGGGGGTGTCGGCAATGATGAATTTGCGCTTGGCAGTGGAAAAGTAGCGGTAGGCTACATCGATAGTGATGCCCTGCTCGCGCTCGGCCTGCAACCCATCAACCAGGAGCGCGAGGTCGACTTCCTCGCCCGTGGTACCGGACTTTCTCGAGTCTCGGGTGATGGCTTCCATGTGATCTTCATAGATCATCTTGGAATCGTGCAGCAAACGGCCGATCAGCGTGCTTTTGCCGTCGTCGACGTTGCCGCAGGTCAGAAAGCGCAGCAGCTCCTTACGCTCGTGCTGCCCCAGATAGGCCAGGATATCCTGACTGATAAGATCTGATTGGTGACTCATGTAATTCTCCGGGGTGAGCGCTTAGAAATAGCCTTGGCGTTTCTTTTCTTCCATCGATCCGGCTTGATCGTGGTCGATCACCCGGCCCTGGCGCTCAGACGTGCGGGTCAAAAGCATTTCCTGAATGATTTCCGGCAAGCTGGCAGCGGTGGACTCCACTGCGCCGGTCAGCGGATAACAGCCGAGGGTGCGGAAGCGGACCATCTTTTCTTCCGGCACTTCGCCCTCTTCCAGCGGCATGCGCTCGTCATCGACCATGATCAGCGAACCGTTGCGCTCGACCACCGGGCGCTTGGCGGCAAAATACAAAGGCACAATCGGAATGCTTTCGAGATAGATGTATTGCCAGATATCCAGCTCGGTCCAGTTGGATAGCGGGAATACGCGGATACTCTCGCCTTTGTGAACCTTGCCGTTATAGATATTCCACAATTCGGGACGCTGGTTCTTCGGATCCCAGTGGTGATGCTTGTCACGGAAGGAGTAGACGCGTTCCTTGGCCCGCGATTTTTCCTCATCACGGCGGGCACCGCCAAAGGCGGCATCAAAGCCATACTTGTCCAATGCCTGTTTCAGGCCCTGCGTCTTCATCACATCAGTGTGCACAGCACTACCATGGGTGAAGGGTCCGATGCCCTGCGCCACGCCCTCGGGATTCTTGTGAACCAGCAGTTCGAGCTCCATCTCCTCGACCATGCGTTCACGGAAACTGTACATCTCGCGAAATTTCCAGCCGGTATCGACGTGCAGGACCGGGAACGGCAGCCGGCCCGGATAGAAGGCCTTGCGGGCCAGGTGCAACATGACCGCGGAGTCCTTGCCGATCGAATACAGCATCACCGGATTCTGAAACTCGGCGGCCACCTCGCGAATGATGTGGATGCTTTCGGCTTCCAGTTGCTTGAGATGTGTCAGTTTTTCGAGCATGGCGTACTCACGATGAAGGGCAATCAGATAGGCAGGCATTGTAACAAAGCCACTTGCATCTAATAAGCCGCCTTTTAATACCTTTAAAGCATAACCATATATTAGCCCGATCAGCCCGATGCAACCGGAGTCACAACGAATCAGACAGGGTTATCGATATCGACAAACCGGTGTTCGATACCGAACTGAGCGGCAAGCTTCTCGCCCAGCGCCTGCACTCCGTACCGCTCGGTTGCGTGATGACCTGCGGCAAAGAAATGAATACCGTTCTCCCGCGCACTATGAACCGTCGGCTCGGAAACCTCCCCCGTGACGAAGGCGTCCATCCCAAGTGCTATGGCCTTCTCGATGTAACCCTGGGCCGCGCCGGTGCACCAGGCAATACGCTTGATCGGCCGGTCGTTTCCGGCGATGTGCAATGGCGCCCGTCCGAGGGCTTGCTCGAGGCTGCTCGCCACCTCAGCCCCCGAAAGGGCTGACTCGAGTTCACCGTGCAACCCTACCGACCGCGGATTGGTCGGCTCCAGGCCGCCGAGAATATGCCAGCCCAGCAACCGGGCAAGCTGGACGTTATTGCCTACCTCGGCATGGACATCCAGCGGCAGGTGGTAGGCCAGCAGGCTGATATCGTTTTCCAGCAGGGCCTTGAGTCGTTTCTTCTTGATCCCGGTCAGCGGCGCAGCTTCACCTTTCCAGAAATACCCGTGATGGACCAACAGCATGTCCGCGCCCTGCTCTATCGCAGCATCAACCAATGCCTGACTGGCGGTGACGCCGGTAATCAATCGCCGCACCTGGTCGCGCCCTTCGACCTGCAATCCGTTCGGGCAGTAGTCTTGAAACGCCGGACTTTCCAACATGGCATCACAGTAGGCAACGAGCTCGTTGCGTGGGACCGAGCCTTGATCGCTCATGATATTCTCCAGCCAATGGACAGAGCTTGCATTCTCGAGCCGCAGCAGAGCCTTTTCAAGAACTTGCGCTCCACAGGGCCTTGGCATGTACCTATAATGCTCGGTTTAGGTTCCTTAGACGGGCCGACCATGATTCAAGGGACAGCGTAAATGAAGGATCTCGTGCGTAATCTCGCGTGGCCTGTGGCCTGCGGCCTGTTGGCGGCACTGCTGATAATCCAGAAGTACCCGCACTGGCTCGGCTTGCCCGAAAAAAGCAACGTAGCGATTCAGGTCGCACCGCAGGCTGCAGCTCCGTCGGTGGGCCCAGCCTCCTATAGCGACGCGGTACAGCGCGCTGCGCCCGCCGTCGCCAGCATCTTTACCAGCAAGGACCTCGGCACCGAGACCAACCCACCGCCGCGTGCGCCAACCCTCAGGGATTATTCGGACACCATGCCGGCGCCCGCACGGCGCCAGTCCAGCCTCGGTTCGGCAGTGATTCTAAGCCCCGATGGCTATCTGCTGACCAACAATCACGTCATTGCTGACGCCGATGAGATTCTCGTTGCTCTGCAGGACGGCCGCGAAGCACTTGCCAGGCTGATCGGCACGGATCCGGAAACCGATCTGGCGGTACTGAAAATCGATCTGCCCAACCTGCCGGCGGTCACCATCAGCTCCAGCGACGAACTCAGACAGCGCACCGGTGATGTGGTCATGGCAATCGGTAACCCGTTCGGCCTGGGCCAGACGGTAACCATGGGAATCATCAGCGCCACAGGTCGCAATCAGCTGGGGCTTAATACCTATGAAGATTTTATCCAGACAGATGCTGCTATCAACCAGGGCAACTCCGGCGGCGCGCTGATAGATGCACACGGCAATCTGATCGGTATCAATACCGCGATTTTTTCCCAGTCAGGAGGCTCCCAGGGAATCGGTTTCGCTATCCCGGCTCGACTGGCCTACGAGGTGATGCAGGAAATCATCGCCGCTGGCCGGGTCATACGGGGCTGGCTGGGCGTCGAAGTGCAACCGGTAACCCCCGAGCTGGCGGCTTCTTACAAGCTCAACCAGAGCGAGGGTATCGTGATTACCGGACTCTATCGAGATGGCCCCGCCTGGCAAGCGGGGTTACAGCCTGGTGATCTGATTTTGCGCATTGATGACCAGCCCGCCAGCAGCGGACGCGATGCCATGAACCAGGTGGCACGGGCCGATCCCGGTGAGAAAGTGACCATGGAGATTTTGCGCGACGGCAAAAAGCACACCTTTGTCGCGCAGGTTGGCGTTCGGCCCAGTTTCAAACCCTGAGCGGCCCCGCACCGAAAAGGGCCCCGAGGGGCCCTAGCCGGTCACGAATCAGATAAGGTGTTTCAGCGCGTCGAGCAGCGCCTGATTCTGTTCATCGGTACCGATGGTTATGCGCAGAAACTGGTTGATTCGCGGCGCATTGAAGTGCCGGACGATTACCCGCTGCTCGCGCAACCCCTGGGCTAACCCTCCGGCATCATGCGCGCCATGCCTGGCAAACACAAAGTTGGCGGCAGAAGGCAACACTTCAAATCCCAGCGCCTGTAATGCCTGGCTCAGATTTCCCCGGCTACGCATGACCGCCTGACACGTCGTGCGGAAGTATTCCTCATCTTCAAAAGCCGCGACCGCTCCCAGCAAAGCAAGACGATCCAACGGATAGGAATTGAAACTGTTCTTTATCCGCTCAAGCGCTTCTATGAGCTCCGGATGACCCACCGCCAGGCCGACCCGCATGCCAGCGAGCGAGCGTGACTTGGACAGGGTCTGGGTCACCAGCAGATTGGGATAACGATCGACCAGGCCGATTGCCGTCTCGCCGCCGAAATCGACATAGGCTTCATCGACCACCACCACCGACTCGGTGTTGGTCTGAAGAATGGCTTCGATCTTGTCCAGGCCCAATAGCATGCCGGTCGGCGCATTCGGGTTAGGAAAAATAATGCCGCCGTTGGGCTGCGCGTAATCTTCCGGACGAATAGTGAAATCATCCGCCAGCGCTACCGTACGGGCTTCGATGCCATACAGACCACAGTACACCGGATAGAAGCTGTAGCTGATATCAGGAAACAGTACCGGCCGGCCGTGCTGGAACAGGCCATGAAATATATGTGCGAGCACCTCATCGGAGCCGTTGCCCACAAATACCTGCTCTGCCGTGATCGAGTAATACCCGGCAATCGCCGCCTTCAGACTGTCGGCATTGGGCGCCGGATACAGCCGCAGGCCCGCATCCACCCCGCCGCGAATCGCCTCGAGTACACGCGGTGATGGGCCATAGGGGTTTTCGTTGGTGTTGAGTTTGACCAGGTTATCCAGCCTCGGCTGCTCGCCCGGGACATAGGGCACCAGATCTTTAACAAAGGGACTCCAGAAGCGGCTCACTTATCAACCCTCGAAACGGAAAGCTTGAGACCCGGACCACTGAGGTGATCCGGGCTCCGATTATCAGTCTTTGATGCGGTATTCGGCACTGCGCGCATGGGCTGTCAGGCTTTCGCCCCGGGCCAGCACCGATGCCGTTTTGGCCAGCTCCGAGGCACCCTCCGGGGAGCAGAAAATGACCGATGAGCGCTTCTGAAAATCATAGACGCCAAGTGGCGAGGAGAACCGCGCGGTACCGGATGTTGGCAACACATGGTTTGGACCCGCGCAATAATCACCCAGCGCCTCAGGAGTGAAGCGGCCCATGAAGATCGCACCGGCATGACGGATCTTCGGTAGCAGCGCATCGGGATCCGCTACAGACAATTCCAAGTGCTCCGGTGCGATGCGGTTCGAGACTTCGATCGCCTGATCGAGACTGGCGACCTTGATCAGCGCCCCGCGGGTTTCGATCGACACGCGCACCATATCGGCGCGCTCCAGACTGGACAACAGCTTGTCGAGGCTGGCCTGTACCGCGTCGAGGAATGCGGCATCGGGTGACAACAGAATCGACTGGGCATTTTCATCGTGTTCAGCCTGCGAGAACAGGTCCATGGCGATCCAGTCCGGATCTGTCTGGCCGTCACAAATCACCAGGATTTCCGAAGGTCCGGCAATCATGTCGATACCGACCTGACCGAACACGGCTCGCTTGGCGGTGGCGACGTAGATATTCCCCGGCCCGACGATCTTGTCTACGCGCGGAACGCTTTCGGTTCCATAGGCCAGCGCAGCGACCGCCTGGGCACCGCCGATGGTGACCACGCGATCGACACCGGCCAGACAGGCAGCAGCCAACACCAACTCGTTGATTTCGCCGCGAGGGGTCGGCACCACCATGACTACTTCGGGAACGCCAGCCACCTTGGCGGGTATGGCGTTCATCAACACCGAGGACGGGTAGGATGCCTTGCCGCCGGGCACGTAAAGCCCGGCCCGATCAAGCGCGGTGATCTGCTGGCCCAATACCGTGCCGTCAGCTTCCGTGTAGCGCCAGGATTCCTGACGTTGATGTTCGTGATAGAGACGCACCCGCTCTGCAGCCACTTCAAGGGCGGTGCGCTGTTCAGGTGTTATACGCTCGAGGGCAAGTTCAAGCCGCTCACGACCGAGTATCAGATCAGCCATGTTCGCGACATCAAGACCATCAAAGCGCGCCGTATAGTCGACTACTGCCGCGTCGCCCCGCTGGCGTACCGCCTCGATGATCTCATCAACGCGCTGGTTCACCGCCCGGTCAGACACCCCTTCCCACGCCAGCAGCGCATCCAGATGCTGATTGAAATCGACCTGGTCGGCGTCGAGACGGGCGATGTTCAATGGCGTGTTCATCAATCAGCTACCTTTGTTGAGAATGACAGGTTATTAAGTTTCGCTACGACGCTCGACAGCGTCGCCCAGCACATCGATCAGCGCCTTGATGCGGGCATGCTTCATCTTCATAGCCGCCTTGTTGACGATCAGTCGCGAGCTGATATGGCAGATCAACTCTTGCGGTTCCAGCCCGTTGGCGCGCAGCGTATTGCCGGTGTCGACCACGTCGATGATCTTGTCAGCCAGCCCCACCAATGGCGCCAGCTCCATCGAACCGTAGAGCTTGATTACCTCCACCTGACGCCCCTGCTCCGCATAATAGCGCCGCGCAACATTGACGAACTTGGTGGCGACGCGCAGCCGGCCCTTCGGCTCGGGCGTGTTGACCGGGCCTGCGGTCATCAGCCGGCAATTGGCGATCTTCAGATCCAGCGGCTCGTACAGGCCCTGGCTGTCGTACTCCATCAGCACATCCTTGCCCGCCACGCCCAGATCGGCAGCGCCGAGCTCGACGTAAGTCGGCACGTCAGTCGCGCGCACGATCAGCAGACGCACATCCGGATCGCTGGTGGGAAATATCAGTTTGCGGCTTTTCTCCAGATCCTCGATCGGTTCGATGCCGGCGAGCTTCAGCAGCGGCAGCGTATCGTCCAGGATGCGGCCCTTGGACAGGGCAATTGTCAGACTCTGGCTCATTACTGCTCCCTCAAGCGGGTACCCGTCGAATGCAGGCGCCCAGCGTTTGCAACTTTTCCTCGATGCATTCGTAGCCGCGATCGATGTGATAAATGCGATCGACCAGCGTTTCGCCGTCAGCAACCAGACCGGCAATGACCAGACTCGCCGAGGCGCGCAGATCGGTCGCCATGACTGGCGCACCCTTGAGCCGCTCGACGCCGCTTACGATCGCCGTGTTGCCTTCAATCAGGATATTGGCGCCCATACGGTTCATTTCCTGGACGTGCATGAAACGATTCTCGAACACCGTTTCAACGACAGTCCCGGTGCCTTCGGCGACCGCATTCATGGCTATGAACTGCGCCTGCATATCGGTCGGAAACGCCGGGTATGGAGCCGTGCGCAGATTGATCGCCCTGGGCCGGTTGCCCTTCATATCCAGGCTGATCCAGTTCTTGCCGGTATCTATCAAGGCACCCGCTTCTTCCAGCTTGAGCAACACGGCTTCAAGAATTGCCGGATCAGTATCCTTGAGCTTGACCCGGCCGCGGGTGGCAGCCGCCGCAACCAGATAAGTACCGGTCTCGATACGGTCCGGCATGACCGAATAACGCGCCGCATGCAAGCGATCCACGCCCTCGATAGTGATAGTTGCGGTGCCGTGTCCAGTGATGTTCGCGCCCATTGCAATCAGGCATTCAGCCAGATCAATGACCTCAGGTTCGCGGGCCGCGTTTTCCAGCACGGTACGCCCCTTGGCCAGGGTCGCCGCCATGAGTACGTTTTCAGTGCCGGTCACACTGACCGTATCGAAGAAGAAATGCGCACCGCGCAGACCGCCCGGGGGTGTTTTGGCCTTGATATAACCGCCGTCTACGGTGATCTCCGCGCCCATGGCTTCGAGGCCACGAATATGCAGATCGACAGGACGCGTACCAATAGCGCAACCGCCCGGCAGCGCGACTTCGGCCTGGCCGAAGTGTGCCAGCATGGGCCCAAGCACCAGGATGGATGCGCGCATCGTCTTGACCAGTTCATAGGGCGCAACCAGTGTGGTGATGCGAGTCGGATCGACTTCAACATTGAGCCGCTCGTCAACCACGGGTTCGACACCCATTCGGCCAAACAGCTCGATCATGGTGGTGATGTCGTGCAGATGTGGCAGGTTGCAGATAGTAACCGGCTCATCAGCCAACAGGGTGGCGGCCAGAATCGGCAGGGCCGAATTCTTGGCCCCGGAAATGCGGATTTCGCCGTCGAGGCTGTCGCCGCCGGTGATGATCAGTTTGTCCATGCGGATCTCTTTAGTCGGGGCCTTTCTCAGGAACGGCTTGTCCAGGCTTCACGGGTGAAAAATTTCATGGTCACGGCATGTATGCTGCCGTCAGTTATTGGCTGATTAAGCAGGGCGTAAACCTGCTGTTGACGCTTGACTGGCGGCAGCGCCGCCAGCTCGTCACTGATAACGTTAAGCTGAAAATTGCAGCCTTCGCCTTCCACTTCCACCTGGGCTCCCGGCAATTGCTCTTCGAGCATCTTCTTCACGTCGTGTGCGTGCATGAGGTTCTCTCCTGTGGCGTTTCGGTGCGGTTCAGCTGACCTGGGGGGACTCGGTTACCGAGGTCAGCCACTCATCAAGCTGACACACGGTGGCGATGCTGCTCAGTGCCTGCGGAACCTCGGTCAAACGTAGATTGCCGCCCTTTTCGGTCTGTTTGCGGGCGGCGACGAGGATAAGTGACAGACCAACACTGTTCGCCCGGCTGACACCAGACAGGTCCAGGAGAACGTCCTGCCCTGCCTGACCGACCGCCCTTTCGAGCTCGGCGCGTACGGATACCGCGGTGACGAAATCGAGCTCGCCTTCTATTTTTATCCGGTTGCCATCATCGCTGACGACGCGTGCACTCACTGCGCGACACCTTCTTCAACCTTCTCGCGGGACTGGGCAACCACCCCTCCCCAGTTGTCGATGACCTTGTCCAGGTCGTTACCATGCGCCTGCATGGCCTGCGCGAACTGGTCACGGAACAGCAAACCGATGTTGATGCCTTCAACGATCACGTTACGCACCATCCATTGACCATCCTTGTTGACCATGGTGTAAGTGGCCGGGTAAACGGTGCCGTTAGCGGTCTGGATTTCCATGTTGACGCTGGCGCGGTCGTCACGCTGCTGGTCGCGGTTACGCGGAGGCAGGACCTTGATCTTGCCGCTATCGAACTCCAGCAGAGCGTTGCCGTAGAACTGCACCATGCTTCGCTTGAACGTCTCGATGAACCGCTGGATTTGCTCAGGGCTGGCGTCACGACTGAATCGAACGGTCATGACGCTGCGCGCGATGCCTTCGTAATCCACCACAGGATCAAGCACTTCGCTGAGACCTTCCAGGAATGCCTCGGAATCCTTTCTGTACAGCTCCCGATTCGAATCGAGCACGTCCATCACGCGGTTGGACGTATCTTCAACCACTTGCTGCGGGGTCGCCGAAGCCGCGTGGGCAAACAGTGGGACAGACAGCGCCAGCATCAGAGCCAACTTGATTACATTTCGCATTTCTCTCTCCGGTTATTCGTCGCTGCTGCTGACGGTATTGAGCAGGAAGCGCCCGATCAACTCTTCAAGCACCAGGGCTGACTGAGTGTCATAAATTTCATCACCGTCGGCGAGCATCATGTCATCCCCACCGACTGAAATCCCGATGTACTTCTCACCAAGCAGACCTGAGGTAACAATTGAAGCGGCACTGTCCGACGGCAAGGTATCCACGCCGCTGAATATGGCCATTTCAACCTTGCCGGTATAACGGTTCTTGTCGAATTCGATACCGGTTACCTGCCCGATGGTCACGCCTGCCATGGTGACACGCGCTCGAGTGGTCAGCCCCGCGACGTTATCGAAATGGGCGTAGACCTTATAGACATCCCCGGTTGCATTCGTCGACAGGCCACTGACCCGTACGGCGAGAACCGCGAGAGCCAGCAATCCGGCGAGTATGAACACGCCTACTGTCAGTTCCAGAGTACGCATACGCATCTTGGGTTTCCTTGGGTAATCAAAACATCAAAGCGGTAAGAATGAAGTCCAGGCTCAGAACGGCCAAAGACGCGTAGACCACAGTGCGGGTGGTTGCCCGGCTGATGCCTTCGGAAGTCGGGTCGCAGTCATAGCCCTGGAATACTGCAATCCAGGTCACCACGAAGGCGAACACCACGGCCTTGATCAGGCCATTGATTACGTCGTCACCGAACTGGACGGCGTTCTGCATATTCGACCAATAGGAGCCGGAGTATACGCCGAGCCAGTCGACTGCGACCATGGCACCGCCCCAGATCCCCACCACGCAAAAGATCATGGCCAACAGCGGCATGGAAATAAACCCGGCCCAGAGCCGCGGAGCAATCACGTATTTGAGCGGGTCGACACCGATCATTTCCAGACTGGACAACTGCTCGGTAGCCTTCATCAAGCCGATTTCTGCTGTCAGGGCCGAGCCGGCACGCCCGGCAAACAGAAGCGCGGTGACCACCGGGCCGAGCTCGCGCAGCAAGGTCAGTGCGACCATCTGGCCAACCGCCTGTTCTGACCCGTAACCCGACAGAATGTTGTAACCCTGCAACGCCAGGACCATGCCGATGAACAGCCCTGACACCACGATGATCACAAGTGACAACACGCCCACAGCGTACAACTGGCGTACCAGCAGGCCCAGCGCATTGCCGAACCGGGAACGGCCCGCCAACGACTGAAACAGAAAAATACCGGAGCGCCCCAGCGCAGCAACCACGTCCAGGCCAGACCGGCCCAACAGGGCAATCCGGTCAGTCATCGAAGCTTTCATCGGCTCTCCCTGCCCAACAGATCGTCGACGTAGCCATTCGCCGGATAATGGAAGGGCACCGGCCCGTCCGGCTCGCCCTGCATGAACTGGCGGATGCGTGGATTATCCGAGTTCATCAGATCCTCGGGCTTGCCATGCCCCAGCACCTGGCCGTCGCCTACCACATATAAATAGTCGGCAATGCCGGCGGTCTCGGCCAGGTCATGCGACACAACAATGCTGGTCAATCCCAGTGCATCATTCAACAGGCGTATCAAGCGGACCAGTACGCCCATCGAAATCGGGTCCTGCCCTACGAATGGCTCGTCGTACATCATCAACTGAGGATCCAGTGCGATAGCCCGGGCCAACGCAACGCGGCGCTGCATCCCGCCGGACAGCTCGTCGGGCATCAACTGATAAGCGCCACGCAGCCCTACCGCCTGAAGCTTGAGCAAAACAATGTCGCGCACCATGTCTTCCGGCAGTTCGGTGTGAACACGCAGCGGAAAGGCGACATTTTCGAACACACTCAGATCGGTAAATAACGCGCCGCTCTGAAACAGCATGCCCATCTGCTGGCGCGCCTCGAATAATTCGTTGCGGCCCAGCCTGGGGATATTCTGATCATTGACCATGATCGCGCCGCTGTCGGGCCGCAGCTGCGCGCCTATCAGGCGCAACAGCGTGGTCTTGCCACAACCGGATGGCCCCATGATCCCGGTGACTTTGCCCCGGGGAATACGAATGTCGACGTTATCAAAGATCAGGCGTTCTCCCCGCGAGAAGGAAACCTTTTGCATATCAACGATGTAGTCCGGCGATACGGCCATATGAACAAACCTGATCCTGGGATGCCGCAGAGGGTGCGGCAAAAATGAACGCGTTAATATACCAGTTCAACCAGCTCGCCCCAAGCTGCGCGAAAACGGTGTCAATCAGCCCCCTGGTTTCCGGCGCGCACCGCAGTCACCTTATTAGCAACCGTTAACGCGGCGTTATTCAGAAACCGATTTCGGCCGGGGTGAGTTGGGCGAGACAAGGCGTTATACTCGCGGCCTGACCACACCAAGACGCAAACCATATGTCCGAATTCGACTTCATCGCCTCAGCACAGCGCACCATCAGCATGGAGCGCGACGCCGTAAATAGCCTGCTGGGTAGACTGGACCAGCATTTCAGCCGCGCCTGCCAGACTCTGTTGGACTGCAAGGCGCGCATAGTCGTCACAGGCATGGGCAAATCCGGCCACGTCGGCCGAAAGATGGCCGCCACGCTTGCCAGTACCGGCTCGCCGGCTTTTTTCGTGCACCCAGGCGAAGCCAGCCACGGCGACATGGGCATGATCACCCGTGAAGATGTGGTCATAGCTCTGTCGAATTCAGGCAACACCGCCGAGCTGGTTACCCTGCTGCCACTGATCAAGCGCCTCGGCGTGCCCATGATCAGCATTACCGGCAATCCAGATTCCACACTGGCACGCGCCGCAGTGGCCAACCTGCATACCGGTGTGGAGATGGAAGCCTGTCCACTCAATCTGGCACCGACCTCGAGCACCACCACTGCCTTGGTAATGGGTGATGCGCTGGCGATTGCCATGCTTGAAGCGCGCGGCTTCAGCGCTGAAGATTTCGCCTTCTCTCACCCCGGCGGCGCACTTGGGCGACGCCTGTTGCTCCTGGTCGACGACATCATGCACGCTGGTGAGCGTATGCCGATGGTCACACCGGATACACGCCTACGTGATGCGCTTCTGGAAATGACCCGCAAGGGCCTCGGCCTGACCGGCGTCGCCGATGAGAGTGGTGCGCTGATCGGGATATTCACCGACGGCGATCTGCGTCGCACACTCGATCACAACGTGGACATACACAGCGCCAGTATCGCCAGCGTCATGACCCCACGGGCCAAAACCGTGACACAGGGCGCGCTGGCTGCCGAGGCGCTGAAAGTAATGGAGGACGCCAAGATCAACGGGCTGTTCGTCGTCGACGAGGCAGGCAAACCGGTTGGCGCTCTGAACATGCATGACCTGTTACGTGCAGGAGTCGTATGAATCAGCCCCCTGAAATGCATTTGTTTGAACGGGCCCAGGCCATACGCCTGGCGATCTTTGATGTCGACGGCGTATTGACCGATGGACGGCTGTACTTCATGCCGGACGGCACCGAGTTCAAATCCTTCAACACGCTGGATGGCCACGGCATCAAAATGCTCATCGCCTCGGGTGTCGAGACTGCAATCATCAGCGGACGCAACTCCCCTTTGGTACAAAAGCGCGCCGCCAACCTCGGCATTCAGTATCTTATTCAGGGGCGTGAAGACAAGCTCAACGCCCTGGAAGAACTGCGCCAGCAGGTGCAGCTCAAATATCAGCAGATCGCCTTTCTTGGTGATGACCTTCCTGATCTGCCGGTCATGCGTCAGGTCGGGCTCGGCATGGCGGTAGCCAGCGCCGACTCTTTCGTACGCGAGCACGCACACGGTGTTACGCGCAATGCCGGCGGGATGGGCGCTGCGCGCGAATTTTGCGAATTCATCATGCGCGCCCAGGGCACGCTCGATGCCGCGCAGGCTGCTTACCTGTGAGCTTCAATCCGCCTCGTTATCTGGTAGTAGGCGCCATCGTCGGCCTGGCGCTGGCGATCGCCCTGGCGATGGGCTACTGGAACATTCGACCCGGCAGCTTCACTGAAACGGTGCTGGTGGATGATCCAAACCAACCCGACTTTTTCATGGAAAACAGCCAGATCACCATGCTCAATCCCGATGGCACGGTGCGCTATGAACTGACCAGCCAGCGCGCCACGCACCTTGCCAACGAGGACAGCACCCGACTGGAAGCGCCAAATCTCCTGTATTTCCGTGCAGACGAACAAGAGCCCTGGTTAGTAACCTCACGAACCGGGTGGATCACCGAAGGCGGTGACCGGGTTCAGCTGAACGACGATGTATTGCTCAAACAGGACATACCCGATGAGCCGATATCGCAAATGACCACATCGGCGCTGACGGTATTTCCTGCGAGGGATTACGCCGAGACCGATCAGGACGTTAGAATCGAAGCAGTCAGCGGCGTTACTACCGCCACTGGCATGCATGTCTATTTCCAAGACGGCCGCATGCAGCTGCTGTCCAACGTAAGAGGCCTACATGAGGTGCGTTAAACCCCTGGCGCTTGTTGCCCTGTTGCTTGGCCCCTGTTTTCAGGCAGCTGCCCTACCTGAAGACAGCAGCCAGCCCATTCGCATTCAGGCCAATACTGCCAACCTCGATGACCGGCAAAACGTCGCTGTGTATACCGGTGACGTCATCGTGACCCAGGGCAGCATGCGGCTGACCGGTAATGAAGTAACCCTGACCACTGACGCCGAGGGCGAGGTCCGCAAGATTGTCAGTGTGGGCAACCCCGCGACGTTCAAGCAGACGCCCAACCCCGGCAAAGGCCCAGTCAATGCACGCAGCCGCACCATTGAATACTTTGCTGCCGAGGAACGGGTGGTGCTGATCACCAATGCTCATCTCGACCAGGACGGCAACACCTTCGAAGGCGAGTACGTGACCTACAACGTCGCGGAAGAAGTAGTCGATGCCGGGCGTCCTGGCGGCGATGCCGAACAGCCCGAGCGCATCGAAATGGTGATTCAACCGCGCAATCGCAAGCCCGCGCCGGAGCCGGCCACCGATGATTAAGCTACAGGCGCACCATCTGGCCAAAGCCTACAAATCGCGCAAAGTGGTGCGGGATGTCTCCCTGTCGATCACCAGCGGCGAAGTCGTGGGTCTGCTGGGGCCTAACGGTGCAGGCAAAACGACCTGCTTCTACATGATCGTTGGGCTAGTGAAAGCCGACGAAGGAAAGATCCAGATCAATGGAGTAGATGTAACGGGCCTGCCCATGCATGGCCGCGCCCGCCAGGGCATCGGCTATTTGCCTCAGGAAGCGTCGATCTTTCGCAAACTGACCGTGGGCGAAAATATCATGGCAATTCTCGAGACCCGCAAGGACCTCAATCGCAAGGGTCGCGAAGGCAAACTGGAAGCCCTCTTGCGTGAGTTCCATATCCATCACCTGAAGGACAGCAAGGGTATGAGCCTGTCCGGCGGTGAGCGCAGACGAGCCGAAATTGCCCGGGCGTTGGCCACCGAGCCC
The DNA here is from genome assembly GCF_012844345.1 of Pseudomonas sp. gcc21. NCBI lineage: Bacteria > Pseudomonadati > Pseudomonadota > Gammaproteobacteria > Pseudomonadales > Pseudomonadaceae > Pseudomonas > Pseudomonas sp. gcc21. Next base: position 3,664,797 of record NZ_CP051625.1, on the reverse strand, counting down.
CGTTTCATTCTGCTTGATGAACCGTTTGCAGGGGTCGACCCGATATCGGTCAACGATATCAAGCAAATCATCCAGCACCTCAAGGACAAGGACATAGGCGTTCTGATCACGGATCACAACGTCCGTGAAACGCTGGATATTTGTGACAAGGCATACATCGTCAACGACGGACACATCATCGCCGAAGGAGATGCGGAAACCGTGCTATCCAATCAATTGGTGAGGGACGTCTACCTCGGTCACGCCTTCCGTCTATAAAAGCCGCTTGGCTTCAGGCATGATCTTAAAGGCAAAGCGCCACGGCGCTTTCACGGTTCTGATTCAGCGCACAAGGTAGTTCACCGGAAAATGAAACCAACGCTCGTCCTCAAGATGGGGCAGCAGCTGACCATGACGCCTCAGCTGCAGCAGGCCATCCGTTTGCTTCAACTTTCCAGCCTGGATCTTCAGCAGGAGGTTCAGGAAGCGCTCGAAGCCAATCCGTTGCTTGAAATGGCGGATGATGGCGATGACGATTTTTCTGGCGATACCAGCAATAACGCGTCCGATCACGATGACGCCCCGGCGGTCACCCTGCCCGAGCCCGTCGCGCTTGATGCCATCGAACAGCACGGCCAGGCGCAGGAAGAAGGTAGCTGGAACGAGCAGATACCCAACGAACTGCCCGTCGACACCCAATGGGAAGACGTTTATCAGACCTCAGCCAGCTCGCTGCCCAGTAACGATGACGAAGACTGGGACTTCACCTCGCGCACCGGCACCGGCGAAACCCTGCAAAGCCACCTTGAATGGCAGCTGAACCTGATTCCCATGTCCGAAACGGATTATCAGATCGCCGTAGCGCTGATCGATGGGATCAACGCTGACGGCTATCTGCAGGAATCGCTGGAGGACATCCTTTCCTCCCTCGACCCTGAGCTGGAAGCAGATCTCGACGAAGTCGAAATGGTGCTTCACAGACTCCAGCAGTTCGAGCCGGTTGGCGTGGCTGCCCGTGACTTGCGCGAATGCCTGCTGCTACAACTACGCCAGTTACCAGCTGACACCCCCATGCTCGAGCAGGCCCGGCGGGTGGTCGACAATCACCTTGAACTGCTCGGAAGCCGCGACTTCACCCAACTGATGCGCCGTTCGAAGCTGAAAGAAGATCAGCTGCGCGACGCCATTGCGCTGATTCAGACGCTCAATCCCAGGCCCGGTTCGGAAATCGCCTCCGGTGAGGCCGAGTACGTTATTCCGGACGTCATCGTGCGCCGCGACAGCAACCGCTGGGTGGTCGAGCTGAACCAGGAATCGGTACCCAAGGTGCGGGTCAATAACACTTACGCCTCCATGGTGCGCCGCGCCGATAGCAGTAACGACAACACCTACCTGCGTAATCATCTGCAGGAGGCGCGCTGGTTCATCAAGAGCCTGCAGAGCCGCAACGAGACGCTGATGAAGGTCGCTACGCAGATCGTCGAGCATCAACGCGGATTCCTCGAGCATGGCGAAGAGGCGATGAAGCCACTCGTGCTGCATGACATTGCCGAGGCAGTCGGCATGCATGAATCGACAATATCGCGCGTCACCACGCAGAAGTTCATGCACACCCCGCGCGGAATATTCGAACTCAAATACTTTTTCTCGAGCCACGTAAGCACCAGCGAAGGTGGCGAGTTTTCATCAACCGCCATCCGCGCGCTGATCAGAAAACTGGTTGCGGCTGAAAACCCGAAGAAACCATTGAGCGATAGCAAGATCGCTGGTTTACTGGAGGAACAGGGTATTCACGTGGCCCGCCGGACTATTGCCAAATACCGGGAATCACTCAACATCGCTCCTTCGAGCGAACGCAAGCGACTGGTTTGACAGTATAAGGAATCAAAGTGGCACCACCGGGTGATCGGGTTCACCCAGTAACATAAAGCCAATCAGGAGAAGCCGTATGCAACTCAATATCAGCGGTCACCAACTCGAGCTCACTGACGGATTACGTGATTACGTCACTGAAAAAATGGCACGCATCGAGCGGCATTTCGACAAGATTACGAACGTCCAGGTCATCCTTGAAGTTGAAAAACTGCGCCAGAAGGCCGAAGCCATTCTTCATGTTTCCGGGGGGGAGGTGGTCGCCAATGCAGAACATACTGACATGTATGCGGCAATTGACATGCTGATCGACAAGCTTGATCGCCAGCTGATCAAGTACAAGGAAAAGAACCTCAATCGCCTACAAGGCGTCAACGACCGCTAAGGCCAACAACGCCGCGTGACCATGCAAATAAACCATATCCTGACCCCCGAGCGCACCTTTGCAGGTGTGCAGGGGGCATCCAAGAAACGTGTGCTGGAGCTGATCGGCAAATTGGTCTCCCAGCACACCAACCTGGATCCCGACGCGATTTTCGAAAGCCTGGTTGCCCGGGAGAAACTCGGCTCGACCGGATTCGGACATGGCATAGCCATTCCCCACTGCCGCATGCCTGGATGCACGCAAGCGATAGGCTCACTGTTACAGCTCGACAGCAAGATCGATTTCGACGCCCTGGATGGCGAACCGGTCGACCTGATATTTGTGCTGCTGGTGCCGCAGGAAGCGACTGAAGAACATTTGCAGATTCTCAAGATGCTTGCAGAGAAGCTCGACCAGCAAGCGCTGCGAGAAGCCCTGCGCCAATCACCCGATGCCCAGACTCTCTATGAAGTGATGGTCGGCACCGACGAGGGGAGTTAACGAACCATGCGCCTGGTTGTGGTCAGTGGCCGGTCCGGCTCCGGCAAAAGTACCGCACTGCATCTGTTGGAAGACAACGGTTTCTACTGCATCGACAACCTGCCCGCCGGGTTGCTTCCCGAACTGGCCAGACAGGCCAACGACACCGACCAACATCTGCCGAAGGTAGCGATCAGTATTGATGCGCGTAACCTGGCGAGCGACCTCGAGCGCTTTCCCGAGATATTACAGAGGGTACGCGATACCGGTATTCGCTGTGATGTGCTGTTTCTCGCGGCTACCGACGAAGTGCTTATCAAGCGCTTCTCGGAAACGCGCCGCAAACACCCGCTGACCGATGAAAGCAAATCCTTGGGCGAAGCCATTGCGGCGGAGCTGCGCCTGCTCGAGCCGATCATCGACCTGGCCAATCTCAAGATCGATACCAGTCATCTGACCTTGTACCAGCTGCGCGATCTGCTTAAACAACGTCTACTCAGCAGCGACGGTAATGCCCCCTCGGTACTGATCCAGTCGTTCGGATTCAAACGTGGCGTACCGGTCGATGCTGACCTGGTGTTCGATGTGCGCTGCCTGCCCAACCCTTACTGGAAAGCCGAGTTACGCCCGTTTTGTGGCAAGGACAAGGAAATCTGTGATTACCTTGAAGGGGAGCAGGAAGTTCAGGAGATGTATCAGGACATTTACAATTTTCTGGCGAAGTGGCTACCCCGCTACGCTGCCGGCGAACGCAGCTATATGAGCGTCGGCATTGGCTGTACCGGCGGGCATCACCGCTCCGTTTATATTGCCGAGCGCCTGGTCCGGGAGCTGAGCGCGCATACCCCCAACCTGCAAATACGACACCGCGACCTGCCCTGACATGCCAAAAGCCAACCTCGAGATCATCAACAAGTTAGGTCTGCACGCACGGGCAGCCGCTAAATTCGTCGGTATAGCGAACCGTTATGACTGCGATATCCGCATCGGTTGCAACGAGGATCAGATGGTCAATGGCAAAAGCATCATGCAGGTGATGATGCTGGCTGCTAGCAAGGGTACCGAGATCTGCATCGCCTGCGAGGGCCAGCAGGCTGACCAGGCCATGCAAGAGCTGACGGCACTGGTCAACAACTACTTTGAGGAAGGCGAGTAGCCGAAACGCGTACTACTCACCACCCACTGTCATGCCATCCACTAGCCAGCTGCCGGTCAGATAATTACCGCGCCGTTCTTCATCCGCACCAACACAGCGCAAATTGGCGAACATGTCCCGCAGATTGCCGGCAATAGTCACTTCCTTCACCGGGAAAGCGATCTCACCGTTTTCGACCCAGAACCCACCGGCGCCGCGGGAATAGTCGCCTGTCACGCCATTCACGCCCTGCCCCATCAGCTCGGTGACCAGCAAACCGGTGCCCATTTCCTTGAGCAAGACATCCATACCACCCGGAACATTGCAGGACACGTGCAGGTTGTTGACACCACCTGCATTGGCTGTGCTCGGCAAGCCCAGCTTGCGCCCGGAATAGGTGCCCAGAATCCAGCTTTGCAACACGCCACGCTCGATGAAGGATTTCTCTCGCGTCGCCAGGCCATCGCCGTCGAAGGCAGTACTGCCCAGCGCCTGCTTCAGATGGGGACGTTCATCAATGGTCACCCACTCGGGGAATACTGGCTGACCCAGCGCATCCAGCAGGAACGTGGATTGCCGATAGACGGCTCCGCCAGCAATGGCGCCGACGAGGTGCCCAAGTAACCCGGCAGCCTGATCCGCAGCAAAGAGCACCGGGACCTTGGCGGTCTTGATCGACCGCGCACCCAGTCGCGACAAGGTACGCTCGGCCGCTTTGCGACCGAGCGCCTCGGCAGTCGGCAAGCGCTGCGCAATCCGGTCGACACCGTACCAGTAATCGCGCTGCATACCCTGCGCATCAGCCGCGATGGTCAGAGTCGCTACGCTGTGCCGCGTTCCAATCGAGCTGCCAATGAACCCGTTGCTGTTACCGTAGACTCTGCAACCCTGGTGGCTGCTTACATGCGAGCCATCGCTGCTCAGCCGGCTGTCCAGCGAAAGCGCTGCCGCCTCGCTGTCCAGGGCACGCTGAATGGCCTCTTCGGCGCCCAGCTCCCAGGGATGGTACAGGTCCAGATCCGGCAGATCCCTGGCCATCAGGTCAGGATCGGCAAGCCCGGCAAAAGGATCTTCAGAGGCGTGACGGGCGATAACCAGGGCGGCTTCGATAGCTGACCGAATAGCCTCATCGGAGGTATCCGATGTGCTGGCAGAGCCCTTGCGCTGACCCGAATACAGCGTAATACCAAAGCCCTGATCACGATTGAATTCAACGTTTTCCACTTCGCCCTGGCGTACGCCGACGGAGAGGCCGGTGTTGTGGCTTACGACCACCTCGCAGGCTGAAGCGCCCTGACGTTTCGACTCGTCCAGAATGAATGCCACACGCTGCTCGAGAGCAGTTTGCAACGCCTGGGGATCATCGTTCCGGGTAGGCAGGTTATCAGTCATAAGTTCTCCTTTGTGGCCGCCATTGTACTCCGGACAGTCGCAGTGTGAACGGGTATCATGGCGCATCGAACAGACCCGGCGAAAGGCCGTAACGGAATCACCATGACAGATTTTCACGACGAAGAGCAGAATGACGAAGACGAGGGCAAAAGCAAAACCCAGGTTAAACGCGAGCTGCACGAGCTGCAGGAACTTGGCCGCCGCCTGACCGAGTTGAAGCCCGCTCAACTGGATAAACTCGAGCTGACCGACAAGCTGCGCCGGGCGCTCGACGAAGCACACCGGCACACTGCACGCGGCGCGCTTAAACGCCACCTTAGCTTTGTCGGAAAGCTGATGCGTGATCAGGATATCGAAGCCATACAGGCCTACGTCGACCGACTGGACAGCAGCAGCCAGGCGCACGCCCAGCACTTTCATCAACTCGAACGCTGGCGTGACCGGCTGCTGACCGGCAAACCGGAAGAACAGGACGCCTTTATCGCACTCTATCCGGAAACCGATCGCCAGCAGCTTCGGCAACTGGTTCGTCAGGCTTCCAAGGAAACGGCAGAGAACAAGCCGCCGGCCGCATCACGCAAGTTGTTCAAGCTGATCCGCGGGATAGTGGAAGACGACGAGTGAGATAATCCCACCAGGCCTGCGTCGATTGGCGAAAGCGGCGCGCGGCTGCTAGCTTCAGAAGTCGTAGACCTGACGCTGAGGCTCCACGTGAATATTGCCCTGCCACTCCCGCGTATAGAAAATGCGTTACACCACGACGAGATCCAGGAAAAAGCCAGCCTGCTCGACGGACTGCTGCAACCCACCGCCCGGATTGATTCCAAATATTTTTACGATGACGCCGGATGCCAGCTGTTCAACCGCATCTGCGAACTCAACGAGTATTACCCTACCCGTGCTGAAGCCGGCATTTTCCGCCGTTATGCCAGCGACATAGCCAACGCGCTGCCAGCCGGCGCGCAGTGGGTCGACCTGGGATGTGGGGACTGCGGCAAGTCGCGTCAATGGCTCCAGCAGGTTTGCCCTGAACGTCTGGTCGGAGTCGATATTGCCGGCGATTTCCTGCAAAGCTCGCTGATTGAAGTGGCCGCTCACAACCCGGATGTCGAATGCATTGGGGTTGTCAGCGATTTCACCCGTGATCTTGAGCTGTCCAACCTGCTCGGCGAATGTCCCGACGCACCGCCGGTATTCTTCTACCCCGGCTCGTCGATCGGCAATTTTGCCCGCCCCGACGCGCTTCGGCTTCTGCGCAATATCCACCGCGACTGCGGCACGCATGGCAGGCTGCTGATCGGTGTTGACCTGGTCAAACCCGTCGAGATCCTTGAGGCAGCCTACGACGATGCGGCGGGTGTCACCGCGGAATTCAACCTGCACGTCCTGGACGTGGTGAATCAGAAAATCGGATCGGACTTTGACCGCGCTAATTTCCGTCACCGGGCCCGGTACGACGGCGCGCACAACCGCATCGAAATGCAGCTGGTAGCCCAGCGAGACCACCGCGTCGAGCTTGGCAACCAGGCCAGCCGCTTTTTCCACGCCGGCGAGCATGTACTTACCGAGTATTCGCACAAGTACACCCCGGACGGCTTTCGCGACATGCTGCGCGAAGCAGGCTTCGCGCAAAGCCGGTTCTGGACTGATCCCTACCGCTGGTTTGGCGTCTTTCTTGCGGAGCCTGGCCTATGAGCATGCATCAACCCGTCACTCGCTCGACCCGGCTCGCGGCGCGCTTTCATGAGGTACGCCAGTACTCCCTGTCTCTGGTTGAAGGCCTGACGGCGGAAGACTGTCAGCTGCAATCAATGGCCGAAGCCAGCCCGGTCAAATGGCACCTGGCGCATACCAGCTGGTTCTTCGAAACCTTCATTCTGTCCGGCATGCCAAACGCACCCGCGACGTTCGACCCTGCGTACAAGGTGCTCTTCAATTCCTATTACGTAGGCGTGGGCGCGCGCCATCTTCGCGCAGAGCGGGGAATGTTATCCCGACCCTCCCTGGACGAAATACTGGCTTACCGCGCCCATGTCGATTGTCATATGCGAGCGGCACTCGACGGCGGCGCGCTGTCTGACGATGCCCTGAACCTGATCGAGCTGGGACTGAATCATGAACAACAGCATCAGGAACTGATACTCACCGACCTGAAACATCACTTCTCATTGAATCCGCTATTACCGGCATGGCGCTCGGGCTCGGCAGACGGAGCGACGAATGATGAGCAGTCGGCCAATACCTTTGTCGCCATTGACGGTGGGCTGGTCGACATTGGACATCGCGGTAAAGCCTTCTGCTTCGACAATGAGCGCCCGCGGCACAAGGTCTGGCTCGAACCCTTTGAACTTACCCGGCGCAACGTCAGCAATGGCGACTACCTCGCGTTCATGGCAGAAGGTGGCTACGAGCGCCCTGAACTGTGGCTCTCGGACGGCTGGGACATGGTCTGCAACACGCAGATGCAGGCTCCCTTGTACTGGCGTCACGATGGCGAAAACTGGCGTCGCTTTACATTGCACGGCGAACAATTGCTCGATCACAGCGCCCCGGTGATGCATATCAGTTTCTATGAAGCCGACGCCTATGCACGCTGGGCCGGTGCGCGCCTGCCTACGGAGGCTGAATGGGAGTTCGCCGCAGCCGCAAACCAAGACCTGCGGGGTCTGTTTGACCAGGTCTGGCAATGGACCAATAGCGCGTACCTGCCCTACCCCGGCTATCAACCCGCGGCCGGCGCGGTTGGTGAATACAACGGCAAATTCATGATCAACCAGATGGTGCTGCGCGGCAGCTCCCTGGCTACACCGCCCGGGCATGCACGGATCAGTTATCGCAATTTCTTTCCGGCGTCGGCGCGCTGGCAGTTCAGTGGGTTGCGGTTGGCGCGATAGATCTCTGCGCCGGACCAACCTGGGGGTGTAGCGCGCCTGCGCTACGCCAAGCCTGCAACAACAGCAAACCTATAGGCGAGCCCCAACGCTGCGGCATACGACCCTTACCAATCTTGGCTGAAATCCACACACAAAAAAGGGCCGTCCCTTACGGGGCAGCCCTTCGAGATACCGCAACCGGCCTTAGTAGCCCAGAGCGAAGCTCTCTTCGTCCATATCCATCAGATTCGCAGAACCGGACAACATGGCGTCAACGTGCATGCGGGTACGCGGCAGGATGCGCTGGAAGTAGAAGCGCGCAGTCTGCAGCTTCGCCTTGTAGAAGGCTTCCTCGGACGTGCCCTCAGCCAGCTTCTCGGCCGCAACGCGGGCCATGTCCGCCCAGAAGTACGCCAGGCATACGTAACCGGAGTACATCAGGTAATCGACAGATGCTGCGCCGACCATTTCACGATCCTTCATCGCCGCCATACCGACCTTCATGGTCAGATCAGCCCACTCCTTGTTCAGCTGCGCCAGAGGTGCAACGAATTCGGCAGTTGCCTGGTTACCTTCCTGCGCCTGACAAAACTTGTGCACGATCTTGGTAAAGCCCTTCAGCGCCTCACCCTGGGTCATCAGGACCTTGCGGCCCAACAGATCCAGCGCCTGGATGCCGGTAGTCCCTTCGTACAGCATGGAGATACGTGCATCACGTACGTTCTGCTCCATGCCCCACTCGGAGATGAAGCCGTGGCCGCCATAAATCTGCACGCCGTGGTTGGCTGCTTCAAAGCCGACTTCGGTCATGAATGCCTTGGCGATCGGCGTCAGGAAGGCTAGTAGCGCATCAGCCTGCTTGCGTGCTGCTTCGTCAGGGCTGTTCTTGACGATATCGACCTGCTTGGCAGTGAAGTACACCATCGCCCGGTTACCCTCGGCGAAGGCCTTCATGGTCAGCAGCATACGGCGCACGTCGGGATGCACGATGATCGGATCAGCTGCTTTTTCAGGCGCCTTCGGGCCAGTCAGAGCACGCATCTGCAGACGTTCACGCGCGTACTTGATGCCACCCTGGAAGCCGACTTCAGCATGAGCCAGACCCTGCAGTGCAGTACCCAGGCGTGCAGTGTTCATGAAGGTGAACATGCAGTTCAGGCCCTTGTTCGGCGGTCCGATCAGGAAGCCGGTTGCCGCGTCAAAGTTCATCACGCAGGTGGCGTTGCCGTGGATACCCATCTTGTGTTCAAGCGAACCACAGGTCACACCGTTGCGCTCGCCCTTGTCGCCGTTGGCGTCAGGCAGGAACTTCGGAACGATGAACAGCGAGATACCCTTGGTGCCGGCTGGTGCGTCGGGCAGGCGGGCCAGTACGATGTGGACGATGTTCTCGGCCATGTCGTGCTCACCGGAGGAGATGAAAATCTTGGTACCGGAGATCTTGTAGCTGCCGTCAGCATTCGGCTCGGCCTTGGTACGCAGCATGCCCAGGTCGGTGCCGCAATGCGGTTCGGTCAGGCACATGGTGCCAGTCCACTGGCCGGACACCAGCTTGCTCAGATAGGTGTGCTTCTGTTCGTCAGTGCCGTGGGCGTCCAGAGTGTTCATGGCGCCGTGGGACAGGCCCGGGTACATGCCCCAGGACCAGTTCGCCTGACCGATCATTTCACTGACTGCCAGACCCAGCGACTCGGGCAGACCCTGACCGCCATGGGCTACGTCGTGTGCCAGGCTCGGCCAGCCGCCTTCAACGTACTGCGCGTAGGCTTCCTTGAAACCGGTAGGAGTAGTCACTCCTTCAGCGCTCCAGGTGCAACCTTCAGTGTCGCCAACACGGTTCAGCGGAGCGATGACCTGCTCGCAGAACTTGGCGCCTTCTTCCAGAATGGCGTTGACCATATCCGGGGTTGCCTCTTCACAGCCCGGCAGGCTCTTGTAGTGTTCTTCATAACCCAGAACTTCGTCGCGGACGAAACGGATGTCACGCAGGGGAGCCTTGTATTCTGGCATGGTAACTTGACCTCAACGGTTATATCGGGATTTCAAGAGCAGACGAACGCTGCAAACAGGGCTGCCAACGGCAGCATTCAAACAGACGTTTGAAACTTACGTTTACCGCACAGACATGTCAAGCCCACTCAGCAGGCATAGACAGGTATTTTTTGAATGGGACGAAGATGCGAATGCCAGACCGCCTGTACAAGACGGCCTGGTCACAGGGATCAGCGAGACTGATTGGATCGGGGGACGAGGCGTTGATTCAGACAGTGACGTCGAGCAGCGTGCCGAGCACTTCATTGGCTGTATCGATGACCGCTGCGCCGGCTTCAACTTCACGTTGGCCTTGCTGCAGCTCGACCAGATTGTCGACCAGATTCACCGGCCGGTTGGAGTCGACTTTGAGGGTCGCGGCAGGCTGGCCACTGGCGGGCTGAACGGGAACAGCCTGGGAGGCTGCAGGATCGGATTCCACACCACTGCGGGCTATTTCCGCCGCCGCTGTGTTCGCACGATACTGTCCCTGTCTGATGCTGTTCATGCCGGAAGATACGAGATCCAAGCTAGCCATGGCACTTTGCCTCCATTCAGCCGATAACGCCATTCAAGCACAGGCCGCAGCAAAAGGGTAGCAAAGCGTTCATAGCAGAACGCTGACATCCAGGTGCGCGGCGATTTCGTCAGCGGACGGCTGGTCAAGCCAGGGAACAACCCCCAGGCACGGCGCCTCGATCATTTGTCTGAGTGTCGCCAGGTTCTCATCCGGCCGGCTCATATCGGGATCTACCCGGTTTGCCACCCAGCCGGCCAGTACCAGACCGTCAGCCTTGATCGCTTCGGCCGTCAGAACCGCATGATTGATACAACCAAGCCGCATACCGACAACCATCACGACTGGAATGCCCAGCAGTCCCGCCAGGTCAGCCAAGGTTTGCTGGCCATTCAAGGGTACGCGCCAGCCGCCTGCACCTTCTACCAAGGTAAGCTCTGCGTTGCGCGCGAATACCGCATTGCAGCGGGACGACAACATCTCGGCCGACAGCGCCACGCCCTCTTCCCAGGCGGCGATATGCGGAGCAATGGCGGCTTCAAGCGCTACCGGGTTGATCAACTCATAGGGTAACGGTGGCTGGCATTGACTCATAAGCGCCAGCGCATCTTCATTGCGCAGTCCATCAGCGGTACGCTCGCAGCCAGCCGCCACGGGTTTGACCGCAGCCGTCGTTCGTCCACTCAGCCGCGCCGCATGGAGCAGCGCGGCCGCGATGGTGGTTTTACCAATCTCGGTATCGGTGCCGGTAATAAAGTAACGCTTGGCCATATTCAGTCCGGCGCCTACGCCGCCCCCTTTCTCAATACAATCTGTGCAACCTGATACGTAGCAGGCAAGCCCTTGTCATACCGGAACTGTTCATACGCTTCGGTTAGCGCGCGCAATCGTGCGCGACCGGTCAAACCGCCAGGGCGCCCCGGATTGACGTTGTGCGCGCCAAGCGCCTTGAGCTCCCGCGTCAATTCTCCCAATTGCTGGTAATGCAGAACATGCTGTTCTATCTCGCAGCCAACCTGCGCGAATCCGGTCCCGCTCAGCAGTTCACGCAACTCCGCTTCGGGCATGAAGCGGTTGACGTGAACGAAGCCATCGACTCGCTCCCAGGCCTGGCGCAGCTCGCCCAGCGAACCTTCAATCAAGGTATTGAATGCCAGGTAGCCGCCTGGGCGCAGCGCTTTATACGCCTCGCTTAAAGCTGACCGCAGGTCGGAGCACCATTGCAAAGCCAGACTCGAGAAGATCAGATCCTGCGAACCGGCGCGCACCGGCAGGGCTTCCGCATCTGCGGCAATCCAGGGGCCGCAACCGGGCGAGGCCATGCGGGCGAAGCGCAACATACCTTCCGCCAGATCAATGCCCAGCACGGGTTGGCCATAACGCTGTTGCAACGCGCGGGTGAAATAACCGGTTCCGCATCCTAAATCCGTGGTGTCTGCCGGATGAAAATCGACAGGCAGGCGCGCCAGCAGATTGCCGCCCACTGTGCGCTGAAATGCGGCGGCCTGGTCATAGGTCTCTGCGGCCCGTCCGAACGAGTCGGCGATACGGCGCTTGTCGATCGCCTGCTCAGTCATCGCCAGCCTGCAGAAACTCAGCGATCTGCTCCGCCAACCAGAGCGGTTGTTCCAATGGCAGGGCATGCCCGGCACCAGGATGTACCGCGACATGCGAATAGTCGTTTAGCTCCTTCAGCGCAGCTTCAACGGCAGCAGGAACCAGTGCATCCTGTGCGCCCAGACAATGCAGAGTTGGCAGCACGGAGCGTCGAAGAATGGCTCGACTATCAAGCACACCCAGAATCGCCAGGGCGTGCAGCCGCTGCTCATGGTCTGCGTCGTCCCACTGCATGGAACGGCTCAGTGCCTTGGGCTGATTGCTGCCCTGAGTAACCAGCAGGGCGAAACGCTTGAGCGTTTTGTCCGGTTCATCCCGGTAGTCAGCGTAAAAGGTCTTGAACGTATCGGCTGGCATCGCTTCGGCCCAGTCACGGCGGGTGACGAAACAGGGATTGCTGGCGATAGTGACCACGGCGCGAAATTTCTCGGGAAACCGGCGCGACAACTGCAGCGCCACCACGCCGCCAAGCGACCAACCGATCAGTACACCCTTCGGCAGCTGTTCACCCAGTTCAGCCAGGTCGGTCTCGATGCTGGACATCTGTAACGCTGGCAGGTCGCAACACTGAACCTGCGACCGAGGCAGGCGCTCAAGCAAGGCGCTGCGTAGCGGCTCCATGCTGGCAGCGGACATCGCCCAACCAGGCAACAGGGAAATATTGGTCATCAATCACACTCCGGAACGGCAGCTATGGCTTGTTTCAGCGCATCAAGAAGTTGCGCTACATCGCTCTCACTGTGCGCTGCGCACAGGGTTACGCGCAACCTGGCCGTCCCCCGCGGCACGGTCGGCGGACGAATTGCCGTAACCAGGATGCCGCGCTCGCGCAGTGCCGCTGACACCGCGACGGCACGCTCGCTGCTTCCAATAATGATCGGTTGAATGGGTGTGGGGCTGTTCATCAATTGCAGGCCCAGAGCGGACACGCCGGCGCGAAACTGCGCGATGAGCCGGCCGAGATGCTCGCGCCGCCAATTCTGCTCACGCAGTATCTGCAGGCTTTTCAAAGTTGCGCACGCAACGGCTGGCGGCTGACTGGTGGTGTAAATATAGGGCCGCGCAAACTGGATCAAGGTCTCGATCAGCTCCTCGCTGCCAGCGATAAAGGCGCCTGCGGTGCCGAACGCCTTGCCCAGCGTGCCGACCAGCACCGGCACCTCCTGCACACCGAGACCGAAGTGCTCGACGATGCCGCCACCTTGTCTACCGAGACACCCGAAGCCGTGAGCATCATCCACCATTACCCAGGCGCCCTTTTCCCGGGCCGCAGCGCACACCGCAGGCAAGTCAGCCAGATCGCCATCCATACTGAAAACGCCGTCGGTCACCACCAGCGTATTGCCGGCGCTCTTGGCCAGACGAGATGAGAGGCTTTGGATATCGTTATGCAGGTAGCGGGAGAAGCGCGCTCCGCTGAGCAATCCGGCGTCCAGAAGCGACGCGTGGTTCAGGCGATCTTCGAGTACCGTATCGCCCTGCCCGACCAGGGCTGTTACCGCACCCAGATTGGCCATATATCCGCTCGACATCAACAGTGCCCGAGGCCGGCCGGTAAATTCCGCCAGCGCTTCTTCAAGTTCATGGTGCGGCGTGCTGTGGCCAACAACCAGATGCGAAGCGCCGCCGCCGACGCCCCATTTGCGGGCGCCGTCGACAAAGGCATCGATCACCTGCGGATCATTGGCGAGGCCCAGATAGTCGTTATTGCAGAACGCGAGCAGCGGTTGCCCGTCGACTACTACCCGCACGCCCTGCGGGGCATCGAGTAGCGGTCTTTGACGATACAAATGCGCCGCCCGGCGCTCAGTCAGCCGGGCAGTCAGATCGAAGGACATGGTGGAAGCTCGTGAAAGGAGTGGTCAGACCGCCGCTGCGTTGGTAAACAGTGCACTGTCACGTTGCTCGACCAGCGCCTGCTCAATGGCTGCCTGATGGACTTCGTCGTCATGTTCTTCGCGCTCTTCAGGCTTGATGCCCAGGCGCTCGAACAGACGCATATCCTTTTCCGCCTGCGGGTTGGAGGTAGTAAGCAGACGATCACCGTAGAAGATCGAGTTAGCGCCAGCGAAGAATGCCAGGGCCTGGGTCTGCTCGTTCATCTGCTCGCGACCGGCTGACAAACGCACGTGCGATGCCGGCATCATGATGCGCGCCACAGCCAGCATGCGAATGAAGTCGAAAAGATCCAGATCCTCAGCGTTTTCCAACGGCGTTCCGGCTACTTTTACCAACATGTTGATCGGCACGCTTTCAGGATGCTCCGGCAGATTCGCCAGCTGAATCAGCAGACCGGCGCGGTCTTCCAGCGACTCGCCCATACCCAGAATACCGCCCGAGCAGATCTTCATCCCCGCGTCGCGCACATAAGATAGCGTCTGCAGACGATCACCATAGGTACGGGTGGTGATGATATTGCCGTAGAACTCAGGCGAGGTATCCAGGTTATGGTTGTAGTAATCCAGCCCCGCCTCGGCCAATGCTGCGGTTTGTTCCTTGGTCAGCTTGCCGAGGGTCATGCAGGTTTCCAGGCCGAGCTTGCGCACGCCTTTGACCATTTCCAGAACGTAGGGCATATCTTTCTCGGACGGATGCTTCCAGGCCGCCCCCATGCAGAAGCGCGTGGCACCGATGGCCTTGGCCGCAGCGGCCTCCTCCAGCACCTTCTGCACCTCGAGGAGTTTTTCCTTGTCCAGCCCGGTGTTGTAATGCCCGGACTGGGGACAATACTTGCAGTCTTCGGGGCAAGCACCGGTCTTGATAGACAGCAATGTCGAGACTTGCACCCGGTTCGCATCAAAATGCTGCCGATGCACCGTCTGCGCTTGAAACAGCAGGTCATTGAAGGGTTGGCGGAACAAGGCCAGTACTTCTGCCGGCGTCCAGTCGTGGCGGGTTTGGGATGCAGTCATCAAAAACATTCCTGGTGTTTGCTTGAAGATCAGTTTGGCTTCAACGTTTGTCGCATCATAGCGACGACACGGATAGCGTCAACCATTGAAACCCAGCATGGTTTACAAGTGGATAATTAATAACCACTCCACATCCTGTCTGCTGTGTCTGTCAATCGGCATGCATTCGCAGCTCGGAATCTGCGAAGCATGCAGGGCTGATCTGCCTTGGTTGGGAAGCCATTGCCGGCAATGCGCGCTGCCGCTTCCTCTGGCTGACGGGCTATGCGGGCAATGCCTGAAGCGTGCACCCGCGTTCAACCAGATCGTTGCGCCTTTTCTGTATCGCTTTCCTGTCGACAGCTTGATCCTGGCCTTCAAGCACCATCATCAACTGACCTACGGCCGGATGCTTGGTCTGCTGCTGCTTGATGCCGTCCGCTTTCATTACCAGGAACGGCAACAGGCATTGCCCGATTGCCTCATTCCCATGCCGCTCCACGGCGCACGCCAGGCCAAACGCGGCTTCAATCAGGCAACGGAGCTGGCGCGCCCGCTTGCCAGACACCTGAGCCTCCCTGTGGCGCACCGCGTACTGCTAAGAGCGCGCGCCACCCAAACCCAGCAGGGCTTGAATGCCAAAGCCCGCCGCCGAAACCTCAAGGATGCCTTCGTTTGCCGCAAGCCAGAACGGATTCTCGGTAAACACATCGCCCTGATCGAGGACGTGGTGACTACAGGGACGACAGTAAGAGAAGCCAGCCGGGTTCTGCTTGATGCCGGTGCTGCGAGTGTCAGTGTCTGGTGCGTGGCGCGTACGGATGCTTGATGTGGTTTCACGCTACGTCGACTGTCGACTCGCTTCACAACCTGGCTGGCGACATCGAAGTCTGGCGCCCACCGACTGTCAGGATTGCGCAAGACGCCGTGAACCCATCCCTGGGGGCTTGGTGAAAACATCCCTGTTTTCAACACTTGCTCCACCCTGACAGCCAGCGGACTTGCTCCAGCATTGGCGTGGCTCGGACATCAAAACCATCAGAAAACACCGAACCAGTTCCCCCCTTGGTAAAAGGGGGGTTAGGGGGGATTGCTCGTCACACATCAATTTGGCTGTCATGAAGCCAGTCGCGGGCGGAGTTCAAGGTGGCGGAAAGCTCGGCGTAGCGCAGGCGCGCTACACCCCCAGGCGAGACCTGCTTTACCTCCGACAACACCAATCTCCATGGCGCAGTGAGGCGACAGGGTCGCGATGACCGTGCGATGACAGGGATGTCATCGACGAGCTTACAGGGACGTACTTGCAGCGTGTCAGCGCGGCCCTGTCGCCTCGCGAAGCTGACTCCATATGCGAACCGATACGCGCCGCCCGCTGACTCCACTTCAGTGCCGCGAAACGCTTGGCGCAGCGCAGGCGCGCTACGCGCCCAGGTGAAAGACGGCTCCAATCCAAACTGACAGCGGACTGGACCGAGTTCGTTGCATTGCTGAAGCACTAACACCGAACCCAAGCGAACTTATCCCTCCCGCCCGTAAATATGACACCATGGACCATTCATAAACTGACGGTGCGACTATGGACAACCAACACCCTTTTGCCCTGCTCACACCTGACACCGTTCTCGATGCGGTGGAATCGCTTGGCTATGTCAGCGACGCGCGCACGCTTACGCTCAACAGCTACGAAAACCGTGTATTCCAGATAGGTATCGAAGGCGGCGAGCCGTTGATTGCCAAGTTTTACCGCCCGCAACGCTGGAGCGATGAAGCCATCCTTGAGGAGCACCAGTACTCTCGCGAACTGGCCGAGCTGGAAATCCCGGTCATCCCCCCCATGCAGATCGACGGGCAAACGCTCTTTGAGCATGTGGGCTTTCGCTTCAGCCTGTTCAAACGCTTTGGTGGCCGCGCGCCTGAGTTTGACAATCCGGACCATCTGCTCATGCTCGGTCGCCTGCTGGGCAGGCTGCATGCGGTGGGCTCCATGCGGCCGTTCAGCCATCGTCCGTCCCTGACCCCTCAGAACTTCGGACATGACAGCATCGCCTGGCTGCGCGAAGCAGACAGCGTGCCGGAGAATCTACGGCCCGCGTATTTCTCGGTGGCGGACGACCTGCTCGAACGTGTCGACGCGATCTACGCCGCCACGCCACATGACACCATTCGCCTGCATGGCGACCTGCATGTCGGTAACTTGCTCTGGCGCGACGAGCTCCTGTATATGGTCGACATGGACGACTGCCGCCAGGGCCCGGCCATTCAGGATCTGTGGATGATGCTGTCCGGTGAGCGCGACCAGCGACAGGCACAGCTCGCCGAGCTTGCTGAAGGCTACAACGAGTTCCATGATTTCGACCCACGTCAGTTGCCTTTGATCGAGTCCCTGCGCAGCCTGCGACTGATCCATTACAGCGCGTGGCTGGCGCGGCGTTGGGATGACCCGGCGTTCCCTAAACACTTCCCCTGGTTTGCCAGCGAACGCTACTGGGCGGACCAGATTCTGACACTGCGCGAACAGCGTGCCGCGCTGGATGAACCGCCGCTTCGGCTGTTCTGATTCGACGACATCAGTGGTATCAATAGGCGTTTGCAGTCATATACGGAACGCATACACTGCCAGCGTTCATTTTCGAGACAAGCGCCATGACAGATACCCTGCTTGATTCACGTAACCTGGCCTTCGAGTTGTACGAAGTACTGGATGCCGAAAGCCTGACCCAGCGCCCGCGGTTCGCTGAGCATAATCGCGAAACCTTCGATGCGGCGCTGGGTACAGCCCGTACCATCGCGGAGAAGTTTTTCGCGCCGCACAATCGCAAGAGCGATGAAAACGAGCCGCAATACGTGGACGGCGCAGCGCAGCTGATTCCCGAGGTAAAACCTGCGGTCGATGCCTTCCTCGAAGCCGGGTTTCTCAACGCCACCCGCACCTTCGAGCAGGGCGGCATGCAGATGCCCAATCTGTTGTCGCAAGCCTGCTTTGCGCACTTCCAGTCGGCCAACGTAGCGACCTCCTCCTACGCCATGCTGACCATGGGCGCCGCCAATCTCATCGAAGCCTTTGGCAGTGACGACCAGAAGCAACGCTTCCTGCAGCCGATGATCGACGGCCGCTTCTTTGGCACCATGGCGCTGACCGAGCCGCACGCCGGCTCCTCGCTGTCCGACATCCGCGCCCGCGCCGAACCCGCCGCCGATGGCAGTTATCGTCTGAAGGGCAACAAGATATTCATTTCCGGCGGCGATCATCCGCTGTCAGACAATATCGTGCATATGGTCCTCGCCAAGTTGCCCGACGCGCCAGCCGGTGTAAAAGGCATCTCGCTGTTCATCGTGCCCAAATTTCTGGTCAAGGATGACGGCTCCCTCGGCGAGCGCAACGACGTGACCTTGGCCGGCCTGTTCCACAAGATGGGCTGGCGTGGCACCACTTCGACTGCGCTGAATTTCGGCGACAACGATAACTGCGTTGGCTATCTGGTGGGCAAGCCGCATCAGGGACTGCCATACATGTTCCAGATGATGAACGAAGCGCGCATCGGCGTCGGCATGGGGGCGGTCATGCTCGGCTACGCAGGGTATCTGTATTCGCTGAACTATGCCCGCGAGCGCCCGCAGGGTCGTTTGCCCGACGGCAAGGATCCGACATCGGGTCAGGTGCCGATCATTCAGCACACCGATGTGAAACGCATGTTGCTGACACAGAAAGCCTACGTGGAAGGCGCCTTCGATCTTGGCCTGTATGCCGCGCGCCTGTTCGACGATACCGAAACCCTGGAAACCGAGGAACAGCGCCAGACAACGCTGCAGCTACTGGATCTGCTCACGCCGATCGTCAAGGCATGGCCTTCGGAGTTCTGTCTGAAGGCCAACGAGCTGGCCATCCAGATACTCGGCGGCTCCGGTTATACCCGCGAGTATCCGGTTGAGCAGTACTACCGGGACAACCGCCTGAACCCGATTCACGAAGGCACCAACGGCATCCAGTCGCTGGATCTGCTCGGGCGCAAAGTGGTGATGAACAATGGCGCAGCCTTGAAGCAACTCTCAGCACTTATTCAGGACTGTTGCCGCCGTGCCGGCGAATTCGATGAGCTGACCGCACTGCGCGAACCCCTGGAAGCCCTTCACGCCCATATCGGCAAGGTCACGCTGGCACTGCTGGGTGACATGGGCAAAGGCCAGGTGAACCAGGCACTGGCGAACTCCGCGCTGTATCTGAATGCATTTGGGCACATGGTGATCGGCTGGCGCTGGCTGGAACAGGCGATACGTGCGCAACAGGGACTGGCTAACGGGTCGGCAAGCGATCGCGAGTTCTATCAAGGCAAATTGCAGGCGGCCCGCTTTTTCCTGACCTGGGAAGTGCCAGGCTGTCACCACGCGCTGACCGTGCTTGAGCGCCGCGACACCACCTGCCTCGATATGAACGACGAATGGTTCTGATCAATTTGTGAACTATTCCTGAAATCCCATCTCTGAATAGACCGCCCTCCCGGGCGGTCTGCTTACATTCGCTTTCACTCCTGTCATTCTGGCACCTTCCCATGAACTACCTGCAGGATTAACCTGCGCCACCGACCCTAGTAACCTGTATTGTGGATACATCCTTCATGTCCCGGCTTCTCGCGCTCTCCGTCGGCTTGCTGCTGGCGTTTCTCGTCATGTTCGCTGCGCCCCTGCATGCCCAGGACGGTCTCACTGCGGCCATCGAATCCCTGCGCACTGATATCCAGGCGCTTGATGAAGCCTCATTGGGCGAAGCGGAAAAGACCGAACTCCGCGAGATCTACCAGCAAACACTGACCCATCTGCAACGGACCGAGAAACTGACCGAACAGCTGGCCGAGCTCCAGACGCAGAAGCAGGAGGCACCTGGTCGCATTCGCAGCGCAAGACAGGAACTGGAAGAAATAGAAGTCGCGGATCTCGACAAGATGCGCGCCGGCTTTGAGAAAAGCGAACTCGGAGAACTGGAAAGAGCGCTGGGCGAAAAGGTGGCGCGTATGTTCAATGCGCAGAATGAACTGACCGCCATCAACAGCGAGCTGATCGCCGCGCAAACCCGACCAGAGCGCACCCAGGCCAGCATTTCCAGGAACCAGACCCGGGAAAACGAACTCAACGACCAGATCCGCGCTTTGCAGCGGGAGGGAGAGACGCCGGTAAACCAGGCGCGCATTCGTTTGCTGCGCGCCGAACAGCAAAGCCTGCAGTATTCAAGCGACCTGCTGCGCCAGCGTCTCTCAGCCAACAACATTCTTCAGGATCTGGCCGCACAGCAGCGCGACCTGCTGGCCCAACAGATAAGCAGTTTCGAAGTCGAGATTCAGGTCCTGCAGGACGTGATCAATGAAAAACGTCGCAGCCAGTCCGAGCAGACGGTCACCGAAGCCACCGAACAGGCATTGCAGGCCAGCAATCACCAGTTACTGAGCGATCAGGGCGCCATCAACCGGCAGCTCAGTGAGGAGTTGCTCCGCGCTACCACTCAGGTCGGCGAGCTTACCCGCAAGGGCATCCAGACCAAGCAACAGGTCGACAGCCTCGGCCAGATTGAAAGCGCTCTGGAACAGCAGATCGATGTGCTGGAAGGCAGCGTGCTGCTGTCTCGTATCCTGCATCAACAGAAATCCGCGCTGCCCAACGTCCGATATGACACCACTCTGGCCGACCAGATTGCCGATCTGCGGCTACGCCAGTTTGAGTTGAACCAGCTACGGGACGAAATCGTTAATCCGGCTGCCTACCGCGACCGCCTGATCAACCGTTTGCCGGAGGAGCAGCGTGAAGAGCTGCAGGACGAATTCGAAGGCCTGGTGAGCAGCCGGATCAGCCTGGTCGACAAACTGAGCGACAACATCAATACCCTGCTGAGCCTGGCTATCAGCGTGCAGATCAACCAGCGCCAGGTAGAAAAGCTCAGCGATGATCTGGAGCGCCGCATTGATGACCAACTCTTCTGGGTTGCCAGCAACCGCCCGGTGGATCGCGCCTGGCTGCTCGATCTGCCGCGCAAGGCGGTGGAACAGTGGAACGTCATCGACCCGCTGGTACAGCTGAAAAAACTCGGCAACATCCTGCTCGACCATATCATCTGGCTGATCCTGTTGGCCCTGATGCTGGGCTTCTATAACTGGCGTTTGCCTGCGCTGCGTGAACAGCTGCGCAATCTGCACGAGGACGTCGGACATTTCCGGCGCGACAGCGTGCACCACACCCCGCGGGCATTGATGCTGACGGCGCTAACCATCATCCCGGTACCCATGGTGCTGATATCTGTGGGCTTGTTGTTGAGCCTGGGTGATGAGCCGGCTATGCCCGCGCTGGGTCAGGGTCTGAGCGAGCTGGCGCTGGCCTGGTTCATTATCCATCTGCTGTATCGCGTGTTCGACCCACAGGGCATTGCCACACGGCATTTTCGCTGGGAGCCAGGTCAGGTTTCGCGTCTGCGCCGCCTCACGCGCCGCTCCGCGTGGATTCTGTTGCCGCTGGTGCTGGTCGTCGCGATAGGTGAAATCCTCCCCGAACAGATTGGCGACGACGTCATGGGCCGCTTGTTCATGCTGGTTGGCATGCTCGGGCTGGCCTGGCTATTGGGTCGGATGATGCAACGCAGCGAGCCGCTGTATGACTCCCGCGTGCTGCACCTGCTGGCAGCGCTGATCCTGACGCTGGCACCGCTGGCGCTGGCCGGGCTTGTCGCCTGGGGCTACAACTACACGGCAATCAAACTGGCCGACCGGTTCATCAGCACCCTTTACCTGATCACCCTCTGGATGCTGTTCGAGGGCACCGTGGTGCGCAACCTCAACGTCGCCGGCCGTCGCCTTGCCTATCAGCGCGCACTGAGCAAACGTCAGGCTGCCGAACAACCACACGAATATCCGGAACCGGAAGCCACTATCGAAGTGCCCGAGATGGACATTCAGCAGATCAACCAACAGTCCTTGCGTCTGGCCCGACTCGGCCTGACCATTCTGTTCAGCGTGCTCGTGTATTTCACCTGGTCCGATCTGATCAGCGCTGCGTCCTATCTGGAATCGGTGACCATGTGGGAGTACAACGCTGGCACCGCGGACCACCCGCAGATGGCGCCCATCAGCGCCGGCGATTTGCTCGGCGCGCTGACCATCGTCGCACTCACCTTCACCTTCGGCCGCAACCTGCCGGGTCTGCTGGAAATGCTGGTGCTGTCGCGCATGGAGCTGCGTCAGGGCAGCAGTTATGCGATTACCACCCTGCTCAGTTACACCATCGTCAGCTCGGGCATTTTCTTTGCGCTGTCAGCACTGGGCGTGAGCTGGAACAAACTGCAATGGCTGGTCGCAGCGTTGGGTGTCGGTCTGGGTTTTGGTCTGCAGGAAATCTTCGCCAACTTTGTTTCAGGGCTGATCATTCTGTTCGAGCGACCGGTGCGCATCGGCGACGTGGTGACCATCGGCCCGTTGTCCGGAACAGTGAACAAGATTCGCATCCGCGCGACGACCATTACCGATTTTGATCGCAAGGAAATCATCGTCCCCAACAAGACCTTCGTCACCGAGCAGCTGATCAACTGGTCACTGGATGACACCATCACCCGCGTGTCGCTGAAACTGGGCATCGCTCACGGCGCTGATCTGGCCAAGACCAAGGAACTGCTGATGCAGATCGCCGACGACAACCCACGGGTGCTCAAAGATCCTGAGCCCATGGTGCTGTTCCTGAATTTTGGCGACCACCGACTGGAACATGAACTGCGTATCCACGTGCGCGAATTGATGGACCGCAACTTCGCCATTGATGAAATCAACCGGGAAGTCGACCGGCAGTTCCGCGAGCACGGTATCGTTATCGCCTACCGTCAGCTGGATATCAATCTGCGCAACAGCGAAGGCCTGGAGCGACTGATCAACAGCCGGACGCTGCCCGCCGGCCCTGTACAACGCGCAGCCAACGGTGAGACGCAGCCCGATCAGGCTCATGACAGGGCGGTTTCTGTTGCCGAAGATCAGCCTCTATGGAATCAACGCGGGCCGGACGGCGCCTGAGAGCACTGAACGGCCGCCTGCGCAGACGCTTGCAGCGGCCGGCTTGCCCACTGCAGAATACCGACTGCATCAATCATGAGTCAGCCCCATGCCCAGAGCCTCAGAACTGAAAAAAGGCCAGATCGTTCAGATCAATGGCCAGCCTTACATCGTCTCGACTATCGATGTTAAAAGCCCTTCGTCGCGCAGTGGCACGACGCTGTACAAGGTTCGCTTCAACCATGTACAGACCAAACAGAAGCTGGATCAGAGCCTGACCGGTGACGATATGCTCGCGCCCATCGATTTCCAGAAGCGCGCCGTCCAGCTGCTATATCGCGATGCTGACGGTTACACCTTCATGGATAATGAGGACTTCAGCCAGTTCACGCTCAGCCCTGACCAGCTCGAAGAGCAGATTCCCTATCTCGCCGACGGCGTACCCGGATTGTTCGGTTTGATCGTTGAGGGCAACATGGTCGGCGTCGAATTGCCTGCGGTTGTGGAGATGGCCATCGAAGAAACGCCCCCCGCCATCAAGGGCGCCTCGGCCAGCGCACGCACCAAGACCGCCCGCTTCGCTACCGGGCTCGAAATTCAGATTCCCGAATACCTCGCCACGGGTGAAATCGTCCGTATCAATACTGACACCGGCAAGTTCATGTCCCGGGCCTGAACGGGCCAGGCGCTGATAAAGGAGAACGACCATGAGCCAATCCCCATTGATCATCGACCCACCTGGCAAGGCAGACGCCTGCGTTATCTGGCTGCATGGTCTGGGCGCTGACCGGTACGATTTCGTGCCGGTGGTTGAAGCTCTGCGGTTACCGCCCGGGCATGGCATCCGGTTTATCTTCCCCCAGGCCCCTACCCGACCGGTAACGATCAACAATGGCTTTCCGATGCCCTGCTGGTTTGACATTCTCGGCCTGGCACCCGCACGTATCATCAATACCGGGCAAATGGACGAGTCGGTACACCCGGTGCTTAAACTGGTCGAAGAGCAGCGCGAACAAGGCATCTCCGTCGAGCGCATCATTCTTGCGGGCTTTTCCCAGGGCGGCGCCGTGGTACTGCATGCCGCGATCGAGAGCTGTCTGCCATTCGGCGGGATCATGGCACTGTCTACTTATGGCCCGACGCTGGAAGCTGTGCTGAAAGAGGCAACCGCCGATCCGCAGCTGGACATATTCTTCGCCCATGGACGCTATGACGACGTACTGCCCGTACCGATGGGCCGCGACGCCCACGATCGCCTGGCGGCGCTGGGCCACACAGTGCATTGGCGGGACTACGATATGTCGCACGAAGTGTGCCCCGAGGAGATAGTTCATATACGCGCCTGGCTGGATCAACGCCTGGGGCTTTAGGAGGCGGCTCCTGTCCATCCGATAAAAACATTTTTTAGCGGGCGCTGGTTGACAAAGCGCCCAAGGCTTCGCTAAGCGACAGGCTTGCTTTACACTGGCGAAATATTATTCACACGCCAGATCGAGAGACGCCTGTGCTCAAAGCACTAAAGAAGTTGTTCAAACCCGGAGAGACGCCCGCGCCGCATGCCGAGTCGGCCACCGCAACGCCTCAAGCCGCACCGGTAACCCGTCAGCCCAAGGACGCGGCAAACACCGAATCCTCCGCTTCGCCCAAGCCCAAGCCCAAGCCCAAGCCCAAGCCCAAGCGTGACGCTGTGCCGCGTCCCCGACACCAGGCCGCACCCGTCGAAGCCAAGCCCTGGTCCCTCGCAGACTTCACCGTGGAACCGATGGAAGGCAAAACACGCTTTCATGATTTCCCGCTACCTGACAGCCTGATGCGCGCCATCAGCGAACAGGGCTTCAGCTATTGCACACCGATTCAGGCAGCAGTGCTGGGCAATACCTTGAAAGGTCATGATGCCATCGGCCGCGCCCAGACCGGCACCGGCAAAACCGCTGCGTTTCTTATCTCGACCATCACCCAGCTGCTGGAAACACCGCCGCCGGACGAGCGCTTCATGGGCGAACCAAGGGCGCTGATCATCGCGCCGACTCGCGAGCTGGTGATGCAGATAGCCAACGACGCCGAAGGTCTGACCAAGCATTGCTCGCTGAATGTCATGGGCTTTGTCGGCGGTATGGATTTCGATAAACAGATCCGCCAGCTGGAAAAGAGTTACTGCGACATTCTGGTCGCTACGCCGGGGCGTTTGCTGGATTTCTGCAACCGCGGCGAAGTCCATCTGGATCTGGTAGAAGTGCTGATCCTCGACGAAGCCGATCGCATGCTCGACATGGGTTTCATCCCGCAGGTACGCCAGATCATCCGCCAGACTCCACGCAAGGGCGACCGGCAGACACTGCTGTTCTCTGCGACCTTCAGTGACGACGTAATGAATCTGGCCCAGCAATGGACTGACAACCCGGCTGTGGTCGAAATCGAGCCTGAACGCCCCGCTTCCGAAAACATTACCCAGAAGGTCTATGCAGTCAGCGGCAAGGACAAGTACACGCTGCTCTACAACCTGGTCACTCAGCTGGAACTGGAGCGGGTCATGGTATTTGCCAACCGCAAGGACGAGGTTCGCCGCATACAGGAACGGCTGGTACGCGACGGCATAAACGCCGCGCAGCTATCGGGTGACGTACCACAACACAAGCGGGTCCGTACGCTGGATAATTTCCGCGATGGCAAGCTACGGGTGTTGGTCGCTACAGATGTGGCGGGCCGTGGCATTCACATCGATGGCATCAGTCATGTTATCAACTACACCCTGCCGGACGATCCCGAAGATTACGTGCACCGCATCGGCCGTACCGGCCGCGCCGGGGCCAAGGGCACCTCTATCAGTTTCGCCGGGGAGGATGATGCGTTCCAGGTACCACCGATTGAGGAAATGCTCGGTAGCAAACTGGAATGTCTGCCGCCTGAAGAGATGTATCTGAAACCCGTGCCGCGTCGCAATCAGACGGCTGAGGAAAAGGCAGCCAGCGATGCGAATGAAGCCGAGCAAGGCGCCGCGGCGGCAGCCAATCGCAAGCGGGCAAGGGCGTCTGGGGATAGGCAGCGTAGGCGTTAAGGGCGAGCATTAAAGACAGGGCGTCCTGCGGACGCCAATCGCGGCGGGTCGCCCCTCCACAAATTACTCCGATTAATGCACTGAAACTTTGGGAGATTGCTCGGAGTTCTGGCACTGATTGCGGGAGGCGCGATCGGAACGCCGAACCGCCGCGGCGATCTGGCTGCAGGCCAGCCAAATAATGCCAGCCCACGCAGATTTAAGTTGATGCCTGGACCCGACCTGGCCCACCAATATAGCGCGCAAACGCAACCGCTGAATATCGCCGCTTGTCCATTTGCCGTTTTATTTCACAAACATCTTTCTCGTGCTTGTGAATGTCATCTTTCCTGCGCTATACACAAATTAACCGACCGGAAGCCTGACGGTGATCCCATGATACTGACAGGCTCCCCAGAGTCGGCCCTACGGACTGCCAGGTGCAGATTCGGCACCTGATACAGCCACGTATATTCGGCCTGCGAGGTGATGGCATATGGAAGCGTCCGGACCAACCCGACACTCCTACTACGTCCTAGATACCAACGTCCTGATACATGATCCCAATGCGGTACTGAACTTTGAAGAACACCACGTCATCATCCCGATGACTGTCCTGGAAGAACTCGACAAACTGAAATCCGGCAAGACCAGCACAGCAGCAGATTGTCGTCAGGCCATACGCCAGATAGACCACACACTGGCAGATTCTCCCCCCGACCTGGTTGAACAAGGCGTACCCATTCAACGCGGTAAACTCGGCAACATCGGCACCCTCGCAATACTCATGGACAAGGCACCCATCCCCTCCCACTGCCTGCCCAACGACATAAACGACAACAAGATCATCAACCAGCTGTGCCAGCTTCAGCAGCGCCACCCCGACAACCGCATCGTACTGGTATCCAAGGACATCAACATGCGCCTCAAGGCCCGCGCATGCGGCATTGATGCCGAGGACTACCAGACCGACAAATTGCTCGATGATATCTCGCTGCTTGCGCGCGGCTATCATGAGATCGAGGGTTCCTTCTGGGATGGCGTGACCAAGGTCGAGACCCAGCAGCGCATGGGCAGGACCATGCATCAGGTGGAACTCAATGCGCCTATTCCGGGCCTGCACATCAACGACTTCATCATTGATGGGCAGGGCTTTGTCGGCTGGGTGAGATCCCGCGAGGGCGGACGACTGATGTTGCAGGACCTGCATCAGGAACCGTTGTTGCACCAGGAAGCATGGGGTCTGCGCCCACGTGACGTATTCCAGTCGCTGGCGATGCTGGCCTTGCTTGATCCGGACATTCACCTGGTCAACCTTACCGGCGCTGCCGGTTCGGGTAAAACCATTCTGGCGCTGGCGGCCGCCATCGAGCAGACCATGGTCAGCAAGACCTACCGGCGGATCATCGCCACCCGCAGTACCCAGGGACTGGACGAGGACATCGGCTTCCTGCCAGGCACCGAGGCGGAAAAAATGGAGCCCTGGCTGGGCGCCATCACCGATAACCTCGAGGCATTGCACATGGATGACGAGTGCACCCATGGCAGCGTGGATTACATACTCGACCGGGTGCCCCTGCAGTTCAAATCACTCAACTACATTCGCGGACGCAGTTTTCAGCAGAGCTTCATCATCATCGACGAGAGCCAGAACCTCACCCCGCATCAGATCAAGACCATCATCACCCGCGCCGGCGCCGGCTCCAAGGTGGTATGTCTCGGGAATCTGGCGCAGATCGATACCCCTTACCTGAACGCCACCAGTTCGGGTCTCACCTACCTCACCGAATGCTTCAAGGATTTCCCCCACGGCGTGCATATCCACCTGCAGGGCGTGCCGCGTTCGATACTGGCGGAGTACGCCGAAACCCACCTCTGACAGGAAAACCCCGCAGGTGCCGGCATCGACCGGCACCTGCGGAGGCGTCATAGTCACCGCCTATCACCGGCATAAGCTTTGATTGCGCCCATCATCCGGCATAATGGCCGGCATTATGTGATGAGGAGCTGTCTGTCATGCTGATGGTGATATCCCCCGCCAAGACCCTGGATTATGAAACGCCGCCCACAACGAAGCGCCACGCGTTGCCGCGACACCTTGAGCACAGCAAGGAGCTGATCGATATTCTGCAGGACAAATCCGTGCAGGACATCGCCAAGCTGATGAAGCTGTCGGACAAGCTTGCCGCGCTCAATGTTGCCCGCTACGGCAGCTGGAGTGAAAAGTTCACCAAAGAGAACAGCAAGCAGGCGCTGCTGGCGTTCAAGGGTGATGTATATACCGGGCTGGCAGCCGAGGATTTCAGCGAGGCGGACTTCGACTTCGCCCAGAAACATCTGCGCATGCTCTCCGGCCTGTACGGACTGCTTCGCCCGCTGGATCTGATGCAGCCCTACCGCCTCGAGATGGGCACCAAACTGGCTAACCCGCGCGGGAAGGATCTATACGCCTTCTGGGGAGAACGCATCAGCGAATCGCTGAACAAGGACCTTGCCGAGCAGGGCGACGATATAGTGCTGAATCTCGCTTCCCAGGAATACTTCGGCGCGGTGAAACCGCGAGCGCTGAAGGCTCGAGTGATCGACACCATATTCAAGGACCGCAAGAACGGCGAATACAAGATCATCAGCTTCTACGCCAAGAAAGCGCGCGGCCTGATGGCGCGTTATGTCATCAAGGAACGGGTGACTGATCCCGAAGGGCTGAAGGATTTCGACCTGGACGGTTACCGCTTCGACCCCGCCAGCTCATCACCGGATAACCTGGTTTTTTTACGCGAAGAACAGCGCTGAAATAAAAACGCGCCGCAGGGCTCGCGGCGCGTGTTTGCGCATAGAGGTGGCTCAGGCCGCTTCAGCTTTTTCCGAACGGAAGTCCAGATAAGCCGCCAGCACCTGCTCCGGTGCCTCGACCTGCGGATAATGACCTATGCCGTCCAGCAGGACGGTATCAGCCCGGGTAATCAGCTCGCGATACCGGGCAACCATGTGCGCTCCCGAAACCGGATCTGCCGCGCCGTCGATTACCCGCATCGGCACCCGAGTCTTCTGCATGGCTATAACCCAACGATCCCGGTGCACCTTGCGCTCGGGCATGTACCGGATCAGCCGGTGCATGATTGCCTGCCCGTTGTTACAGGCTATCATCTCCCAGAATCCGGCAAGCTCGCGCTCCGAAGGTTGCGTATCCGGACCGAACACACGGCCGAAATTCTGCCTCAGCTTGTCCTGATTGAACCCCTTGCCAACCAGAAAACCGAACGGGCTCATCAGCAGCTTCTGCACCAGAACCGGGCGATGCGTTTCAGGAAACAGGCCGCCGTTGAGGAAACACAGGCTGGCCAGAAACGACGGCCCGGCCCCGTCCCGCGCCAGCAGCTCCTGCGCCACGCTGTCGCCGTAATCATGCGCCAGCACGTGATAGCGGCGAATACCGAGGTGGGTCATCAATGCCTGCTGGATGTCTGCCTGCTCAATCAGGCTGTAGCGGTGCCCCCGGGGCTTGGCGGAAAAGCCAAAGCCGAGCATGTCACAGGCTATTACCCGATACCGTTGCGCAAGTGGCCGCCACAGGTGCTGCCAATCCCAGGAGCCGGAGGGAAAGCCGTGGATCAACAGCAGCGGCTCGCCCTCGCCTGCTTCCCAATAGCGCAGCGCGTGGCCCTGAAACTCAAAGACTTCGCTCTGTTCGACCCAGCTGCTCAGGTCGATACCTTCAACCGACTGGCTCAAACATCGAACCCCGGATTAACGCGCTGGATCTTGCGCAGCAAGGCAGGCCAGGCAATGCCGCTGCCGGCGCCACGGGTGACCTTGCGCATGCTTTCCACCGCGCCGTTGAGAATGGTCTGCGAGATAGTGGTCAGTTCACTGCCACCAGCCTGCGCGGCGACCTGAATTTCACAACACCGCTGCAGCGTGTACATGGTCAGGAAAGCATCGGAGATGCGGCGGCCGCAGGTCAACAGACCGTGATTGCGCAGCACCAGGTTGTTGGCGCGGCCGAGGTGGGCCTGCAGCCTGCTCTTCTCGTCTTCGTTCAGCGCGACGCCCTCGTAATCGTGGTAGGCCAGACTGCACAGAACAAACAGTGCCTGCTGCGAAATCGGCAGGATGCCTTCCTTCTGGCAGGAGACACCGACGCCCTCCGGCGTATGAGTATGCAGGACGCACCCGGCGTCGTGCCGCGCTTCATGTACGGCGCTGTGGATCGTAAAGCCGGCCGGGTTGATCTCGAAGGGCGACTCCATCAGCTTGTTACCCTGCAGATCAATCTTCACCAGGCTGGAGGCAGTAATTTCCTCGAACATCAGCCCGTAGGGGTTGATCAGAAAATGCTCGGTGCCTGGGATCTTTGCCGAGACGTGGGTGAACACCACATCATCCCAGCCATACATGGCAATCAACCGGTAACATGCCGCAAGATCTACCCGCGTTTGCCACTCTTCGGCGCTGACCTGCGATTTTACATCAAGGCTCTGAAGGGACTGGATTGCATTCATGAATCGTTCCTCTTGTTCATAGAAGCCGGGCGCCGAACGGCGTCTTGCGGCATACTCGCGATGATTAACAGTAGCAGGAGTCTAGAGGGTGGCAGGAAAGAGAACTGTCAGGCGGACGACAGTGTCTGGCGGCGCAGCTGGCCGCTATGAATCCCTGATACAGCGCAACCGTTGGCTGCGCGAACTGCCCGCCGACGGCCTGGGAGACATGCTCGGTCTGGCCCGCGTGCGCACACTTGGTGACGGCGAACGCCTGCATGCCAAGGATGATCCCCCGGACGGGCTCTATGGTGTCATTTCCGGCGCGGTGAGAATCAGCAGCACCGGCGCCGATGGCCGCGAAGCCTTGTTGACGGTACTCAGTCCCGGCAGCTGGTTTGGCGAGATATCGCTGTTCGATGGCCTTCCAAGAACCCACGATGCACACGCCAGCGGAACCACGGAGCTACTGATGATTCCGCGCCAGGGTTTTCATCAACTGCTCGAACGGCGGCCGGAGTTGTATCCGCACTTCATGCGGCTGTTATGCCGGCGGCTGCGGCTGTCATTCAGCATGCTGGAAGACAGTGCTTTGCTGCCCTTGCCCGCGCGACTGGCCAAGCGACTGCTGACCCATGCGCATGCCTATGGCGAGACCCGAAACGACGAAGCGCTACCCTCGATCCAGTTATCACAGGAGGCGCTCGGATTGATGCTCAACAGCTCGCGCCAGAGCATCAACAAGCTGCTCAAACGTCTGGAACAGGCGGGCTGGCTGCAAATCAAGTACGGCGAGATCGTGATTCTTGACGAACCCGCGCTGACCCGGCTGGCGGTCGGCAGCGCTACGCTGCAAGAAATCGAATAGCGCCTGTCAGGCGCTTTTCAGGTGGCTGATAAACTCATCCAGCCAGGGCAAAGCGTCGGTCTCGGGTGTGACGGTCTCGCTGGCGTCCAGCTCCAGCATTGCAATCGCCTCACTGGCCTGTAACTCCTGCAACAACTCCCGAACCTGCTGACCGCCCTGGCAGAAGGTATCACCGTAGCCAGCGTCGCCCAGAGCAATCACGCCAAAAGGCACACCCGTCAATAACGGAAAGCGCTCCTGCATTTCCAGGTAGAACGGCATCAGGCTGTCGGGAATTTCGCCCATGCCAGTGGTCGAGCAGACAACCAGCAGCGCATCCACCGCGGCGCCAACCAGCGTGTCGACCGTCGGTTGTTTGATGCGGGTTACCTGCAGCCCGGCTGCTTCACAGTGTGTGGCTGCTTCATCGGCAACCAGATCTGCCGTGCCGAAAACCGAACCGCTTATTATCCCCAGGTGCATCGCTCCCCCTGTCGCTTTATGGAAAACGGGCATTATGCCGGAAATAGCACCTCGGGAGCCTCTGAAGAACGTAGCGAGCGAAGGTCAGGCAAGGCGAAATCCGACGAAAAAGCGGAGTTTACGTGTTGTAAATGAGCATTTTGAGGAGGATTTCAACGCAGCATGGCCGAGCGCAGTAGTTATTCAAAGGCTCCCTCGTCGCATCAGCCCTTCCGGACAAGGCATGGTAATATCCCCGGCCGATGTAATGACCAGCGACACCGGCGTAGCCGATGCACAGCAGGGAGAGACGGCAATGAGCAACAGGGCAACTGTTGTTATCACAGGAGGCGCGCAACGGATCGGCCTGCACTGCGCGAGGCGGCTGGTCGAGGACGGCTTCCATGTGATCATCACCTGTCGCCATTTGCGTCCGGAATGGCAGACGACTCCCTTGCAGGGAATCGAGGTCATCCAGGCGGACTTCTCCACGCGTAACGGCATTCAGGCGTTTATCGATGAACTGACAACGCGTCAGATCCGACTGCGGGCGCTGATCCACAACGCCTCGCTGTGGCTTGGCGATGATCAGCCCGACGCGCTGGAGCAGATGTTCATGGTGCATATGCAGGCGCCGTATATGCTGAATAACGCCTGTGCCAGCCTGTTCGAAGCCGGCAAGCCTGCCGACATTATTCATATAACTGATGACGTAGTACGCCGCGGCAGCGCCAAGCACACTGCCTACTGCGCGAGTAAGGCAGGGCTGGAGTCATTGACGCTGTCCTTTGCCGCACGGCTGGCACCGGACATCAAGGTCAATTCGATTGCACCGGCGCTGATCATGTTCAACCAGCACGACGACGCAGCGTACCGCGCCAAAGCCCTGGGCAAATCTGCCCTGGGTATCGAGCCCGGACCCGACGTGGTGTATCAGTCCGTCCGCTACCTGATGGACGCCCCCTATACAACCGGTACCTGTCTGCAGCTGAATGGCGGCAGGCACCTCAAATGAGTGAATGAGAGCACCTCGATGAGCCTCGAAAAACTGACACAGAACTACCACGAGATCCTCACTAACCTGGGCGAAGATCCCCAGCGCGGCGGATTGAAAGGCACCCCCCAGCGTGCAGCCAAGGCGATGCAGTTCCTCTGCCGCGGCTACGAACAGTCCCTCGATGAGATTGTTAACGGCGCCCTGTTCGAATCCAACAACGATGAGATGGTCATCGTGAAGGATATCGAGCTGTATTCGATGTGTGAGCACCACATGCTGCCGTTCATCGGCAAAGCGCACGTGGCCTACATGCCCACTGGCAAGGTGATCGGCCTGTCCAAAGTCGCGCGTATCGTCGACATGTATGCGCGCCGGTTGCAGATTCAGGAAAACCTCACCCGGGAGATTGCCGATGCCCTGCAGAGCGTCACCAACGCCGCCGGAGTCGCGGTCGTTATTGAAGCCAAGCACATGTGCATGATGATGCGAGGCGTGGAGAAGCAGAACTCCTCCATGCATACCTCCGTGATGCTCGGCTCCTTCCGCAGCTCCGGGACAACCCGCCAGGAATTCCTGCAACTGATCGCGAGGTAAGGTTATGCACAGCCTAACGCCCGGCCAGGCGCGCATCCGCATCAAGGACCTGCGCCTGCGTACATTCATCGGTATCAACGACGAAGAAATACGCAACCGGCAGGATGTCGTGGTCAACGTCACGATCCTCTACCCGGCTGTCAGTGCCGTGCAGGTCAACGAGATCGAGCACGCGTTGAACTACCGCACCGTTACCAAGGCGCTGATCAGCCATGTCGAGGAAAACCGCTTCGCCTTGCTCGAGCGTCTGACGCAGGAGCTGCTGGATATCGTTATGCAGTATCCGCAGGTACAGTACGCCGAAGTGGAGGTCGACAAGCCGCATGCGCTACGCTTTGCCGAGTCGGTTTCGATTACGCTCAGCGCCAACAGGGAATAGGCAGCCGTAACGGACGGGGCCTCGTTCGACGCCTCCCAAGAAGCGCTGGCGAGTGATTGCTGACCGCACAGTCCGTCAGTATCATCCGAGCAAGCACGCCCTGACCCCATCCGGAGTAGAACCATGACGAAGCAAGAGCGCCTCGAAGTAGAAGCCGCAGCTTTCCGCAATCTGGTGAGCCATCTGAGCAGCCGCAAGGATGTACAGAACATCGACCTGATGAATCTGGCCGGGTTCTGCCGCAACTGTCTTGCCAAGTGGTACAAGAACGCCGCCGACGATATGGATATATCCATCACGCCCGACGAAGCACGCGAGGCCATCTACGGCATGCCCTATGCCGAGTGGAAAGCCAAGTATCAGAAGGACGCGACGCCCGCCCAGCAGGCCGCATTCGACCAGTCAAAACAGGACCAGGCATGACTCCGGCAGGTTTTCTAGCACAGCTCGGCACACCGCAGCATCAGTTTGCCGACACCCTCGCGTTTATCGACGAGCATTACGACTACCAGCCCAGCGCCTTTGATAACGGCGCTGTTCA
Organism: Pseudomonas sp. gcc21; assembly: GCF_012844345.1. Lineage (NCBI taxonomy): Bacteria > Pseudomonadati > Pseudomonadota > Gammaproteobacteria > Pseudomonadales > Pseudomonadaceae > Pseudomonas > Pseudomonas sp. gcc21. The sequence goes on along the minus strand of NZ_CP051625.1, from coordinate 3,630,299 downwards.
CAACACTGCCGAGCAGAATCAGGGCTCGTGCAAGGTACTGGCCATGGCGCTGGATATGGGTCTGAGCGATGAACAGGCCCTGCAGTGCTTTGCCGAGCATTACCGCTCGGTACTGGCTGATCCCGATGGCGACAGCCATGCCAATATCCGCGCCTTGATGCAGCAAGGCCTTGCCGGTGTCTCCTTTGAGCGCCAGCCGTTAAGCCGGCGGTAACCAGAAACGGAGTCCGCATGGCGGTCAAGCAGTTGTTACCCGCTGGAGATTATCCGGCGCCTGGTTTGCTACGGCGTATAGCCAGCACCTTCTATGATTTTTTGCTGGGCCTGGCGATGGTCATGGTGCTTACCCTGATCTATCAGCAGGGCATTCTGCGTCAGGTGTACGGCGCTGAAACCCTGCAGGGCATGGCCGAATCCGGTGCGCTGGATCAGGACCCGGTCCTGAGCGCAATCATCCTGCTGAGCCTGCTGGCTTTCTTCGGCCTGTTCTGGACGCTCAAGGGCCAGACCCTCGGCATGCAGGTGTGGCGCTTGAGGGTACAGCAGCCAGGCGGGCTTTCGATTACGTGGAAACAGGCAGTCATCCGTTTTCTGGTCGCCATTCCCGCATGGCTGTGCGGCGGCGTGGGTGTGCTCTGGGCGCTGTGGAACAAGGATGGACGCAGCTGGCAGGATATTGCCTCGGGTACGCGGCTCGTTCTGTTGCCCAAACCACCTAAAAAAGCCTGAACGTCTTACCCTTAATCACTCCCGAGCGGCGCGCCTGCCGCTCTGATAATGCGCTGATAACCCCTCCAATACCTGGCGCATGGCCTGCCAGTGGGTCCCCTCCCAGAACACGCGCCCGCACTGCTCACAGGTAAAAAAGTGCTCGTGACGCTCCCGCACACGCGGCGGGAGACGGTGTAGTACTGCCTGTTTTGCAATGCTTCGCAGCGGCCTGTTGCAGTCCATGCATAGCGTGAACGGCCGGGCGCTGGAGGCCAAGTCGAGCCGCTCATATAGCTCCTTCAACTGCGCCGCGGGTTTCATAGCATGCACGAAGCAGCCATGGGCGACGGCCCGCCGCTTGAGCAGCTCGCGATCGCGGGTCAGCAGGGTGCGCTGCTCCGCGCTGGCCAGCTCGACAATTGCCGCATCGGCATAGTGATTGTCGTACAGCGTATCGAACCCGGCCATGCGCAACATCCTGGCCAGCCCGCCAAGGTGCGAATCGGCCACAAAGCGTGGCGCACCAGGCAGCCGCTCTGCACTTACGCTGATGTCAGCGACATCCAGCGTCTCGAACTTAGGATAAAGCGCGATCCGGTCGCCATCCTCGAGCATCCGACCCAGCCCCGCTGGCTCTCCGTTGGCCAGAATCAAAACGACTTCGGTATGCGGTACGCCGAGCGCCTCAATCATGTGCTTGATTGTTGACTGCTCGGCACAGGTGACCTCGCATGCGCGCCCCCTGCAATCAGGAGGAAGAAAGTGATTCAGCCGGGCATAGAAGCGAAAAGTTGCGCGAGTCATAAGGATACTATGGCAGCGATTTCAGGCGCCTGCCTGCACAGACGACCATCCCCTCAAGCGTCGCGCTAACCTCCTGTAGCAGGGTGTGGGGCGGAGGCGCTAGAGTGGTCAGCACGAGCATCGTATAACTGCGACGAAGCGGCGCAACTGCTCGAGTCGCTGCGCTATCGGGAGCCCTCGCTTGGATCTGTTATTTCTCGGCACTTCATCCGGCACGCCCACCCGCTCGCGGAATGTCAGTGGGTTGGCACTGACTGAAGCGACCGGAAAAAACTGGTACCTGATCGACTGTGGCGAGGCCACCCAGCACCAGCTCCTGCGCACGCCGCTTTCGGTGCATTCTCTGCGCGCCATTTTCATTACCCACGTGCATGGCGATCACTGCTATGGCCTGCCCGGCTTGCTGGCCAGTGCTGGCATGTCCGGCAGAACCCAGCCCCTGGCAATCATTGCACCGGAAGGCATAGAGCAATGGATTGCGATGACATTGCGCATGAGTCAGACCTACCTGCCCTTCGAACTGATATTCCACGCCACTGAAACCCTCGGTGAATGGCGTAACAACAATCTGCGCGTCGAATCCGTGCCCCTTTCGCATCGCGTGCCCTCCTACGGTTATCGCTTCACCGAAGCCAGACCTGATCCACAGCTGAACACCGGCAAACTGGATGCCGACGGCATACCCCGCGGGCCGCTCTGGGGTCAGCTGGCGCGCGGATCGGACGTCGAATACGAAGGCCGCACGCTACTCAGCGATAACTATATGCTGTTCAACCGTACGCCCCGACGCATCGTCGTGGGCGGCGACAACGACACACCGGCACTTCTGGCGCAGGCCTGCGAAGGGGCTCAGGTATTGGTTCACGAAGCCACCTATACCCAAGCCGTTGCGGAAAATGCCCGAGCCGATTTCGGCCACAGCACCGCGGCTGCGGTCGCTATCTTCGCCGAGTCAGCCGGCATTTCGAATCTGGTGCTGACGCATTTCAGTGCCCGCTATCAGGCCAATCCGGCGCGCAGCCCATCCATTGAAGAGGTCCGCAGCGAGGCGGCTGCTTATTATTCAGGCCGTTTATTTCTGGCGGAGGATTTCGCACGCTATCGATTAACCACAGATGGAACGCTGGGGTTGGTGGACGTGTGACCAATTCCGATTGCAGTCGGGATGTCAGCACCTGTGGTTTTGACCAAGCGGTGCGGGCAAGCCCTACCCATACCACCGCTAATCAGTAAAAATGGCGCCCCAGAGCGCCCGTCGCCATAATGACCGGCCTCGCCGCTCCCGCTGCGGCACTTCTTCCATCCACGATACAAGCAGCCCATGTCCGAAGCCACCGCTACAACCGCTACTGCGCCAGCGCCCGCCAACTCACGTTCGCGTGTCATGCTGGCAAGCCTGGTCGGCACCACCATCGAGTTCTACGACTTCTACGTATACGCCACCGCTGCCGTGCTGGTGTTCCCGCACCTGTTCTTTCCGCCAGGCAATGAAACGACCGCCCTGCTGGCGTCCTTTGCCATCTTTGGCGCTGCGATGATCGCCCGCCCGTTGGGCGCGGTGTTTTTCGGGCATCTGGGCGACAAGGTAGGCCGAAAGACGACACTCATTTACGCCCTGCTGACGATGGGCATCGCGACCTTCGTCATCGGGTTACTGCCGACCTATCACAGCATCGGCTGGTTTGCGCCGCTGGCGCTGGTCATCCTTCGCCTGGCGCAGGGTTTTGCAATCGGCGGCGAGTGGTCCGGCGCGGCGCTGGTCGCTACTGAAAACGCACCAGCGGGTAAACGCGCGTTGTTTGGCACCTTTCCCCAGCTGGGTGCGCCGCTGGGTTTCATCATCGCGAATGGTCTGTTTTTGGCCGTCGCGGCAATGCTGCCCTCGGATAATCCGTCGCGTCCATCCGAGGCCTTCCTAGATTGGGGCTGGCGGATCCCCTTCCTGTTTTCTGCGGTGATGGTGATTATTGGCTTGTGGATTCGCCTTAACCTCGTGGAAAGCACCACTTTTGCCAAAACCGTGTCTTCGGGCAAGGTCGTCAAGCTGCCACTGGGTGAAGTCGTACGCAAAAACTGGCGCGAGCTGATCCTTGGCACCTTCTACATGCTCGCCACCTACGTCCTGTTCTATCTGATGACAACCTTCTCCCTGAGCTATGGCCGGGCGCCGGTCGACCCGGCGCCAGGTCAGCTATCGGGTCTCGGCTACAGCTATAACGACTTTGTACTGATGCTGATCTTCGGCGTTGTGTTCTTCGGCATCTTCACCCTGCTGTCCGGCGTGTTGGCCGACCGCTGGGGCAGACGCAAAACACTGATTGTCGTGACGCTGGCGATCATTCTGTTCGCTCTGCTATGGGTGCCCCTGTTGTCGATGGGCTTTGTAGGCGTGATGCTCTGGCTGGTGCTGGGCTTCAGCCTGATGGGTATGACGTTCGGCCCGATGGGGGCATTGCTGCCTGAGCTGTTTCCGACCAATGTGCGTTATACCGGCTCAGGCATCTCCTACAACATATCGTCCATCCTGGGCGCCGCAGTGGCTCCCTTTATTGCCGTTTGGCTATGGAGTCTGGGCGATGGCAGCCCCTTCCTGGTGGGCGTCTATCTCGCCTCGATGGCAGCCATTACCTTGCTCGCGCTGGTCATCGGCAAGGAAACCAAGAACGTGGATATAAACGACTGAGTATCCGCATGGCCCGCCGCGTCGGGCAGGCATGCTCCTTTCGCGCTCTACGTCACGACTGCGGGTGGCGCGTGAGCGCACCCGGAGCTATGTTTACCGATGCCTTCCCTCGTTCAGGTTGGCCGGGTTAACGCCCGAAGCCTGCCCGAATCGTCCAGGAGAAAGGGTCATGAATATATCAGTCACATCACTGCTGCTGGGCACCTGCCTGAGTCTGGCTGCCGCAACGGCGAGCGCGCTGGAAGTAGGCGACATGGCCCCGGACTTCACACTGCCCGGCTCCGATGGCGAAACACATCGGCTGGCTGACTATCGTGGCGAACAGGCGGTAGTGCTTGCCTGGTTTCCGCGCGCGTTCACTTCCGGCTGCACAATCGAGTGCAAGTCTCTCGCGGAAAACGGCCATCTCATTCGCGAGTACGACGTAACTTACTTCATGGCGAGCGTCGACCCGCTGGCGAAGAACAAGGGCTTCGCGGCGGAAACCGGCGCCGATTTCCCGCTGCTGAGCGATGAAAACAAATCGGTCGCCGAGGCTTATGAAGTACTGCATATGCTGGGCTTCGCCAAGCGGCATACTTTCTATATCGGCGAAGACGGGCGCATCCTGAAAATCGACACCGAGGTCGAGCCCGCCACATCAGCCGAGGATATGGCCGCTACGCTGGGCGAACTGGGCGTGGAGCGCCGAGCGGACAAGACCACTGCCAGCGCACCCTGAGCAGCCGTCAACACAACCTAATAGCTCTTGTAAGGCAGAAACTTGCCAGACATCACCACGTTTACCCGATCGCCTTTGGGATCAGGCTGACGTTGTATGTCCATGGAGAAATCAATCGCGCTCATGATGCCGTCGCCGAACTCCTCATGTATAAGCTCCTTGATCGTCGTACCGTACACATTAACGAGCTCGTACCAGCGATAGATGAGCGGATCGGAGGGCACTGCGGTAGGAAGTGAACCTTTATAGGGCACGATCTGTAGCCAGGCGACCGCCTCATCGCTTAGCTCGAACAACGACCCCAGCGCCTCCGCCTGAGTCTTGTCGAAGGTCATCTGGCCAAGACAGCCCGCCGTTACGAACTCCTTGGACAGCCCCAGCATTTCCGCTGCGTCGCGCCAGCGCAGGCCTTTGCGCACCTTGCTGGAAAGGATCATGGCGGTCACTTCTTCCCGACTCGAAATCATATTGCGCTCCTCAGTTAGCCGTCTGGTTCGCCCCGGTCAGCCTGCAACGACTGAAGGGCATAGACTGAGCAGCAATTAGCGGGCCACCGCTCCGGCGGGCGGACACGAGCGCGTCAGACTCAAGGATTCATTGCACTCAGATTGGCACCATTGCGAACTACCGTCTCACCGACGGCAAAGTGATCTGCACTGGCGGTTCGCAGCCGCGTCAAGCTGCCATCTTCGGCCCGGATCACATATAGCGTCTGATCGAGCCCCGCTGCTTGCTGAGCTTGCGCGCCACCAAAATAGCCGAGACCGCCGCCTACCAGCGCCCCTATCGGACCGCCCACCGCGCCGCCGACCATAAACCCGGTCAAGCCGCCAAATCCGCCACCCACCATGCGGTCGGCCCTGGTTTCTACCACTTGGTCTGCCTGAACCAGAGTACTTGACAGCAACACCGCAGCAGCGACCGATGAAATTGATTTCTTCATGAGACTTCCTCGAAATGGATGTACCGAGTCAACAGTCATGAAGCGTGCCAATCAGTTAATTTGATATTAATCAATGCATTAAAGTCAGCATGGTTCTATCAACCCGATAGCATCTGGGTCAACCAACCCATCCGCCGGGTATAAAAAACCTGCTTTACTAACTCAGGTGGAGCAATGGACTCAGACAAAAAAAGGGCTGAACCTCTACGGGCCAGCCCCTTTCATCACGCGTGACCGTTCAGATTACTGGATGCCCTTTTTCTGAACCTTCCACTCGCTGCTGGTGCACAGCTTGCAATCGGCACCATAGAAAGTGCTTTCAGCGTTCTGGTCACCCATCAGGTGATAGCGATACCAGGCTGTGGATGGGCCGCGGTAGCCGCCGCCGTTGAAGGCCGGAACAAAGTGGCTGGCCCCCTGCAACTCGCCCCAGAACACCGGCACATTGGCATTATTGAAGACCGGGCGGCCATTCGCCTCGGAGCTGGCCAGGGTGTCGGCGCTGCCAGTCATCAGGAACATGGGGCCATTCTGATTCGATTGTGAAGCCCGACGGTGACCCAGCCCCAAAGTGTATGGCTGGAACGGCGCGGTCGCAGTAATGCGGCTGTCCTGACCGGCCATGATCGAGCCGCCACCGCCCTGCGAGTGACCGGAGGAACCAACAGCGTCCAGATTCAGCTTACCGGCATAAGTGCCGGAGCCGCGGCCATTCTGTTCGGCCAGGTAGTCCAGGCAGGCGAGCATTTCCGCGCCGGAGCCAGCGTTGGTGGTATTAGCGGCAGCGACCACGAAACCATGGCTGGCCCAGTGGTTAAGCAGCGCAGAATAACCACTCGGCGAGGTCCCTGTGCCGTTGCCCCAGAGGATGATCGGGTGTTTCAGGTCATTTTCGCCCAGCGTACGTGGACGGTAGATCGTGCAGGAAGGGCCTTCAGATGCATTGGTGGTAGCAAACGAGCCGGAAGCCTCAAAATTCCCGACGGATGGGAAGCCGGATTCGACGGGTTGATCGCCGCCTGGGTTGCTCGGGCCTCCGGGATTGCCCGGGTTGAAGGCATAAGCGCCAGCGGCAAATACGAGGCCGAGTGTCAGGGTGCTGAGTTTCAATAGGGGTGAATTCATTATCGCCTCTGAGTTGGGTTTCATGAGTTGAGCTCAATGGCGGGACCAACAACAGCGCTCATCGCGGGGCAGAAAGTAGCGGATAACAGAGGCGGTTTATCTCACCCGATTGGGTAAATGATAACTGCTCCCATTTATATCATATTGATATCAAATGAGTTTTTTTGCGGGTGGGGTCGCGATTGTGGCTGCAGAAACCTGATTGGCGCCGAGACAGCTATCGTATTGGCTGGCCTGGCAGACAGATCGCGGTGACGCTTGGCTTCCCGAGCCCCCTCCTACAGAAATTCACCGTTGAAGATGGTTTTTGTGGGAGGGCCGACCCGGCGCGATAGCAGCCTCTCCAGCCATGCAGAACCCGCCAGACTCACCCAGCCCGGCGAATCAGAACCACGCCCATCAGGATCAACACCAGAATCGGCAATAACACGGCGATCAACGGCGAAAATCCGAAAACGAGGCTGGAGGGTCCGAGCAAATCCTGAACAATCCGAAAGCTGAAACCCACCAGTACGCCGGTAAACACGCGCTGGCCCAGCGTGACCGAACGCAGGGGTCCGAAGATGAAGGATATCGCGACAAACACCAGGGCTGCAGTCGTGACCGGCTGGAAAACCTTCTTCCAGAACGACAGCCAGTAGGCATTGCTATCGAGCTCCTGCTCACCAAGATATTGCTGATAGCGCCACAGGCCACTGATGGGCAATACATCCGGATCGAGCAGCACCACCCGCAGAAGTTCATGGGACAGCCCGACATCCCAGCGTTGCTGCTCCAGCGTATCCACCTCGCTCAGCCCTGTTTCAAGGAAACGGGTCAGCCGTACGTCCTCAAGCAGCCAGTCATCCTCTTGAACTGTCGCGCGGGCGGCAAAGCTGGATTCCTGTAACTGGCGTTCATCATTGAAGCGGTAACGGGTAATTCCATACATCTGTCCGTCGGGCTGAACCGCGTTGATATGGATGAAATCGTTGCCTTCCCGGTGCCACAAGCCCTTGGACTTGATCGCCTCACCGCTGCCGACGGCGATGGCGCGCCGGCTCTCCGCCAGGCCTTCGGTATACGGCGCCACATACTCGCCCAGCAGCACACCGCCCAGCATCACCACCACCAGAGGCTTCATTACCGCACCGATGATGCGCGCAACGGAAACCCCTGCAGCGCGCATGACAGTCAGCTCGGAATTGCTCGCCAGCGTACCCAGCCCGACCAGACAACCAACCAGTACCGCAACAGGGAGCAGGTCATACAGCCGGCGCGGCAAAGTCAACACAACGTAGCCCAGCGCTTGTACGGCGCCGTAACCGCCCTCAAGGTCCTCCAGCTCACCGATATAAGCGAACAGCAGATCCAGGCCGAGCACAATCAGCGACACCAGCAGCACACTCGACAGCACCGAGTTGCCGATATAGCGATCAAGCCGCCGCATAGTTGCGCCTCCTTGGGGTACTGCGAGCAAACAGCGAGCGGTAATTCAGCCCCACGCCAACTGCCAGGAACAATAGATGCACCCACCAGAGCCCCAGAGCGGGAGGAATACGGCCCGATTCCATCCAGCCCCGCGCACTGATCAACAGCGCCAGATAGGACATGTACAACAGCACCGCAGGCAATAATTTGAGGAAGCGTCCCTGGCGCGGATTGACCCGCGCCAGCGGCACGGCGAAGAAGGCCACGATAGGTACCAGAAGCGGCAAGGCTATGCGCCATTGCAGCTCGGCGCGGGTACGCAGGTCCGGGTCGCCGATCAGCTCCCGGGTGGGGATTGCCTCACGGTCAGTGATTTCGGTCACCACCTCCGGCTTGGGCAGCAGTACGCCGTAGGTCTCGTACTCGATCCGACGGAAATCCGCCTGCCCCGGCGTGCCGTCATAGCGGTAGCCGTTGTTGAGCACCAGATAACGGCTGCCGTCCGGGTTCATCTGCTGGCGCCCCCCCTCGGCAATCAGCACGCCGATATTGCTGTCGGTGCTCGTGCCAGACCTTTCGGCAATGAACACCTGTTGTAACTCGGTGCGGTCGTCCGACAGGCCACCGGCATAGGTCACGCGCTGCGCATCCTTACCCACGGATTGGAAGCGCCCTGCGGCCAGGGTATCGAATTCGGTCATGGCGTCCTGTTCATTGAACAGCTGCTGCGTCTTGACCACGCCCGCCGGTGCAATCCAGAGGCTGAGCAGGGCGACTAGCAGCGCCACCAGCAGCGCCGGGCCCTGGGTATAACCAAGAATCTTGCGGTCGCTGATGCCGGTTGCAGAGAGAACCGTCATCTCACTCTCGAGATGTAATCGCCCATAGGCCAGCAGAATGCCGAGAAACATGCCAAGCGGCACGATAAGCACCATGAACCCGGGCAGCCGGTAGGCCATGATGACGAAGAGAACACCGGGGTCCAGCTGCCCGGCCGCGGCCTGGGCAAGATATTTGATGAAACGCCCGCTCATGATGATCAGCAACAGCACGCCGCTGACCGCGGTGAGCGTCATCAGGACCTCACGGCTTAAATAACGAAAGACAATCACAGTAACTTCCTTGGTTCCAGGGCTTTATGGGCACACGGGAATAGGCCAGAATGCAGGGAAAGCACAGCTGGTTGCAACACACGTCCAGCCGGATCTCGGGCTGGTGAAGGGCTGCATTATCAGTCAAACCACACGATTTGTCTTGAGGAGCACCATGGAGTTCAACGTCAAGCACGGCACACTGGAAACGATTAAAACCGGTTGCGTAGTGGTAGCCATCAACGAGTCGGGCAAACTCAGCGGCGCGGCTGCGGAGCTCGACCGTGCCTGTGGCGGCCAGATCAGCCTGGCGGTCAAGCACGGCGACATCGGTGGCAAGCCCGGCCAGACCCTGATGCTCTTCGGTCTTCCTGGTATCTCCGCGCAGCGCGTGCTGCTGGCCGGATACGGTAAAGATGAAGAACTGAACGACCGCAGCTTCCGCAAGCTGGTACAGAAAGTCATCGGCGTGCTCAAGGATGGGGGCGCTACCGACGCCCTGTTTACCTTTGCCACCCTGCCGGTCAAACAGCGTGATCTCTATAGCCGCACCCGCCTGCTGGTCGAAACCGCACGTGAAAGCCTGTACCAGTTCGATCATTTCAAGAGCAAGAAGGCGACCAAGCCGCGCCTGAAAAAAGTTCTGATCTGGTCGGCAGACAACTCCGATGGCGACGCGCTGACCCGTGGTGTTACCCATGGTCAGGCCATCAGCGACGGCACCGACCTGACCCGCACACTGGGCAACCTGCCCGGCAACGTCTGCACTCCGACCTTCCTGGCGAAAGAAGCCAAAGTCCTGGGCAAGCAGCACCCCGAGCTTGATATCGAGATTCTCGACGAGAAGGACATGAAAGCGCTGGGCATGGGCTCGCTACTATCAGTCAGTGCCGGCAGCGCAGAACCCGCCAAGCTGATCCGTTTCAGTTACCAGGGCGGCAAGGCCAAGGACCAGCCACACGTGCTGGTTGGCAAGGGCATCACCTTCGACACCGGCGGCATCAGCCTCAAGCCTGGCGCCGGCATGGACGAAATGAAATACGACATGTGTGGCGCAGCCACCGTGTTCGGTGTGCTCAAGGCTGCAGTGAGCATGCGCCTGCCGATCAATATCGTGGGTCTGATTGCCGCGGCGGAGAACATGCCCAGCGGCACCGCGACCAAGCCGGGCGACATCGTTACCAGCATGTCCGGGCAGACCATTGAGGTGCTCAATACCGACGCCGAAGGCCGCCTGGTACTGTGCGATGCGCTGACTTATGCCGAGCGCTTCAAACCGGCCAGCGTCGTGGATATCGCCACCCTCACCGGCGCCTGCATCGTCGCCCTCGGCAGCCACACCACCGGGCTGCTGGGCAATAACGACGAGCTGATCGGGCAATTGCTCGACGCCGGCAAGCAGTCGGATGACCGCGCCTGGCAATTGCCGCTGTTTGATGAATATCAGGAACAGCTCGACAGCCCCTTCGCCGATATTGCCAACATCGGCGGGCCCAAGGCTGGCACCATCACCGCCGCCTGCTTCCTGTCGCGATTCACCAAGGCTTATCCCTGGGCGCACCTGGACATTGCCGGTACCGCCTGGATCAGTGGAGGCAAGGAAAAAGGCGCCACCGGACGTCCGGTACCCTTGTTGACCCAGTACCTGCTGAATCAGGCGCAACTGTAAGACCGGGGGCGGGAAGCGGAAAGGCGATTACCAGGCACGCCTGACCGGTTCCCGTTTGCCCCACCTTTTCGAGTATCTGTTGGCGAGGATCATGACCCGAATCGATTTTTATCTTCTCTCCAGCGATCAGCCCAGCGCGCGACTGGAGTACGCCTGCCGGCTGGCCCACAAGGCGTGGGGCAAGGGCCACAAGGTGTACCTGCACTGCGCCAGCGAAGAGCAAGCGGGCGAGCTGGATGCGTTGCTATGGTCGTTTCGCGCCGACAGCTTCGTGCCCCATGGCTTGCACAGCGACTATCCGGACGAACCGGTAGTCTGTGGCTACAGCGAGGATCCGTCGCCCCATCACGATCTCCTGATCAATGTGACGGACGCCACCCCGCCGTTCTTCAGCCGTTTCAGCCGTCTCGCAGAGATCATCGTCGAGGATGATTCGGTTCGCGTTCCCGCCCGGGACCGCTTTCGTTTCTACCGCGAACGGGGCTATCCTCTGAACTCCCATCCAATTCGCATGGCGCAGTGATCATGACGCACGATTCCGACGAACCCTCACGCCTGCTGCAGGACCTAGAGTCCATCCGCACGCTGCTGGATGAACACCCGGACGTGCATTCCGAGGAGGGGTTGGACCTGTCGGAACTCGACATACCGCTATTGCAGGATGTATTCATCGAATCTGAGAGCACCGAGGCGCCCACCCTAGCGGTCTCGCCCCCCTTCGAACTGACCCCCATCGCCGCTGAGCAATCAGCCAATCCCTTCCTGCCCTACGACTCGCTTGCCCGGCTGGCCCAGGAGCGCGTACATCTCGACAAGCTGATGTCCGATTTCATGCCTCAAACCGAAGCGGCCGACACGCCTGAAGTGGTCGAAAGTGTAGCTACGGGGGCAAAGGAATATCGACTGGAAGAGCGCATTCGCTCGGAAGTGCAGCTGGTCCTGCAGGACGTCATCGACGACATGATTCCCACCATCGAAGCTGAACTGCGCAATCGGCTCCGTGGCAAGGTTGAAGAAATAGTACGCGAGCAACTGAAGTAACGGACATGACGTGTCCGCCATCCGTCCCCACGCGCCCCAGCGCAGGGCGCTGACGCGCCAGATCAACGCACGGAGCCTGCGTCAATAGCGCCAGAAAGAGTTCCCGGTGCGCCTGCATCCCGCATGATGCGGGGGTTGCTGATACTGGTACAGAATCTGCTTTACCGTTCGTCGGCAGGTCACGTTAAGAACAGACACTCATTGCGTGCCTTGCCCTTCCAGGACGAATCAGCGGAGACAAGGATTGATGATAGCCGAAGCACAATTCGACAGGGCTACTCTGGGCTGCATGATCACCTTACGCAGACGCCTCAAGCAGACCACGGGCATGACAGTCCATCTCGCTGAGCACGATGCCGTTGAGCAGCTGATCGATTTCAGTGTGGCCTGCAAAGAACAGGATGTGCGCGAGCTTGGCTTGCAACTGGCGGAGATGGTGGCGCGTCAGCCCTGCGCCGATGCGGTATCCCCCGCTCCAAAAAGCCTGATTGCGAGCATGCGCGAACGGCTCAACACACCTCCGATGGACCGCCCGGAACACACCAGGCTGACTGCGGATGATCAACACTCCACTGCGTCAGTGCGGATCTACCGTGGGCATATCGTCCGCAGCTAAGCTTCGAGTTCCTGCCGCGCCGCCTAGCCGAACTTAGGCGGCAGCCCTTCCACGATGATCATGTTCGCGCTTGCGGCGCGCTGACGCAGGGGAATCGTCGCAGCGTACTCCGGCGATGCGTACCACTTCTTCGCCTGCTCGATGGAATCAAACTCGACAATGACGACCGATTGCGGCTGGATCATTCCCTCCATGACTTCCAGGTTGTTCCCCGAAACCAACGGCCGCCCGCCAAAGGGCTCGATGGTTGGAAACGCCGCTGCCTATACTCAGCAAAGGCCTCTGGATCTGTGACGTCGAGGTAGGTGATTACATAGGCTGCCATGGAATATTCCCGTTGGGACGGGTAGTCAAAAAAATGAGGTATCCAAGGCTGGACGAGCCTTGAGTCGAGATCAAGCAGCCTCGAAGTTTGCGGATGAGACCTTCAGGATTGATCGTACCTCGAGCAACCGATAGATCATACGTATCCGGCATCACCGGCCAGCTTTACGACGTCCGTCCACGCACCTCAGAGAACCGCAAACGCCTCAGCGCTAGTCGGCAGCGCTAGAAAGTCCGGCTGTTGGTGCTCACTCTCATCAGGTCAACCGGGTGCGACTCGTACTCCACGCCCAGCCCATTAACTAGCCAGGTTCCGCTCACTCTAACCGATCCGCACGAAACGGTGCCATATCGATCGGCGTCTGCTCACCATCCATCATCTTTGCCAGCAACTCTCCGGTCGCAGGGCCCAGGGTAAAGCCCTGATGACCGTGCCCGAAGGCCAGCCATAGCCCGGGTTTGTCCGGTGCCGGGCCGATTACCGGCTTCATATCCGGCATGCAGGGGCGTGCGCCCTTCCAGGGTTCGGCGTCGCGTCGTTTGCCGAGCGGGAACAGCTCCCGAGCGGCACGCTCTGCGGCAGCCAGCTGCCGGTACTGCGGAGGCGAATCCAGATCCGCCAGTTCAGCGCCGGTGGTCAGGCGAATCCCCGCGCGCATGGGTTCCAACAGAAAGCCCTTCTCCGCATCCATCACCCAGTGGTTCAGGCTGGCGCCTTGTTCGGTGGAGTAGTGCATGTGGTAACCGCGTTTAACGAACAGCGGCACATGAATACCGATATCCGAGAGCACCTTGCCCGACCAGGGCCCCATGGCGATCACAACCTGCTCTGCATCGAGCGTTTCTTCACTGGTCACGACGCGCCGACCCGCGCCCTCCTGTCGGATCTCCTCGACACTGGCCTGTAACAGACGGCCGCCCTGCTGCTCAAAATTGCGAGCATAGGCCTGCACCAGCCCGCCCGGATCCGAGACCATCCAGGGCTGGGTCCAGTGGATGGCGCCCACCAATCCTTCGCCCAGATGCGGCTCCATGGCATACAGCGCGGCGGCATCCAGCACGTCAAACTCCACACCGAAGCGCCCCTGATCCATCCGGGCTTTTTCAACTCGCTCATCCAGCGCTTTACGCGTGCGGTAAAGCTCAAGCCAGCCACCCTTGCGCACGAGGTCCCCGGCTTGTGCAGCCTCGATCATCGGTTCGTGGGCGTCCTGACACCGCATGATCAGCGACGCCCATTCGTTGATGATCCGCTCGTACCGTTCGCCACCCGAGTTGATCCAGTACTGAAACAGGGGTCCGGCTGCATTCAGCATGCCGAACGGTCGATAACGGATATCCACCTCATGATTGGGCAACACCCGCAGCAGCGTGCTCAAATCACGCGGGAACGCATAGGGTCGCACTGCCTCGCGCTGAATGATGCCGGCATTGCCGAAGGATGTTTCACGGCCCGGCTCGCGGCGGTCCACCAGCGTCACGCTATGACCCCGACGCACCAGATGCCAAGCTACGGAAACGCCAACCATGCCGGCGCCAAGAACGATGATATTGCGTGACATAAGCCTCTCTCCGCCGTGCAGGGGAACCCGATCAACGGGACTACCTGCCATAGAGTCTAGCAAGCCTTCATCAATCACTGGCTATCGAATACCTGCGCCTGCCACTTTGTGAAAAAAACGGTGACTAATGCGTGAACGAGAGACCGGTGCACTGGCTACTGATGATCGTGCCCGCGCTGGCGCTCGCCGGATTGCCGTTGACCAGCGGCGCGGCGGTCAAGGCGCTGCTCAAGGAGGGCGTCGATGCCAGCGCCGTGGCGGACTGGCTGCCCCTGCTTACCGCCGGCTCGGTCGGCACCACGCTGCTGGTGCTGCGCGCCCTGTGGCTGATGCGCGAAAGCCAGCAGCAGAACGCATCGCTGCCCACTGCACCCGCTGGTCAAATAATTCCCTGGGCGCTGTTGTGCCTGATGCCGGTCACCCTGCCCTGGCTGTGGCCGCCCCTGCGCGAGGCGATGCTGGATAGCCTGCCGCTGTACGCCATCTGGGCGTCGCTATGGCCGGTACTCGTGGCCGCAGCCATCGCCGTGCTAGTAATGAAGATGGATTGGACAATCCCTCCGGCGCTGACCCGCTTGCCCAGCCCGTCGCTGCAGGCATCACTCCGCCTGAAACGTCTACTGCAGCGCCCGCCCCTTCCACCCACCAAGCCTCATGTGGACAGCGACCGCTGGCGACGCTACGAACGACCTTGGAATCGCCTCTGGAAACCCGGCACCGTCGCCCTCAGCGCCTGGATTATCGGCGTGCTGTTGATGCTGGGTTGGTTGGGGTGAGGTCGCGTACTTAGTTGAAATAGTAGGGAAGGAGGGGTTCAGCTCGATGAGATCCCGAACGACCCGAGCCGATTGGCGCTACACGCTACCGAAACTTGCGTACATACGCGTCCCGGACATTAACGGATATAAAACCGCTGAGCCCCTTCCCCGCCCGCGCCAGACGATGCATCGTTGCAATGGCGGAAGCTCCAGCGCTCTCGTCGGTGTACTCGTATTTCCAACCATTGTTGAATTGCACAACGATGGCGCCTGGCGAGAGCTCATAGGCAATTACCCCGGAATCTTCACTCAGGTTTTTATAGCGATCCATTGGCGTCTCCCCAAGTGCGATAACCCATGCACCGAGGATAGTAATCCATAGGAACAATGGAAAATCACGGCAGCTTCTCTGCCGCAGCTTGAGCAAGGGGATGATCACACCGGTTTTTCTGAAGGCCATTTCGGTAAAGTCCGATGATCTGGCGTCCAGTCAAAAATCCCGCGAGCATGGTTATCTGCGCTCCAGCATATATGTGCGAAGTTCCTGTTCGACCCGCATCACATACAGGATGAGCACACTTCTTCCCTCTTCCCGGTAGAAAATACGACACGGTGGTGCGACTACTTCCCGATAAACGGAATCGGGTAGCTCGGGCGGGATGCGTCCGGACTGCGGAAAATCTTCCAATCGCGCGGTTCTTTTAAAAACGTCCTCGACCAAATTGCGCGCCGCGGAAGGATTATCCAGAGCGACGTATTCAGCGATGGCATCCAGTCCCTGCAGAGCTGGCTCGGTCCAGATTATTTGAGCCATTTACTCATCTTTTCCCTCGCCTCGCTCTGACTGTAGGTCCTACCCTCAAGCACGGCCCGCTCTCCCCGTGAGAGACCATCAAGCAGCGCCAGCCGACGCTGCATGAACTCATAGTCGTGCACATCGACCAGATAAGCGGAGGGTTTGCCATGCTCGGTGATCAGGACGGCCTCCTTCGACTCATGCAGGTCGGCCAGAATCTTCGTAGCCTGACGCTTGAGGTTGGTAACAAGCTCAACTTTCATAAAAGAACCCTCGATTCAGCTAAGTGACACTATAGTGTCACTTTTCTCCCTGGGCAATTATGTTTTGGGCTGCGCCGCTGCTCTGATTCATCTGAATTGGTTTTCTCGCAAAATCGCTCACTGCACGCCTGACGCCGTTCCCCTTTCTGGATATCAACCTCAGTCACTCAGGATCAAATACAAACCCACTGCCGCCAGGATAATCACCATCAGGCCGACCAACGAAACCCACCCGCTTGCATTCGAATCTTCAAACCTGCCTAGGGACACTGCCTTCAAAAACCAGTAGCCGACGAAATACAGCACTCCCTCAACTACAAAATCCACAACAAAACTGAGCAAAAAATCCATAGCCCTCCCTGGGCTAAGCCCCGATTCTTCCAAAGAATTCAGTTTCTACCTCGAGCGCCAGCAAGCAGATACCACATGGAGCTGCGCGTGAAGCAGGCCGTGAGCCAGGTGATATAGGCGGTCCTCTAAAGAAGTGGACCCTGTAAGCGCGTCACACTTTGGCCCGGCTTTGTCCCGCCCCCGGGATATTCAGCTGAGCGCCACGTCACCGCCCGCCGTATCCCGATAACGCGCCGGCGTGACACCCTGCCAACGCCGGAACGCACGCACGAACGCGCCTTCATCCGAAAAGCCCAGCCGTTCGGCAATCTCTGCGACCCGCTGTTCTCCACGCAACGCGCGACAGGCCATCTGCTGCAAGACACTTTCGCGCAGGCTCTTGAATGACAGTCCTTCCTCGGCGAGACGGCGATTGAGATGCCGGCCGCTTATCTCCAGCTCGGCTGCGACCCGCTCCTTACCCCAGCGCGGATGCTGTCGGACCAGGCGCTGCACTTCGGCCGTCAGGCTGTGCTGGCCGAGCGCAGCCAGCGTCTGGTCGGCCAGCTGGCGCAGGTGTTCACGCAGCGAACTGTTGGCCTGAATCAAGGGTAAATGGAGCTGCTGCGCTGCAAACTCCAGGCTGTTATGCGCCGCGTCAAAATGCAGTGGACAGTCGATCAATTGCGCATAGCTGTCCAGCTCGGCAAGCGGTGCGTGGCTGAGCCAGAGGCCGGCGGCACGAAAGCGTCCACCGGTAGCCCAGCGCGTCAGATTGAGCTGACTGGCGAGCACCGCTTCGACCCGCTCGGCCTGGCGTACGGAATAGTCCGGCTGATAATCGATAAACACCTGCTCACCGGCGTGGCGCACGCTGAATTCGCCGCCATCACCGACCACCGGCGCATATTCCACCAATTCGTCCAGCGCCTCGCCAAGGGTGTCGGAGGTCACCAGCAACATGCCAACGCTGTCCAGATGGCCAATCTGCATTTCCAGCCCCAGACGCAGGCCAGCCAGAGGATCGGCGCTGGCGGCGCAAAAAGCGTCCCACAGGGCGTCCTGCCGGGCCAGCGGCACGCGCTGATCGGAGCGAAGTTCTGCCAGCAATTGCGCTGGTAACGTCAGGCCCTGACGTTCAGCCGCCTGCACGATCGCCTGGCTATATAGCGGCGTAACGCTGTGTTCGGAAATATCGCCCATGGCCTGAATTGCCGGTCCTTTGTCCCGTTTGGTGCGATACGCATTTCAGCGCATCCCTTAGACTGGCAAGCATAACAACAAGACTTCCGAGGTAGCACCATGTATGCCGTGATAGGAGCAGGTCCGATGGGCCTGGCCGCAGCCCGTAATCTTCAGAAACTCGGCATTCCCTTCACCGGGTTCGATCTGCACAGCGATGTCGGCGGTTTGTGGGACATCGATAACCCGCACAGCACCATGTACGAGACCGCGCACCTGATTTCATCCAAGCGCATGACGGAGTTCAAGGAATTCCCGATGGCGGATGACGTCGCGCCCTATCCGCACCACAGCGAACTCAAAGCCTACTTCAGGGATTTCGCCAGCCATTTCGCGCTGCGCCGGCACTATCAATTCAATACCCGCGTACTCAGCGTCGAACCCGCTGGCGCGCAATGGAAACTCACTACCGAGCGAGCCGGCGAGCAGCAATCGCGCCTGTTCGATGGCGTGCTAATTGCCAACGGCACCCTGCATAAGCCGAACATGCCGACGCTGCCGGGTGACTTCAGCGGCGAGCTGATGCATTCCTGTGATTACCGCACCCCCGACGTATTCAAGGGCAAGCGGGTATTGATTGTCGGCTGCGGCAATTCCGGCGCCGACATCGCCGTGGATGCCGTTCACCACGCGCAATCGGTGGATATCAGCCTGCGCCGTGGCTATTACTTTGTTCCCAAGTTCATCAAGGGCCGGCCGGTCGATACCCTCGGCGGCAAAATCAAACTGCCGCGTGCGATCAAGCAACGCGTCGATGGCGCGATGATCCGCATGGTTATCGGCAAGCCCTCTGACTATGGCCTGCCCGACCCGGACTATCGGCTGTACGAATCCCACCCGGTGATCAACTCGCTGATCCTGCATCATCTCGGCCACGGGGATATCCACGCGCGCCGCGATATCAGCCGGGTCAGCGGCAAGCAGGTCACCTTCGCCGATGGTCAGAGCGCGGAATATGACCTGATCCTGATGTCCACCGGCTACTTGCTGGATTATCCCTTTATCGAGCGCCAGCATCTGAACTGGCCAGACGGGCAGGATGCGCCGCAGTTGTACATGAACGTGTTCCATCCCAGGCACGACAACCTGTTCATGATGGGCATGATCGAAGCCGCAGGGCTCGGTTGGGAGGGCCGCAACCAGCAGGCGCGGCTGGTGGCGCTGTACATCCGTCAGCGCCAGCAGAACGCGGAAGCTGCCAAGGCGTTCGACGCGATCAAGCGCGAGCGCGCCGGTGTGACGCTCGACGGTGGCTACGACTACATCAAGCTGCCGCGCATGGCCTATTACGTGAACAAGGATGAATACCTGAAGACGCTGGCCGAGCACATCAGCGCTTTGCAAAGCGGGCTCAGCGTTGACGAACCCAAGCCGGTGCCCGCAGCGTGAGCGGTGCGTTGCCGATCCAGTTCGACCCGGCCAGTCTGATCATGCTCAACGTCATCATGGCGTGCATGATGTTCGGCGTATCGCTGAGCCTGCGGCTGGAGGATTTCAAGCGCATCGCGCTGGCACCCATCGCGCCGCTGGCCGGGCTGTTCGCCCAGTTTCTGCTGCTGCCGCTGGCAACCTGTCTGTTCACCTGGGCGCTGCAGATTGATGCTGAGCTGGCGCTGGGGATGATTCTGGTGGCCTCCTGCCCCGGCGGCAGTTTCTCCAATATCATGACCTGGCTGGCCCGCGGTAACGTCGCGGTGTCGGTCAGCATGACGGCGGTGTCCAGCCTGGCCGCCACGGTGCTGACGCCACTGAACTTCGCCTTCTATGGCTGGCTCAACCCGCACACCCGCGAATACCTGACGCAAATCACCCTGGAACCGGGCGGCATTCTATTACTGGTGCTGCTGGTTCTGGCGCTCCCTCTGGTACTGGGAATGACCATCGGCCGGCGATTGCCCGGCCTGGTCGCCCGCAGCGAAAAGCCCCTGCGGATCATCTCTCTGCTGGTCTTTCTGGGCTTCGTCGCAATCGCCTTCACCAACAATTTCGACCTGTTCCTTGAGCGCTTCCACAGCTTTTTCTGGCTGGTGGTCGCCCATAACCTTCTGGCCCTGTCGCTGGGTTACGGCATGGGGCTGCTGCTCAGGCTGCCCGTGGCGGACCGCCGGGCAGTCACCATGGAAGTCGGCATCCAGAACTCGGGGCTCGGCCTGGTCATCCTGTTCACCTTCTTCCCGGAGGCCGGCGGCATGATGGTGATTACTGCCTTCTGGGGCGTCTGGCATCTGGTGTCAGGCATCACTCTCTCGCACATCTGGGCGCGGACTGCACATGACTAAACGCATACTGATCACCGGCGCGGCCGGTTATATCGGCCACCAGCTGGGTAACCGCCTGGCGGAGCACTTTTCAGTAATCGGGACCGATTTGCGTGCGCGTAACGATCTGCATATTCCGCTGAAGATCGTCGATGTGCGCGACCCGGCCCTGGCCGAGCTGCTACAACGCGAGAAGATTACCCATGTCGTGCATCTTGCCTCGGTGCTCCAGGCCTCGCCGGACCGCGCCCGTGATTACGACATCGACGTCAACGGCACCCGCAACGTGCTCGATTGCTGCATCAAAGCCGGCGTGCAACACCTGACCGTCACCAGCTCCGGCGCTGCCTATGGATACCATGCGGACAACCCGGCCTGGATCGACGAACAGGACGCCCTGCGTGGCAACCCCGAGTTCGCCTACTCCGACCACAAGCGGCTGATCGAAGAGATGCTCGCCGATTACCGCGAACGCCATCCGCAACTGCGCCAGCTGATATTCCGCCCCGGCACGGTGCTGGGCACCGACACACGCAACCAGATCACTGATCTGTTCATGGCCCCGCGCATTCTCGCGCTCAAGGGCAGCGATTCGCCCTTCGTGTTCATCTGGGATCAGGACGTGATCGGCGCCATGGCGATGGGCATCAGGCAAGACAAGACCGGCATCTTCAATATGGCCGGCGATGGCGCGCTGACCATGCAGGATATCGCCCGTCGCCTGAACAAGCCGCTATTGACCCTGCCGGTATGGCTCGTCAAAGCCGGGCTACAGATCGCAAAATGGCGCGGCAAACCCACCGGGCCGGAGCAGGTCAACTTCCTGCGTTTTCGCCCGGTACTCAGCAATCGTCGTTTGAAAGAGGAATTTGGTTATCCGCTGGCAAAAACATCGGTCGAAACCTTCGAGTATTTCGTCGAGAGCAATGGGTTGCGCAATCATTGATACAGAGAGACAGCCTATGTACGTCACCCTGATCACCGGCGCCGCCTCTGGCCTCGGTTGGGCCATGGCGCGTCACTGGTTTGCCGCCGGACACAGCCTGGTGCTGGCCGACGTCGACGCAGAAGGCCTGACCGCCTGCGCTGAAGAACTAGGCGACCCGGAGCGGGTGCTGACGGTCACAGCGGATATTACCCAGGCAGCCGACATCTGTTTTCTGATCGATGAGGTACGCTATTGCTTCGGCCGGCTCGATTTGCTGGTCAACAATGCCGGCATCACCCACCGCTCCCCCGCCCATCAGACCCACCCGGACGTCTTTCGCAAGGTCATGGCCGTGGATTGGCAGGGCCCGGTGGAGCTGACCATGGCGGCGCTACCGCTACTGCGCGAATCGGGTGGGTCGATCGTCTGCATCGGCTCGATGGCCGGCTGGATGCCGGTCCCCGGCCGCGCTGCGTATTGCGCCGCCAAAGGTGCGCTGACGCAGTTCTTCGAGGTG
Source organism: Pseudomonas sp. gcc21 (assembly GCF_012844345.1). Classification (NCBI taxonomy): domain Bacteria; kingdom Pseudomonadati; phylum Pseudomonadota; class Gammaproteobacteria; order Pseudomonadales; family Pseudomonadaceae; genus Pseudomonas; species Pseudomonas sp. gcc21. The sequence continues at coordinate 3,608,507 of NZ_CP051625.1, read as the reverse complement.
TTACGCCTGGAGCTGGAGCCCGATGGCATCCACATACTCATGGCCTACCCGAGCTTTCTCGACACACCCATCGAACACCACGCACTGGGCCGCGACGGCAGCACCGCCCAACACCCCCGCTCGATGGTCGGTGGGATGCGCAGCGCCGAATGGATGGCCAAACTGATTGATGACGGACTGCAACGGCGCAAGCGCTGGATACTGCCTGAACCGGTCTCACGTTTCGGCAGCCTGCTCTGGCGCATCGCGCCGTCACTGTACCTGCGCCAGGTACGTAAGCGCTTCGCTGGTGAGTTACGCTAACGCCATATCGCGATACCCTGTACTGGGAAGGTCGAGTTCCACCTCGACCAGCGGAGTCTCGGAAACCGGCTTTCATCGAGATGGAACTCGACGGTCCCAGGCCGCGCTCCCTAGGGACGGCCGAGCTCCACCTCGGCCAGCGCGGCCTGGCTTACCCCATTTTCAAATAAGGCATTAGAAATGCTGCTTGATCCCTGGCTATGGCTCGGTTTGTTCATATTGTTGGCCTACACCATTGAAGCCGTAACCGGTTTTGGCAGCCTGGTGATTGCTCTGTCGTTGGGCGCGCTGATTCTGCCGATTCCAGAAATGATGCCCGTGGTCGTGCCGCTTAACGTGCTGATGACCGGGTATCTGGTGTGGCGCAACCGCAGATATATCTACTGGCCGGTACTGCTCAAGCTGATCCTGCCGCTGATGTTATTGGGCACGGCGGCGGGTTACCTGTTGCGTCCCTGGCTTGGCGATGACCTGTTGAAACTGCTGTTCGGCATGCTGGTGCTGTGGTTCGCCAGCCGCGAACTCCTGCGCATGTACCGCGGCACCAAAATCACGCCGCACCCGCTGATGCTCAGCCGCGCCCTGACCTTCGGCGCTGGCATCACCCACGGCTTGTTCGCTTCCGGCGGCCCGCTGCTGGTCTACGCTATCGGCGGCATTCAGCTCGACAAAAGCCGCATGCGCGCCACCTTGCTGGTCGTTTGGCTCACCTTGAACAGTTGCCTGACTGCGCTGTTTCTATTCGACGGCACCCTGATCCCCAGCCTGCCCCGCCTGGTGCTCTATCTGCCACTGTTGGTGGTTGGTGTGCTGCTCGGCGAATTCCTGCATCACCGCCTGAACGAACAACGGTTCCGGCAGGTGGTGTATGGGTTACTGGTAGGCACGGGGGTGTTGCTGATTTTCAAGGCCGTCGAGGGGGCCGGATTCATAGCGTCCTGAATCCGGTTTGGCTCATGTGAAGCGTGCTAGGACACCGTCTCGTCGAAGCCCACAAAGGTCGCTACGTCATCGACGGCACGACGCTTCGATACGACGGCATTGGCAGGAAAGTCCTCATCCGGATAGCCCATCGCAACGCAGATCATGATGACCTGATCATCAGGAATGCCCGCATGCTCGCGCACCACCGGGGAGTGCATGATGCCCTGACTGTTCACCACACAGCCCAGACCGCGGGACCAGGCTGCGTTGACCAGGCCATTGACCAGGGCGCCACAGTCGAACTGAGCGATGTCGCCATCGCGCAACACACGGTCATAGGTCACGACCACGGAAACCGGCGCATCGAACTGACGGAAGCCGCGCAATATCCAGTCCTGACGCTTGTCCTTGTCATCGCGAGCGATGCCCATGGCCTTGAACAGTTGCACCGCAATTTCCACCTGCCGATCCCGGTGCTCGCCTTCGTAGGCGTGGGTGCCGCGGCTTTCCTTGGATGGCGGCACACCGCCCAGCATACGTTCGGTATTTTCCGCGCGAATCCGGTCCAGCGGCTCGCCCGTCAGCACATGCAGATGCCATGGCTGGGTGTTCATCGAAGACGGCGCCCGAAGGGCCAGCGCAATAACCTCTTCGATCAGGCTGCGCGGAACCGCTTGCTGCTTGAACGCACGAATGCTGCGCCGCCCTGATACCACCTCGTCATAATTCACCCGTCAGTCTCCTCATAGGCTGTGGCAGCTGCGATGCGCGCATACCAACGCTCGCCTGCAATGTGGATCTGACACTAGCATATTCGCAGCGGCGCCCAAGGTGACTATGCATCGACTGAGCGATACATCAGGATCGCTTATAAGCGGTGATTAATGGGAGTTAAAGAGTTATAGGCCATCCTGCGGTTGCAACGTCCTCAGTTGTAGATCGGCCTGAGATTTGCGTTGCCAAACACGCCAATATTTCTGCTGTTTCGAAATGACACTGTCTCTATTCGCTCCGTACCAGGCGCGGGCGTTCGGTGTCATTGCGGCAAGTTTGGTCTTCTGTCTCCAATCTTGAAAATCATTGCTATCGAGACGGTACTTCGAGCCTGACTGCTTGATGGGCCACATTGAAAACCGGGCTTTCCATGCTCCCGTCCTGGGCGTGACGATGCTGTAGTACGTTTTGCCTGCGCTCAGATCGGCTTCCATGAAATCAGCTGCCTCTGACACAACCATGAAGGTGTGTTTACCGGGCAATGTGTTATAGGCGACCTTTGTTCCGTTGTTCAGTATTCCGATGAAAACCGGCTCGTTACCGGAGACATCGTAGATTGAAGCACTGACCGCACTGCCTACAAATGAATCGCGCATAAACAGTACTTGTGCCTGATCGCCGCTCGGTCGCTTCGCCGCTACATCAGAAGAAACTGACATGGGATTCGAAGCGCATCCGACTAAAAACAATCCATATAGAACAACCGCGACCTTTAATATTTTCATTTCATTCCCCTGAGCGTTGTTTCAAGAGGAATAAGGCTAACTACCTCATAGAGCAGATTGACCGCATTCCCTTGCGTCAGCCAAGGTAATGCATATTGATAGCCAGTAGCCATAAAAAATCATCGGGTGAAAGCGATTCACGCACGTTCCGTCTTCTAACTCACCGGCATACCTGTCAGCGTCAGCTCGCCACCCAAGGCCTGAATCACGGTCAACGTCAGGCCCAGATGTGCAGTTGGCTTGCCTGCTTCAAGGTCCCCAATAAAGCGCACTCCCACGCCTGCAGCCAACGCCAATTGCGATTGCGTGAGCCCGAGTTGTTTACGGGCCTGCTTGATAGCTGCACCCAGCTCAACGGGGGTTTTGATCACAGAGATCGTCGCTCCAAAAGATTACCGAGCGGGAAGATTAAGCGCTTTTGAAGGACGATTCAATCGAATATTACCGAACGGGAAGATTTGGCCGTCACCCAACAATATTTATGTGTTTTATTCCCGTACGGGAATACTGCCCCGCCGCGAGAGTTCGCAAAATAGATGATCATTGGTCCTCGGGTGCGCACTCGCACACACCATCATGTACCCGCCATATTGCCCCGAAAAATAAAGAAAACTGCGCCCAGAATACACAGGCCCGCCCACAGATAATCCAGCCTGAGCGGCTCCTTCATGTAGTACACCGCGAAGGGCACGAACACCGAGAGCGTGATGACTTCCTGCAGGATCTTGAGCTGCCCCAGCGACAGCACGCCATAGCCAATTCGGTTGGCGGGCACCTGCAGCATGTACTCAAAGAAGGCGATGCCCCAGCTGATCAGCGCGGCGATGATCCAGGGCTTGGAGCTGAGCTCCTTGAGGTGGGCGTACCAGGCGAACGTCATGAAGACATTGCTGAGGGAAAGTAACAGTACCGTTAGGCCAATTTCGCGCATTTTGCACCGGTCGCAAGGAGATGATCGAATCGATCTTCAGGGCGGACAGGTGCAGACCATGCAGACAGGCGTGCCGTTAGATGCCGCTAGAAGAAAACACGAAAATCTATCCCCTTGCCTGCGCTTTCACAAGAGAAATGCCACGCCTCCTGCGATGCCGGCAAACAGAACAGATAAACCGATCAGAACCTTCCAGGGGAATGATTTCGGAGGTGGCTCTACCTCAAGCTGCGTGTGCAGATAATCCCTTAACAATCGCGTATTGCGTGTGTTGGCCTTGAACACAGCATCGAAGGCATCCCCCACCACCGGGATCAGGCCGCCTACAAAGTCGATGCCGATATTCCGCAACATGCGCCGCTTCACCTCACCGCTCGCACCAGCGCGCTGCGCCTCCAGAAGCACATAGCCTGCCATGCCCAAACCAAGCAGATCCCCGATACCCGGGATCAGGCCTACGATGGCCTCGACCCCAATCTTGAACCGTGTAAAAGGCAGGCCGATGCTGCTGTCAGTGAAACGGCTGAATTTGTCCAACCGCTGGAGTATCGCTCGTTGCTCGGCTTCGGTCGGTTGTCTTGGCATTGCATCTCCGGGTGATGGGCCTCTGGTGTGCGGTTTTGCCCTATCAACTGAAGAGTGCGCGCGGTCGAGAGAAGTTCAGAAAGCATCAGTTCATGCGAACAGCAATGATCGACTGTCTCAACCCCATCACCGCGTCTCACCGGGAGACTTATCAGCCTTTGGCATGATGCGTAAACAACAGCTTTGATTCAGGCAAAACTGGCCTGCGGCGTTGGTATTCTCTGTCCACGGCGGAGCGCAGCATTGGGCAGCGCCCATCGCTCAGGAGCAAGGTTTTATGGATTCAGCGTTTTCGGGCAAGGTCGTATTGATAACGGGCGCCGCCGCTGGCATTGGCAAGGCCACCGCAGAAGCCTTTGCCGCACAGGGTGCACGCCTGGTACTCGCAGACATCGACGTCATCAATGGCGAAGCAGTCGTGGCGGATATTTGTGGGCGCGGTGGAGATGCCGTATTCAGTACCTGCGACGTAGCCGATGCGAGGCAGGTCAAGGCACTGCTGAGTATGATCGAGCGCGAGTATGGCCGCCTGGACTGCGCCTTCAACAACGCCGGTGTCGAGTTTGAACAACATAAGCTAGCTGATGGCGACGAAGCTGTGTTCGACCGCATCATGGGCGTGAACGTAAAGGGGGTCTGGCAGTGCATGCGGTTCGAGATTCCGCTGATGCTCAAGCACGGCGGCGGCTCCATCGTTAACACCGCCTCCATCGCCGCGCTGGGCGCAGCCCCCAAAATGAGCATCTATGCCGCCAGCAAGCACGCTGTACTAGGCCTGACGCGCTCAGCCGCCGTTGAATACGCCAAGAAGGGCGTGCGAATCAACGCCGTTTGCCCGGCGGTAATCGACACCGACATGTTCCGCCGCGCCGCAGAAACAGACCCACGCAAAGCCGAATTCGCCGCCGCGCTGCATCCTGTCGGCCGCATCGGCAAAGCCGAAGAAATAGCCGCGGCCGTACTGTATCTATGTTCAGAGGGAGCCGCGTTTACCACCGGCATCGCACTGCCGGTGGATGGCGGGAGCACCTGTATCTGAGCCATCGTTACGGCAAAGGCTGTGGATGCAGGCAATTTCGATAACATGTGTGCCCATGCGGGATGAAGTTGCTATGCAACCAACCCCGCCGATGCCAATTGCCAGACCAGTAACCCAAGCATGGCCATCAGCGCCAGACAGCCAGCCAGAAAGAGCCGCAGCCTCACCGGTACGTAGTTCGAACTCACGTGCACATAGGCATGGACGTAACGGCCGGCCACAAATATCCACGCCAGGGTAACCGCGATCGTACCTGCGGCATTGATCGAGTAGGCGACCAGACAAAGAACATAAAACAAGATCGGCGCTTCGAACTGATTGGCGATATTGTTGGATACCTTGACCACATCCTCCGGCCATACCTTATTGTCCAGAGCGGCCTGTTGTCGGTTCACCGCACCGGTTTTAATAGCACTGGCCTTCCTCATTCCGAGCACTATGTACATGATAAGCGTCAGTAGTATCTGTGCCAGAACCGGCCAGAAAATATGACTGGGATGCATCCGTAATTCCTTCTGGTTAAGTGCGTGGCGCCGGGAAGATCCGGCGTACCATGCGACTGGCCAACACTCGTTCCTAAACGATAGCGGTTACAATAAGTGCCTTGTAACCACCCAACCCCAGACTAACCAATAGCGGCAGAAACAGGATCATCTGGCCGGCAATCTCAAAACCTTTACCGACTTCCTCATCCTCCCCAGTTGCAATCTCCTCGGGATCTTCTGAGCCAGGTGCAAAAACCAGATAAAGCGTGATGAGCACGCCCGCACCGACCGAACCGATGTATATAAGTTGGCTTGTGCTGGATCCCAGCGAATAGAAGTACGCGGCAAGCACGCCGATGGCGATGACATGCACCAGGGTGGTTAGCAGGAACGTCAGATCCAGTTTTGATTCACGCATGAGGTCTTTGTAGATAGCACTGTAAGCAAGCACCATCCATATGATGAGCAGGCCGCCCCACCATTCAATCTGCGTCAGCATAATGCTTCCTCCCCGACATCATCCGTGTCGTCCTTGAAAACAGCGGCTACTTTGGACACGTACAAGAGAGGCAACAACACCAGCAGGACCACGGTCAGCCCCACCCATAGCCAGAGCCCTTTGAACAGCAGCACGGTAAGCACGCCAAACACTATGGCTTGCAACAGGCCTTTCCCTACGGCGCGCAGAACCAAAGCGGATCTTGCAAGCTCCAGAGGATGAGCGCCGGTTTGCCGGGATGCGACGCCCAGGCTCATCATCGCCTCCAGCATCTCCTTACCACGGGCTTCATTCTCCTCCCGTTGCCTGATCAGTTGAGTGATCGTTGCGGGAAGTTGATATCCGTGGCGCGCCTCATTGCCCAGGTCGCATTCAAATTCCTGTTCGACGATATCAGCAAGCCCTGCCTGTTTGCCGAACATAACATCCGGCGCTACCAACTCACCCTCTGTAAAGAAGAACTGGGCAAACTCTCCGACCTGATCGTAGAAGATCTCCAGACAGGCTGTTTTCAATCCCGCTTCAAACAGTTGCTGCAGCAGCTCTAACGGCAACTCGTAACGGGTAGCTGTTTCATAGTTCAGGCGGATGAAGGTATGCGCCGGGGCCACACTCTGATTGAACCACTCGCCATCCCACTCCGCAGCCAGATCAACGCCCCACTCTTCACCCAGATCACGGGCCTCTTCACTGTCCGCCTCTTCGAGTAGTCGGAGTATTTTCAAACAGGTTCGGTAGTTCTGCTCGCCCTCGAAAAAGAGCAAAAGGGAGTGGGCATTCTGAGACATGGACAATCCTTATCATCAACGCCACCATCTTTTGCGTGGCGCAGCACTATTGTTGTTCTGTATGAAGACGAGGGATAGGCGGGCAATCAATAACCGCTACCCCTCGCAAGCGCTAAACATTAATGGGAGTTCAATATCATTGCAATATTGAACAAAGCCGAATTCGCACGCACTAGCGTGCAGGCACTTACTCCGACGCGACTGCAGTGCGGCTTTCACGCACTATTTCTATCAAGGCATTAAGAGCATCAGTCGCTGTAAAAATGCCCACCAACTCTCCCGCATCATTTTTGACGATTACACTGCCGACCTTCCGTTCGGACATGGCATAAGCCACTTCATCCAGAGGCGTACTCGCCTTAACGCACAGCGGTTCTTCGGCCATGATGTCGGAGGCCTGTACCAGAAACTTCTCCGCAGCGCTCAACCCTGCCGACAGGCGCACATCCCGATCACTGACGACGCCGACCACCGCCGAGCCGCGAACGATGGGCAGGTGACGGATGCCATTCTCCTCCATGAGTTCTCGCAGATCGTCGACCGGCATGTTCTCGTCCGCTGTGATGGGATCGGGCGTGGTGAACTCGTCCACCGGAACACTGATGGGTAGCATGACAGCCTCCTGTAAATCACTCGCGGAATGCGGGTGTAACTGCATAGGATGCTTCACCATATCGCCCAATAGATCAAGGCATGCTCGCCTGCTTCTGGATCAAGGGTCCTTTATCGCCAGTTCACCTCCAGGGCAGACGCGAACGCCATTGAATCAGCTGCTCTTTCGTTCATAGGCAGGCTGGTCATACTTGTCGTAGTTGATCACCGAGTCCTGCCAGAGCGATCCATGCTCCACGCGCCTTTGCTCAATCGTTTTGCCGAAGACGGTCAGGTGAGCCCTTTCCATCAATTCGGCCATATCCTGGCTGGTCGCAAAACCCAGAAAGGCCGCCCCCTGCATGAACCCCTCCAGGCGGTGGCGATCTTCCGCCGGCGCTTTGTAACCTTCCCGCGATGCGGAAAAATGCTTGAGTAAGCGTCTTTCTATTTCGGCCAGATAACGTTCTTTATTCATGGTCCACTCCTTTGCCCGTGCTGCGCTTCCCGTCCGGGATCAGCGTTCATCTGACCCCGGCATTCGTATAATGCCCGCCCAACCTGAATTATTTGAACAGTATCCGCTTGCGCCAGCCACCCCAACGGTAATAGCCCAGGGAAAACAGCGAACTGATCATGAAGCTGATACCTATCCCCAAGGCCACGCCGTTATCGCCAAACAGGGCCGTCGCACCGTAGGCCAGCGGCACCCGCAGAATCCATAGCGAGATGACGTTCAGCGCCAGCACCGCAAACATTGCACCCGCTCCACGCACCACGCTGTTGAAGACAAAGTTAAGTCCGATAAACGGATAGAAGAAAGCAATCGTGCGCAGATAGCGGGTGCCAAAGTCCACGCTGGC